>JBBJLY010000051.1:0-38439 GCA_037720695.1 Kofleriaceae bacterium | reverse complement strand
GGTGTCGTGGACGCTGACAGGTGTCGGTCAGGTTTACGACGGTCCGCCGGTCACATCAGATCAGATCACATCAGATCGAGCGTCGGCAGACCATCGGCCTCGGTCACGCAGTGCCACAGGTACACCGCGAGCCCCGCATCGCCGGTCCACAACGAGTACCGACCCGGCCCCTCCTTCGCCTCGTACTGGGAGAGGGCGTGCATCGCGAATGACCGCGCGCGCGACAGCCACATCGGATCACCCGTGCGGCGGTGCAGCTTGAGGAACGCGTAGCCATTGCCGGCCGTCCCGTGACACAGCCCGTAGCCCTTCGCGAGTGGGCCGGCGTTCCAGATCGTGGTCCCCGCGCCGATCAGCAGCGGGTCCAGCGTGCGCGGCCCATCGGCGAGCGCGGTCACGATGCCGGGCGCGCCATGGCACCACTGAACGAGCAGCTCGGGGCGGCCCGGTCGCGGCGGCGTCAGGCCCTGCCGCCAGTTGATCGCGTCGCCTTCGACGACGGCGAGCGCCTGTAGCGTCGCGAAGCAGCGCGCATCGAGCTCGGGGCGCCGCGCGGGATCGAGCTCGGCCGTGCGCAGCAGTGCATAGACATTGCCCGCGAACCCATGCCCCGCGCCGATCACCTGATCGATCCGGCCGTCGAGATCCTGGGTCCACAGATGGCAGCCGACCCGATCGTCGAGCTGCCAGGTCCGCCACAGCTGGGCGATGTTGTCCACCACGAGCTCGCGCCACCGCGGCTCCCCGGTCCACGCGAGCATGTGGACCGCGGCGAGCATGGTGCCCGGTGCGGCCCAGAACGCCTCGTTCGCGGGATGCGACATGTTGTCGTGGACCGCGGTCCACAGCCGGTCGGCGACGGCCGGCTCGCCGCTCAGCCGCCAGCGCACCAGCAAGATGCCGACCTCGCCGATGAAGTAGGACGGCACGAACGTGTCGGTGTCGGGGTCCGCGCGATAGGCGTCGTCGATCGTGGCGATCAGCGTGCGCAGATCGAGCGCCAGTGGGATCGCGCCTTCGCGATGCAGATACCACAGCGCCCACACCACCCCGGCAGCGCCGAGGTACAGCGTCTTGAACGGCTTCGGCCGCTCCTCGGGAACCTGGTCGAGCGGATGTGGCGGCCACAGGCCATCCCGGCCGCGCTCGATCTCGCTCGCGATCGTACGGATCGCCTCGCGCACCCGCACCGGATCCCAGGCCGCACCGGCGAGAGGCTCGTGGCGCGCGGGTTCGAACAGCATCAAGCGTGCGAGATCGGGAGACTGCAAGCTCACCTGCCCGGCGGCAATCATGCAGGCAGGGTCGCGCGCCGCGCAAGGCGCGGTCCCCTCGGCGAAGCCCGCCTCATCGTGTAGGGTGTCCAGACCATGGCCCGAACCGTCAAGTGCGCGAAGCTGCAACGTGACCTTCCGGCGATGCCCTACAAGCCGTTCAACGACGCGCTGGGCGAGCGGATCTACAACGAGATCTCGATGGACGCCTGGAAGCTCTGGATCGAGCACTCGAAGATGGTGGTCAACGAGTACCGGCTCGACCTGACCCAGCCCGACGCGCACAAGCAGCTCAAGGAGCAATGCGAGTCGTTCCTGTTCGGGGAAGGCGCGGCGCTGCCGCCCGACTTCGTCCAGCCCGCCGCGAAGTAAATGCGGATCGCGCTGCTGTCCTGCTACGAGCTCGGGCACCAGCCATATGGGCTCGCGATGCCGCTCGCGTTCCTCGAGCGCGCGGGCCACCAGCCCACCGTCCAGGACCTCGCGATCGACAAGCTCGACGAGGCGCTCATTCGCAGCGCGAGCTTCGTCGGGATCTCGGTACCGATGCACACCGCACTCAGGCTCGGCGTGCGGGTTGCTGCGCGTGTCCGGGAGCTCAATCCAGCGGCGCACATCTGCTTCTTCGGGCTCTACGCGCCGCTCAATGCCGACTACCTTCGCGCGAACGGCGCCGACAGCGTCCTCGGTGGAGAGCACGAGGCCGAGCTGGTCGCCCTGGTCGATCGGCTCGCGGGCGCGCGTGAAGGGGCGGTCCCGCCGGTCACACTCGCGAAGCTGGCGTTCCCGCAGCCGCAACGCACGAGCCTGCCGCAGCTCGGCCGATACGCGAAGCTGGTCCGCGACGGGAGCACCCATGTCGCCGGCTACACCGAGACCTCGCGCGGCTGCCTCCACCTGTGCCGCCACTGCCCGATCCCGCCGGTCTATGGCGGTCGGTTCTTCGTCGTCGCCGCCGCCACCGTGCTCGCCGATGTCGCGGCGCTGGTCGAGCGTGGCGCCCAGCACGTCACGTTCGGCGATCCGGACTTCTTCAACGGCCCGAAGCACGGGATGGCGATCGCCCGCGAGCTCCACCGCCGGTGGCCGGCGCTGACGTTCGACGTCACGATCAAGGTCAGTCACCTGCTCGCGCACGCGGCGCTGCTACCCGAGCTCGCCGCGCTCGGCTGCGCGTTCGTCGTCACGGCCGTCGAGTCGCTCGACGATGGCGTGCTCGCGCGGCTCGACAAGGGCCACACGCGCGCCGACTTCGAGCACGCGCTCGCGCTCGCCAGCAGTGCCGGCCTCGTGCTGCGGCCGACGTTCGTCCCGTTCACGCCGTGGACCACGCTCGATCAGATCGCCGATCTGGTCGAGTTCCTCGTCGCGCAGGACCTGGTCGGCTGCGTCGATCCGGTGCAGCTCTCGGTGCGCCTGCTGGTCCCGCCAGGGTCCCTGCTGCTCGCGCCCGCGACGCGCGATGCGTTCGGCGAGCTCGATCCGGCGGCGCTGTCGTACCGGTGGACGCATCGCGATCCGCGTGTCGATCACCTGCAGCGCCAGATCGCCGAGATCGCCGCCGCCGGTGCCGAAGCCGAGCGCGATCCGGCGAGCGTGGTCGCGGCGCTCCGCACGCTCGTGCATGACGTCACGGGCCGTCATCGTCGGGCGCATGCCGCCGCCGGGGCCGCTGCCGCCGCGACTGTCCGAAGCGTGGTTCTGTTGAAGTGAGCCCCTCGCGAGCCAGTTCGGCTCGCTCGATCCGCGGAACCTATAGCAGCGGCGCGATGCCGAACCGCAGCGTGGCGTGTGCTTGCCGCAGCGCCGCGACGACGGTGTCGGCCCGCTCGCCCGCCGCGAACACGAAGCCGAGGTACTTGTTGCCCTCGGGGAGCGGCAGCACCTCCTCGCCGGGTCGCGCCGTGATCGTGACCTCGCGAATGCCCGGGATGCGCGTCGCGTCGTTGACGCCATCGATCGATCGCAGCACGCCGGGGCGCGGGACCGGCAGCATCAGCACGCCGGTCGCCTCGGCGGTGCGCGCACACGCGAGGTCGCGGCCAAGCGCATGCGAGATGATGACCTCCTCGAGCGAGATGCCGGCGCCGAACCGCAGCGCGCGCCTGCTGGCCCGCCGATCGAGCGGGCCGCGACTTCGATCACGACGCCAGCGCCCCGCAGCTCGGCGTGGACCGGACCTTCGCGCAAGCCAAGTGCGGCGGCGGCCTGGGCGACGCGGGCCTCGATCCCCGCGGTTGGAAACTGCGAAGGCGTGACATAGATCGTCTCTGCGAAGAACGGCCCATCGAGCGGATCTGGCTTGTCGAACACCGCGAGCGTCTGCAGCCGCCCGCCGCGCAGCAGGCCCTCGAACGCGATCTCGGGGCCAGGAACAAAGGTCTCGATCAACACCGAGCGCGCTGCCGCCGGATCCCGTGCGATCAGCTCGGGTGCCGCGAGGATGCGGGCGAGGCGCGCGAAGCGCTCGCGCAGCTGCTGCGGGTCATCAGCGCGCATCACGCCACGGCTGGTCGACAGGTGGCGCGGCTTGATCACGACGGGGAATGGCAGGTCGGTCACGGGATCGTCGTCGAGCGACACGACGCAAAACGCCGGTTGCGGGACGCCGGCTGCCGCGAGCAGCTCGCGCAGCCGCAGCTTGTCGCCCGCCGCCCGCGTCGCCTCGACGGGATTGCTCGGCAGCCCCAGCCGCTCGGCCGCGAGCGCGCCGATCAGCGCGGTCTTCTCGTCGGTCGCGACGATGCCGCCGATCGCGCCACCGTCCCGTGCGATCTGCTCCGCCGCGGCCGCCGGGTCGCGAAAGTCGAGCGCGAGTGCGCCTTCGGGCCACGCCTCGGCGAGCACGTGGCAGCGATCGGTGCCGAGCGTGACCTCGACGCCCATCGCCTCCGCCGCGCGCCGAAAGTCCGCCGTCTGATACGCCGTGGTCGGCGCCAGCAGCAAGACGCGGTCGTTCGCCATGGCTTCGTATAACCCGCCCGGTGGTAGCGTGCCGCATGAACACCCGCCTCGAGCAGTTGCTCGGCCTCTCGCTTCCACCCGTCGCCATCGGCTTCCTCCCGGAGCCACCCGCCGGTCTGCCTCGCGTCACCAAGGCGGCACCCGCGAGCTGCAGCTACTGGCGTCGCGCCGGCGATGGCGAGGCGTTCTACACCGAGGCCGCCGACCACCTGGGCTGCGCGGTCGGTGCGCACACCCACGGCGTCCCGACGACGGCCGACCAGAAGCAGGAGCTCATGCAGCTGATCCACACGATGGTGGGGCTCGAGTACCTGGCGATGGAGGAGGTGCCGCAGATCCCGCACCGCGCGGCGACCGAGCCGTTCGAGTGATCGCCTACGCGCCGCTCGCGGCCGCGACGTTCGCGCCCGACCTCGTGCTGGTGCGCGGTGACGTCCGCCAGCTGATGCTGCTCGCCGAGGCGGCCCAGGCCGCGGGCGTCGGCTCGGGCGCACCCACGCTGGGCCGGCCCACCTGCGCGGTGCTCCCGCAGGCGCAGCAATCCGCGCGCGCGTCGTCGAGCTTCGGCTGCGTCGGCAATCGCGTGTACACCGGCGCGAGCGAGCACGAGGGCTACTTCGCGATCCCCGGCAGCGCCCTGGCCGCGATCGAAACCAAGCTCGAGGTCGTCGCGCGCGCGAACGCCGCGCTGCAGTCGTTCCACGAGGCGCGCAACGTCTGATCACTCGATCGTGAGCGGCATCGACAGCACGGACATCCCGCCCGTGTCGTCGGTGCCGACCACGAACATCCACGCCGAGCCGGACGCGCCCGCGGTGTAGCCATTGGGCTGGGTCTCGGGCATCGCGGGCTCGGTGTCCTCGATGTCGACCTCGGGCTCGTCGAGCTCGCCGGCGGTGACGTAGAAGTTGCAGTCGACCACCTCGAGCGAGAGCTCGCCACGCCGCTCGCGCTCGTCGAGGCTGGTCCGATCGACGGCCGAGGTCAGCCGGTAGCGCTGGCCCGCGCGCAGGGTCTGGGTCGTGAGGCCATCGAACCGGAGCTCCGTGAACCGCGGGTTCTGGCGCGGCACCGTGCCGTCGATGACCTCGAGGTCGCGGCGTGCGATCAGCGTCTGACCACCGACGTCGATCTCGGCGATGATCGGGACGCGGATCTCGAGGCCCGCCGCGAGGGCCGCGCGCCACGGATCGGACGGTGCCGGGATGTCGGGTGGCGACGGGAACGCGGCGGCGAGTGCGGCGGCCGAGGTGACGATGCGGCCGTTGTCATGTACGAGCTCGAGCGCGTCGACGCCCGTGCAATCGAGCGTGGGCTCGGCGATGAACTTCCACGGCGCGCACGCTCGCATGCGCACGGCATCGACCTCGCGCGGGCCATCGGGATCGACGGTGAACACGGTCAGCGCGAGCTCGCCATCGAGCGTCAGCACCCGGCTCGGTGACGACGGCCAGCACGCGCGGTGCGGTCACCTTCTCGATCCGATCGACGCCGTCGGCATCGCATGCGCTGGGCCTGGGCAAGGCTCGCCGCCAGGATCACCGCAACTGGGCCCAGCTGTCGCACGCTGCTTGGAGCGCAGGAGCTGCGACTCGTTACGCCCAGAGGTCGACGGTTCATGTGGCCGCCGTGGCGGCCGCGCTCGACCGGGTGGCGACAACCCGTGCTTGCGGTCACGCCTCCTTCAGCGCGCAGCACTTCTTGTACTTCGTGCCGCTGCCGCACGGACACGACTCGTTGCGCCCGACCTTCGGCGCCCTCGTCGGTGGCGCCATGCCGGCCCGTCGCCGCGCGGTCCAGTGGCGGTTGATCTCGTGGACGCTGGACTCGAGGGCCTGACGGCAGCGATGGAGCTGCGGCGCTGGATCAGTGATGATCTCGCCCGCAGCGTCGGGCTTGCCGACGAGATCGAGCGCACCCGACAGCACGGCCATCGGGTACAGCTGCTTGAGCTGGTGCTCGTCCGCCATCCAGACCTTGTCCATGCGCACGCACTTCAGGTAGCCGGTGGACCACGGCACGTCGTCGGGCTCGGCCGGGGTGATTCGTTGGCGCGCTTCCAACGAGCTGACGATCCCGTTGTAGAACCGCATCACCAGTCCGAAGATGCGCTCCGCGTGCTCGTGCGATACGAACGCGCCCTCGCCGAGCAGTACGCGCTGCCACTGGCTCGGTTGGAACGTGGTCGGCGCGGACACGACCGCGGTGAGAAAGCCATGGGCCTCGTGATACGGCATCGCGGCCGGCGTCGTGGCCAGGTGCTCGCTCAGCGTGTCGCTCTCGTGGCGAGTCAGGGGGCGGTGCAGCTCGGGACCGATCATCGCTGCGCAGCATACCCGGGCTCGGCCGACCGATTAAACGACGCTCGAGCTGGCGCGGACCTGGAGCCTGGCCAGCGGCCGGTCTACGAGTCGTTCGGCCGGCATTCCACGGTATGTGCGCTCGGGAGTGCGCCCGCCGTGGCACACGCGCTCGATCGCTAGTCGCCCGGGGCGTGGCAGTGCTGCTCGACGAGGTCCATGATCGCGTCGATCGAGGCGGGCTTCTTGATCGTTGCCGTGATGCCAGGGTCGAGCACCATCTCGCTGTCAGGGTCCGAGGACATCACGACCGTAGGGATCTCGAGCAGTGCCGGATCGTGGCGCTGGGCCTCGCGGAACCGTGGTCCGTCCATGATCGGCATGTGGACGTCGAGCAGAATGAGCTGTGGGCGGATGCGCTCCAGCATCACGAGCCCCTCGGCGCCGTTGCGGGCCGTCGCCACGGTGTAGCCGGCGCGCTGAAGCAACAGCGCGATCAGGTCGGCGCCATCCGCGTCATCGTCGATCACCATGACGCTGACGGTCTTCTCGATCTGCGCCCGCTTGCTGCTCGGTACTTCTTGAGTCGCCTCGAGACCTATCATTACGTGCAGGTGTTGCAGACGGTGAGCCAGCGTGAAGAGCGCGTAAAGCCGATCAGAGGAACTCCTAAACGCGGCGAGTCATCTGCTCCTCGACCAGCCGGTCCAGCTCCTCGAGCAATGCGGCCACGGCGGCGCGTGCGTACTCGAGCTTCTGCCTCGTACTGTCGTTGTCGCTGTCGGCAGGTTCGAGCTCCGCGGCGAGATCGAGCACGGCGTGATGAGCGTGGAACGCGAGCGCGTGAACGTCCACGCCATCCGGTTCCCCGAGCGCATCGCACAGGCGGCCGACCGCGAAGTCGACCCGGCGTGCATGGTCGTGGAGGAGTGGGATGTCGACGTCTCTGCAGGACAGATCGAGGAACGTGAACGTATCGGCTGACGCGAGCATGGGCGGGCGGCGGTGCACGCGATGCGCCAGCGCGAAGTTATTGAATCTCGCCACGCGGATGTCCGTGTCCGACCGGCGCGCGGACGGCGTGTCCGTCACGCGGTCGTCAGGTGGCTTTCCGCGCGCAGCACTTCTTGTACTTCGTGCCGCTGCCGCACGGACATTGGCTCGTTGCGGCCGACCTAAGGAGCCGGTGCCGGGAGCGCTGCCCGCCGTTGCGCCGTGAAGTACCGGTTGGTCTCGTGCACCACGGTCTCGAGGCGGTCGCGGCACCGGCGCAGGTGCCGTGTTGGATCGGTGATGACCGAGCCATCGGGGTCGGTCTCGCCGACCAGATCGACGTCGCCTGCCAGCAGCGCGATCGGAAACAGCAACTCGTGGCCACGCTCGTCGTCGATCCACGCCTCGTCCATCCGCGCGGCGCACAGGTAGCCAGCGCACCATGTCACGTCGTCCGGCTCGGACGGGGTGATGTGCTGCCCGCGCTCCAGCATCGTGATGATGCCGTTGGACAGCCGCAGCGCGAGACCGAAGATGCGCTGCGCGTGTGCGGGCGACGCGAAGGGGTCGTCGCCGAGCACGCGGCCTTGCCACTGGCTCGGCGCGAACAACGTCGGCGCCGACGCGATCGCGGTCAGGAACCCGTGCGTTTGCAGATACGGCATCGCGCCAGGCGCGGTCGCGAGGACCGCGGTGAGTTCCTCGATCTCGGATCGTCCGAGCGGTCGTCCGAGCTCGTCAGCTTGCATCGGGCGCAGCGTACCCGAACGGTGGTCACACGCGGGCGCGCCAACTGTCGCGTAACCGCCGACCACTGGC
This sequence comes from Kofleriaceae bacterium, assembly GCA_037720695.1. Classification (GTDB taxonomy): domain Bacteria; phylum Myxococcota_A; class Polyangia; order Haliangiales; family Haliangiaceae; genus JABFXX01. Next base: position 30,089 of record JBBJLY010000051.1, on the reverse strand, counting down.
ATGGCTCCAACGGGTACAGCTGCCGAAGGGCACGCTCGACGCGCTACTCGTGGACAAGTAGAAGTTGACCGCCGCGCTCATCTACCACCGTGGTCGCGAAGGCGGACATCGAGACCTCGAATGGCGTGATCCACGTGATCGATACCGTCATCCTCCCGAAGCGAGCTCGGCGCTCAGTTCGTGCACATCGTGCCGGGATAGGCGACGTACGTGTACTTGCCCTGGACCCAGCCGGTGTAGTGGAACGTGCCGCAGTACAGCGGACCGCCCGGCGGGCGGATACAGAGGTACTCGGTCGGGCCGCGGTAGTTCTCGAACCACCAGCTCCAGCGGCCGGCGAAGCAGTAGAACAGGTCCGCCCGGTCGGCCTCGAGGTCCTGTCTCGCGACACACGAGGACGTGACGTTCCCGTCCTCGGGAAGCTTGTCCACCAAGGAGACCTCGTCCACGGCGCAGGCGGAGCCTGAATCGTTGATGACGTGGTCCTTGTTGTCCTCCGGGCGGACCTCGTCCGACGAGGTCACGCAGGAGGCAATCAACAAGCTGCTTGCACAAGCGATCATCTGAATCTTCATCTCTCGTATCCCTTCACGTTTAATGGGTCGTTGACGCAACTCGTTGCTGTCGGCCGTCTGCCAGCCGACTCGTCCAGCCACCGGCCGTGCTCAGTTGGTGCACATCGTGCCGGGCGACGCGTAGTATCGATAGTAGCCATTGCTCCAGCCGATGTAGTTGACAGTCCCGCAATACCAGCTGCCCAGACGGCCACACACGTACTCGTTGGGCCCTCGGTATGTTTCGAACGACCACGTCCAACCGCCGGCCCAGCAATAGAACAGATCTGGCCCGGTCTCGAGATCCTCGCGCGCGACGCACGACGACGCGACCTTCTCCTCATCGGGGATCTCGTGAACGACAGGGACTTCGTCCGCGGCGCAGGCGGAGCCGGAATCGTCGATGACGATGTCCTTGTTGTCGTGGGGGCCAGCCTCGTCTTGCGTCACGCAGGCAGCTAGCAACACGGCACTCACACAAGCGATCATCTGGATCTTCATCTCTCGTATCCCTTCACGGTCTTTTTGGTTCGTTTCAGCTCATCTCGTCCTCGCCGGCGGATCAGCCAGGCGAACAGCACCAGCAGCGAGGGCGCGTTCGACTCCGTACCCGTGGTCGCGCAACCGGATGACACCTGTCGCTCCTCGGCCACGACGTCCGCGGTCCAGTCGGCAAAAGCATCTGCGCGGGTATCGATCGTGCCTGCAACGCAATCGCCGGTGCGATCCGCGGAGCGCGACACCACGCCGATGATCCGTGGAGCGCCATCGAGCCAGGCGATCGCGGGCCCGCCGGAGTCGCCGCCGCAGTTCTGCGGCTCACCAGGTGCGCTGACCAGGATCTCGGCTTCGTCCACCGCTTGCAGCGTCGCGGTCGCATGGTGCTTGACGGCGGCACGTCGCGGATCGAGCTGGAACACGCCGTAGCCGACGATGTCGACGCTCGCTCCGACCAGCAGCCCGGCCTCATCCGGGCGGAGTACGCGCACGGGCTCGACCGCCAGCTCGTCGTCCAGGATCAGGATGCCGATGTCGCTGTTCCGCGAGAGTGCGTCCGGTGGATCGGAGGCGCTGTCGTAGCTCGCGGGCACGTGCTTGGAATGACCGGCAACCCAGGTCACGTCCTGCTGGAGATCGAGGGCGCGCGTGACCGAGGGAATCGCGTCGCCGTGCAGCGCCGGGTCGAGGCAGTGGGCCGCGGTGAGCACGACATCGCGTGCGATCAGGGTCCCGGTGCACAGGGGTCCGCCGTCGCGATAGACGATGGCGACCACGGCGGGATGGTCCGCGAGCGTGCTCGCCTGGCCACCGACAACGGGTCGCTCGATCGGCCCAGCGCCCGCCGCGCGTGCGGCGACCAGCATTATTACAAGCGCGGCGACGAGGCTCGCGCTGTGCGCGCGGTCGACCGACGGGAAGCGGTTCGTCGGTTCAGTCCGAACGTCGCGCCGCGTCGTATGCACGGTGACCGGAAGGTTGACGACATCACGACCGTGCTCGCGCTGTTGATGACGGGCGGACATCCAGAGGTGGGAGGTACGCGTACCCGCCGTGGCGGTTACGTGGAATCACCACGCTCGCGGTGCCGCGTCACACGCGGTTGCACCAGCACGTGATGTTCGGGCCGCGTGGGGACACCGGCGATCGATGCCGCTTTGGATGCATAGTTGCGTGACATGTTTTCATGCACCAACGAGGTCTCGCCTGTAACGCGGACCGTTACAGTCGCCTGCAGAACTCCTGAGAATCACACGGCTTCGAACGCGGCGTGGTTGTTGCGTGATCGCGCCGCAAGCGGGTGAACAAACCCGTCTCAACAGGAGAACGAGTGATGAAGAGCATGAACTTGGATGTCCGGGCGGGTCGTGTGATGCGCCATCTGAAGTCGCGACTCGCGATCGCCGCGCTGGTGTCGTTGCCGATGTTCGGTTGCACGGACGCGGGCGGCACCGAAGAGGACGAGCTCGTGGCCGACGGACTCGTGGATGACGAGCTCGCGATCGATCAGGCCGAGATCGCGGGGGTCGTCAACACCTCGCCGGACTACCTGGTCGTCTACAACAACAACATCGAGAACATGTTGCCGGTCAGCTGCGACGCGGGCGACTGGAACAAGCTGTTCAACTACATCAAGGCGCAAGCGAAGAGCCCCGACATCTTCGTCACCCAGCAGATCCGCAACACCGCCCAGCTCGACCAGCTGACCGCGCGGATGACCAACGAGCTGCCGGGAACCTACGCCGGCGTCATCGCGGTCGCGAGCCCTGGGTCGATGGGCTACACCAGCACCTGCGGCAAGCTGAAGAACCAGCAGACCAACGCGGTCATCTACCGCACCGACCGCTTCACCTACGAGGCCGTCACGCGCTGGCACTCGGACGCTCCCGACAACTGGAGCAACGGCACGGGCGGCTGCCGGAACCTCGACGACACCCCGACCAGCCAGGACCGGGTCGAGAACGTGGGCATCCGGCTCTACGACCGCGTCGCGAAGCAGCGGGTCAGCGTGGCGTCGATCCACTGGCCGACCCAGACCTGGTACGGCCCGAAGTGTGCGGACGAGAACATCAAGGAAGCCAACAGCGCGATCGACACCCTGGGCGGCACGCTGAAGATCGTCGCCGGTGATGCCAACACGTCCAAGGGCACCGAGGGCTGGTGGAATGACGCGATCAGCTTTGGCTTCCGCGACCCGATCGCCGAGACCTGTCCTTCGAGTGGCTGCCCCGACTCGACCTCGACCAATGGCACGCGCCGCATCGACTTCATGCTCGTGAAGGGCGGCCACGGCTTCAGTGGCGCGAAGACGATCAACGAATCGTCGACCGGCGGGACGTACTCCGACCACCGGGCGCTGCGGGCGAACGTCTACTACTGACGTTCGGACTTGCGACCGGGACTGATCTCCGATGCGAGCGGTCGCAGTGATATCTTCAGTCCGATGCACGAGCCGCGCGCGATGGTCGAGCTACCCGTCGTCGCATTCGCGGTGGTCGCGCTCGTCACGCTGCAGCTCGGGACGTGTCGGGATTCGCCGCATCGCGATCACCCTCCCGCGATCGCCGTCGCGGAGGACCGCTATACCGTCGTCTGGATGCGCCCTGCCAGGCATGGTGGTGCCCTGCTCGTGCAACAGTTCGCACGCGACACGTTGAAGCCGCTCGGCGCGCCCCATGCGGTCGTCGAACGCGAGGATCTCCAGCAAGGTGGAGTCGAGCTGGTTGCGATCGATGGTGGGTACATCGCGACATCTCGCGTCGACGACCCCAACAAGAAGCCGGTCTGGGCCACGGAGATCCTCGCGGTCCGGCTCGACGCGAGCGGCAACGCTGCAGGGAGCGTATCCACGTTCTCCATCATGGACGAGGCCTGTCATGGCGCGGGCGTGATCGAGGACCGGGTTGTGATTCCGTACATAGCAATTGGACGCAGCCATCGTTACCCGAAGGACGAGCTCGGCATCCTGGTCGTCGATCGCCTCGGTGGCTACCTGGGCGACAGGCTCGTCGCATTCAGTCCGTATGCGTGCGCCGGCGCGGCGCGCGGCCGGGAAATCGCGATCGCGTGGACGCGCAGGACCGACCAGGGGACGCTACACGTCGCATTCGAGCAACCGTTTCGCGGCGGTCGGGATGAGCGGTTCGCGGTACCGGTTGGCGACGTCAGTCTCCGCACCGTGCGCATCGCGCCGCACGCCGACGGCTGGGCGATCCTTCATGCGGATCCCGGCGAGCACCTTCGAGTGGCGTTCGTGAACACCCACGGCACGCTCCTGCGCACGCGCGAGCTCCCGCATCATATCGACGCTAGCACGGTGGATTTCGCGACGAACGCGCACGGTCTGTTCGTGACCTGGGTCGACGGCGGCCGCGTGCGCCTGTTCCGCATCGACGGCGAATCTCGCGCGCTGAAGGCCGCAGGCTTCCGCGCCAGCAAGACACGTGCGCTGGGCGACGCCGCAAGTTGCGTGACCGCGTGGAGCACTGACAGGGGCAAGCGTGTGCGGATCGCGAAAGACACCGACTGCCGGTGAGCGCTCGTCGCTGCCTGCCTCCCGCACGGACGCACATCCGCGCGATCTAACACGACGCCACGTACCTCACGCGAGCGTGGCGCGAAGCTGCGAGACGAACTTCAATATCGGTGTGTCCTCGTCCGGCTCGCCGATCGGCTCGCGGTGAACGGCATGGAACACCACGGCGTCACCGGCATCGGCGAGCCTCCGGACCGACGACAGGTGCGCGACCAGCACATCCGGTAGCGCACACAGCAGCGAGCTCGTCTCGCACAACGCGCGGGCGATCTCCAGCGAGTCACAGGTACACGCGACGCCGCCGGTCCGTGGTGGTTGCGGACCATCGTTCAGCGCGATGAACGCGGCTGCCTCGAGCATCGACGTCGTGATCGGCTGGGTCGAGATCGCGAGCTCGTGATCGGCCGCCGCATAGATGCCGAATCGCGCCTCGCCGAGACGTACGCTCGCGAGGTTCGCCGTCCGCGGGTCGTTCCGGGTCACCACGAGATCCAGGTTGCCGCGGAGCAGCTCGCCCGCGACGTCGTCCTCGGACACGCGCACGATATCGAGCGTGGTGGACGTGGGCGGTCGGGTGACCAGGGTCCGACAGACTACCGCGGTCGCGATCTCGCAGGCGACGCCGATCGAGAGCCGCGCGATCGCGCCTCGCCGCGCGTGATCGCGCGCGATGCAATCGTCAAACTGCCGCATGACGTCTCTGGTGAGCGTGAGCAACTCCGCGCCGAACGCGGTGAGTTGCATGCCGGTGCCCTGGCGGACGAACAGATCAGCACCGAGCGCCGACTCGAGCAGCTTCACCGTGCGCGACAGCGCCGACGGGCTGATCCCGAGGGCGTGCGCGGCCTTGTGGACGCTCTGATGTTCCGCCACACCGCGAAAACCCGGGAGCCAGTTCCACAGCTGCGCCACTCGCTGGTAGCGAGTCATCGTCATCTGACGGGAGAGGGTGCAGCGGGGCGGCAGCAGACGCAAGCCTTCAGCGCGCGACCAGTCCCACTCCATTGACCGAGACGCCCGACACGTCGGGCTTGCGCGTCAGCCCACCGTCGGCGGCGATGTCATAGATGCTCAGGTGATCGTCCCCCGAGTCGAGCACGTAGAGCTGGTGCCCGTCGTCGGAAACGTCGGCATCGATGGGCCCCATTCCGGAGGTGGCGGCGCTGCCGTTCGGATCGTCGAGGGTCAGCGCTCCGCTCGCAGCGACCGTGTAAGAGGTGACCGTGTTGCTCGCCGTGTTCGTCACGTACGCGTGACCGCCCGCGAACACCACCCAGCACGGCGCGCTCTGGCCCGATGCGACCGACTCGCTGACCGGCGTCAGGGCGCCGCCCGCGCCGATCGCGTACGAGGTCGTGGCACCGAGACCGGGGCCACCGCCGAACGCCTCGGACACCAGGAGATGCCCGGCGTCGCTGAACGCGAAGCCGAACGGCGTCATGCCGACCGAGGCCCGCACCACCGGGGCCGCAGCCACGCCGTCCGTGACCGCGTAGGTGGCGATCTTGTTGGTCATCTTCTCGGTGACGATCAGGTGCGTCCCGGCGGGAGAGAACTCGATCTGCGCGGGGCCGGGTTGCGCCATGCTGAGCGGCCGGACGGAGCCCGGGATCGCCACCAGCGCATTCGCGGTGATCCGGAAGCCCGAGATGTTCGCGGCGACCGACGGCGAACCAGCGTTGACAACGTAGACGACATCGCCGTGGACCGTGATGCTGACCGGCCGCACACCACCTGCCGGGACGTGCGAGCGCATCGTCAGCGCGCCATCGGAAGCGAGCGTCAACATCGAGAGCGAGTTGTCACCTGCGTTGACTGCGAACATCCGCTCGCTGTCGTCATCGAAGACGAGCGCGCCCTGCGATCCGAGACCGGCGGCTGCGCCCTTCCCCCCCGTCGCGTAGGCGCTCTCCGGCGTCAGCGTTCCATCAGCTGCACGGGAAAACACGACGATCCGATTCGCGTCCGCCTCGTTCGACAGGATGTAGACCGCGCTCGGCGCGGGAGTCGCCGGCGCGTCGGTAGGCGATGCGTCCTGTGCGGGGGCGTCGGATCTCGGGCGTGCGTCGGGGGAGCCGCCCCCGGAATCGGAGTCGCCGCAGGCGGCGATTCCAGCGAGGACCGTGAGGAGTGAGGTGGCGCTAGCAAACGATAGCTTATTCATGGGGTATCTCCGCGAGCGATAGGTGGTGCTCGCCCAGCCCCTACGCGGCCACCCACGGCTGGTATCAGCGAGAAATTCGAACACGCCGTTCCACTGACCCGGATCGTTCGAGAATCGCGAACAGCGGCCTGAGAACTTGGCAACGGCCGCGGCCCGGCTCGCCACGTAGAGTCGTCGGACGAGACCGATGAACGAGCCGATGAAGTTGATGGCGCGGTATTGCGATGGCGACGCGGATGCGTTTCGGTCGATGTACGCCCTGGTGGCGCCGCTCGTCCTCGGATATCTCAGCGCGCGGTCACGCCAGCCCGAGGTGGCCACGGCGCTGCTGCAGGACACCTTCCTCGCGGTTCACCGGAGGCGCGGCGCCTACGTCCGCGGTGCCGATCCCGTACCGTGGATCTACGCGATCGCCCATCGCGTCCAGGAGGACCACCTCCGACGCAGTGCTCCCGTGAGATCCGGATCACAGCAACGCGAGCAGCAGGTCGAGTAACCGCCGACACCGGCTGCGACCACTGCGATCGCGGTGAGTCCTGCCGCAAATCCGCCGCCGATGCACCACCGCGCTACGGTGTCTGCTTCCGCCAGACCGTTGCGAGCCATGGCTGTTCGTGGCGGGGCTTTCCTTCGGGACGATAGTAGTGGGCAAGCTCGATGAAGCCGGCCGCCGTCATCCGCGCCCGCCAGGTCTCGAGACAGTAGTAGGCGCCGAACCGATCGTCTCCGGCGAAGCCCTCGGTGTCCTGCCCGCGAGGATTCGAGCAGAACACGACGCCGCGCTCGACGAGCGCAGCGTGGAGCTCGCGGAGGACCCGGGGAAGCTCCTGCGCCGGGACGTGAAACAGCGACGCGTTGGCGAACACGCCGTCGAACCGCGCGGCGGGGAGCGAGAGCTTCAAGAAATCCTGATGCCAGACCTCGCACCCAGCGTTCTCGCGCGCCATCTCGACGAACGCCGCTGACCCATCGAGCCCGATCGCCTCGTGGCCCTGCGATCGAAAGTAGATGAGATCGCGGCCGGGCCCACAACCGAAGTCGAGCACCGTGAACGGCGGCGGCGCTTCGATCGCGTCGAGCAGGGCCGCGTAGTTCTGCGACACGTCATGGTGACGCGTGCCTTCCCAGAACGACCGCGCCGAGTCGTCGTAGTGGGCGAGCGTGCGAGCCGTGATGTGCTCGAGCTCGTCGGCGCTGAGCCGTGCGCGACCGTGACTCATCGCTCAGGCACACTATCCCGATCCCGGCTCCCAGGTCGGCGACCTGCGCGCCGAAACCAGACGTTGTGCAATCAGGTCCGACGGCGGTCGCTTTACTGTCTCCCGATGCAGGACGCGCGGAATCCGGACCTCGAAGCGGCGATCGCCGCCAACCCCATCGATCGCGAGCCCTATGTCGTACTCGCCGACTGGCTTCAGGTCCAGGGCGATCCGCGGGGCGAGCTGATGGCGCTCCAGCTCACCGGCAAGGACACCGAGGCAGATGCGGTGCTCGCGAAGCATCGCGACTACTTCCTGGGTCCCCTCGCCGCCCACGCCACGGTCTACGACGAGGGTGGCAACAACAGCTCGTCGAGCCTGCGCACACCCGAGCAGGACGAGGCGTGGCAGCAGATCCACCGCCAGGCGTTCCGCTGGAAGAACGGCTTCATCCACTACGTCCGGCTGTCGCACGACGAGTACCAGGATGGCGACACCAAGTTCGACGGCCAGATCGCCGAGGTCCTGAGCACCGCGCTCGATCATCCGTCCGCGCGCTTCGTCGTCGAGTTTGCATTTCAATCGAACGGAGATCCGAACGAGGCCGATCTGCAGGACGTGATCGACGTGCTCGCCGAGAAGGCGCCGCCCTCGACCAGGAAGCTCACGTTCGGCGACAACGTCGACCAAATCAGCTGGCATCACACCGGTAACCTGAACGCGCTGTGGGCGCGGATCCCCAACCTCCAGACGCTCGAGATCGAGACTGGCGAATTCGAGGTCGGCACGATGCACGCGCCGGCGCTCGAGCGCGCGATCTTCATCACCGGCGGCCTGTCGGCCTCGTGCGGCCGCGGGATCGCGACCGCCCACATGCCGAACATCCGCCACCTCGAGATCTACTACGGCGACGAGAACTACGGCGGCACGTGCAAGATCGACGACGTCATGCCGCTGCTCGAGCGCGACGATCTCACTCAGCTCCGCACGCTCGGCCTCAAGAACAGCCTGTTCGCGAACGACATCGCGCGGATGATCGGCAGCGCGAGGTGCCTCCCGGGGCTCCTGACGCTCGACCTCTCGCTCGGCGCGATGACCGACGAGGGCGCCCAGTTCCTCGCCGAAGGCGCGCCGCGCCTCGCGCATCTGAAGACGCTCGACCTGCGTCGCAACTTCCTCACCGCCGCGGGAATCGCACTGGTCAAGAACCTGTGCCCGGAGGTCATCACCGACGCCCAGGAGGAGCCGTACCGACGGTCAAATGGCGAGCTGAACTACTTCGTCAGTGTCGCGGAGTGAGCTGACCTCCAGAACGGCGCGGCCGATCAGCCTCGAGGCTCCGCCGTCGACTTCCGGCCGCTCGTCCCGGCCTGACGGGACTCAGGTGTCGGCAGGTAGCGCCGCGACCAGATACTCGACGATCAGCTTCGGCAAGGTCATCGCCAGGGGACGCGTGCTCGCGTAGCTCTCGCTGCTGTTGACCTCGAACAGCTCCCATTTCAGCTGCGCCGCGACGGTCCGCTTCACGAACAGCGAGTTCGGCGCCTTGGGATCATCACGCTTCGAGCCGAACCACGAGCCCATGTTGGTGACGACGCCGAGCAGCCGGAGCGACTGTGCGAGCCCTGCCGCCCGCTGCGGGATGTGCGTCGCGCCGAGCGCTCGCTGCAAGCGCGCCTGGAGCGCTGGTTGCTGGGGGATCCGGGCCGCCATCTCCTCCTCGTCGGTGATCACGAGATACGCCCACGCATCCGGCGCCTCCTCGAGCTTGCCGACGAGGACCCGCGCCGACACGCCGGCCTTCGTGAGATCCGCGGTCAGCGCCTCGAGCTTGAACTGGCGCTCGTACCAGGGGATGGCCCCCTGATCGAGCTTGTCGATCACGACGATCAGCTGCCGCGTCACGGTGCGTCCTCCAGGAGCAGGATGATATCGAAGTCTGTCACCACCGCGGTCTGCCGGGTAACCCCAGCGTCCTTGAGGCGCTGCGCGAGGTCGTTGAACTTTCCTTTCAGGTACGTGCTCTGCGGGTCCAGGTACGCGCCGTGGAGCTTTCCGACCTCGGCTGGGTTCGCCTGGACACCGAGGTGTTGATAGAAGTCCATCAGCCCACCGAGCTCGAATTGCTGGCGCCCACCGCCAAGCTCGATCCCGACGATGGCATGCCCCGAGTTGCGCGCGATGGTGCGACCGTAGCCACCGAGGGCGGTTGACTGGAGTCGCTCCGACAGCTGCGGCCAGGCAGGATCTGTCGTCGACAGGGTCGCCTTGAGCTCGTGGAGTGCGAGGTGGACCTGCAACACCGTGAGCACGTTCTGGATCTGGTGCAGCACCAGGCGGCGCAGTCCACCGCGCGGGATCCCCACCTGGCGCATCTGTCGGATCGTCGCGAGGATCGTGGGCGGCGTGCCGTCCGCGAATAGCGCCGGATCGGTCGCCACGCGCGCCGGCAGATCGTCATTGAAAAAGTGCGCGTCGAGCGAGAGCTCTGCCTTGCCGGGTCGAAACGTGTTGGAGACCGCGCCCTGGGCATCCGGGTTGCCAGCATCGACGATCGTGGTGAGCTCCACGTACCCGCCCCGAGGCACGATCTGATCATTCACGTTGAGCGACCCGATCCCATCCTTGGGCTCGATGGCCTGATAGAAGCCCGGCACCTCCTGGTCGTTGAACTTCGAGCCGAGGCCCGCTGGCGCCGGGAGATCAGGATTCCGAGGAAGGCCAGGCCGACGGTCATGTCGCCCGGCCGCGGCATCGTACGCGCGAGCGGGGAATCGCGTGTCGTTCGCGACATAGTCGAGGCTTCCGGCTGCGTCGAGCGTCCACTTGTAACCCGGCTCGGCGGCGGGACGGCCCTGGTAGGCGGCCTCGTCGTCGACGGTCCACGCTGGATCGGGCGTCGGAAAGGTCGCGGGCCGGCGCTCGTGGAGCTTCTGGTGCTCGTCGATCGCGGCACGAACATCTAGCTCGTCGGCGGCCTTCGGTGCGCGAATCTCGAGGTTGCCGGCGGCATCCCGCGTCACGCTGATGTGCTCCTGCGTGCCGGGCGCGTCGACGATCCGGATGTTCGCGGGCGGCACGCCGGTCTTGCTACTCGCGTACGGCCCGAGGTCTCGGAACAGCTGTTCGCGTGGCGACAACGGCGGCGAGGTGTCGTGCGCAGCGATCTTGCCAGTGCTTCGCGACGCGTCCTTCAGTGCGGCCTCGTGCGTGGCCATCTGATCGAGCAGCCCAGAGAGGTAGGCGTCGACATCCTTCGGGGTCTTGGTTCCGGCTTCGAGCTCGAAGCCCAGCATCCGCATGTAGTCCGTGAGCTGCTTCGGAAGCTTCCCGAGCTCGACCCGCGCTTCCCACGCACGCGTCTTGCCAACCTCGTGCGCCGGGTTCTTCGTGATGAGTGCGCGCGCCCACGAGATCAGGGTACGTGCCTTGCCGAGCAGCCCGGTGAACTTGAACAGCTGCTTCGCCGTCTGCGCGTGCGAGGGGATCTGGGCGTCGCCGGCATCGCGACCGAACGCGATGTAGACGTCCTCGATGAAGCCGAAGGCGTCGAGCACGTAGCGGACCTCCGCGCTGCGCGGGCCGAGCTCGGGGTCGACAAGGACGAGCACGTCGCGCTTCGCGATCGCCTTGACCTTCGCCTGCACGTCGTCGGGCGCGCGCTTGAGGTCGGTCGGAAGCGCGCGCTCCTTGACCGGCGGGAGCGTGTAGTCGCCGGGCAGGAGGCCCTTCGGCAGCGGGAACTTCTTGGGATCCACGCCGCTGCGCATCATGTCGCCGTACATGTGCATCGCGAGCATGTGGCCGACCATCACGCCGTCGTTCATCAGCTTGGTCGCAACCGAGAGCGCGAGCCTGTAGCGTCGCTCGCTCGCCAGGAGATTCGGGTCGGTGCTGATGTCCTGCAGCTCGTTGAAGAACTCGTTGGTGCCGAGGATGATGTTGAGGCCGTCGGCGCCGTTGCCTGCGAGCTTGAACGCGCCGGCGAGGCGCGTGAACTTGAGCGAGGCCGAGCCGGTCTGGCCGACACCGAGGAACGAGCTCACGATGTTGAGCATGTCGAGCGCGGTCTCCATGTCCCACGCAAACGTGCCTTCCTCCTGGCGCTTCGCGATCCGATAGCCGGAGGGGATCGCGCCGATGATGCCCATCGGGATCAGGATCGCGAGGCTCGCCCCTGCAGTGAACGGCGCTGCGAGCAGGGCAAGCACGGAGATGATGAGCGAGCCGCCCTCGATCACCTCGACGAGCATCGACACGAGGTCCTTGCCAACCTCGAACGTGTCGCGATCGTGTGCGCCGCTGCTGGTCTTGCCGCCGCTCGGCACGAGAATGCTGCACCAGCCGCGGCCGTAACCGGTGACACTGTTCTCGAGGAGATCCGTCAGTGCGGCGCGAATCGCCGCGACGCGGGTTGGTGCCTTCTGGTTCTGAAAGCCGCTCTTCGGCGCGGTCGAATCGATGACGAGGACCTCGAAGCCGTCGGCCGTGCTGAGGTCGACAGCCTCGATCATCAGCTTCATCGTCCCACCGTCACTGACCAGCGTCGTGATCACGCGGTACGGAGTCCCGGTGACGCCGGCGAGCCGGTCCTTGCGATGATCGAGCGCGGTGTCGATCTCGTGGAGCCGCTCACGGATCTTGTTCGGGACCAGGTCGGGATCCGTCGAGATCTGGGCAGCGATCAGCTTGTTGGTTCGCGCCCGCTCGAGGTTCGCGCGCTGGATCCCGTACATCGACACCGCATCGCCCGCGATGGTCGCGTTGAGCAGGTCGAGCTCCGCCTTCTTCTGCGCGAGCTCCTCGCCCTCGAGCCCGCCGTTCTGGATCACCAGCTCGGTGAAGGGCTTCGTCAGCAGCTCGTGGAGGCGAAGCTCCTCGAGCGTTGCGTTCGCTTGCTCCTCGGCCAGCTCCTTCCTGCCGACGACGCGAAACATGTGATACGCCGCGCTCGGGACGCGGTGGAGAGGACCCTTCGAGCTCGCGTTGCCCGCGATGCAGCGCAGCATGTAGGCGCCCGGCCCCGGCAGCACGAGGCTCTTCTCGTAAGGTTTCTCGAAGATCGCGCGGAGGAAGTCCTTGAGCAGCGTGCCGGTGAACCGGATGATCGCGAGCGAGGATGTGATGTTGCTCGCGCCAACGATGGTCGGGCCACACGTGATCGCGACGTCGCGTTTGAGCCGCAGGAAGTCGGCGCGCGTGTACTCCGCGTCTCGCCCGAGGCGTCGGCCCAGCATCGTGAGCCGGCTGGTCGAGGTCTCGACCTGCTTTCCGCCGGGCTCGATCCGGATCAGGTCCCACCAGTAGTGGAGGTTCCAGTGGCTGATCCAGTGATCGGCGGTGACGCTCATCTCGGCGGCCATGTCGCCGCCGGCTGGCAACGCGTCGTCCTGCGGCGACACCGCGAGGCTGCAGGGAAACGGATTCGCGTTCGCCTGCGAGACCTGGTCGTGCAGGACATCTTCACCGTTGGCATTCGCCATGGTGTTGAGGTCGAGCATGATCTTGAAGTCCTCGGCGAAGCGATCGAGGAGCTTCTTGCGTGACGCGTGTCCGGTCTTCTCGTCCTTCGCCGTCTTCGCGAGGGCTGGTTCGAGCGCGAGGCAGACCTCGATGAAGCGGAGACGCGCGGGGTCCGCGTCTGCGGCCTTGGCGCGGGGAAACAAGTATTTGTACCCCGGGTGAGATCTGAGCGCGGCGTCGACCCGGATCGCGTCCAGCGGTTCGGCGCCCTCGTTGAAGCGCGACCACAAGTCCTCGATCGCCTTCACCCGATCGTCGAACGCCGGGTCGCCGACCTTTGCCTGCGGCTTCGCCTCGAACGCCAGGTACCCGAGCCGTGCACGCTCGACGACCGGGCCGAGCCCCCACGCGATCGCCGTGAACATCGGCTGTTTGACCCAGGCGAACCGCTTCGCGTGCGGCAAGATCGAAAAGTCCCAGGAATTGCCGAACTTGCCCGCGGCCGTCGTGTGGTTGAACACCTCGAGCCATGCATCCTCGACGGCGACGGCATGCTCCAGCCGCTTCCACAGGACGTCGTCGAACCGCTTCGGATCGAGCGCGATCTTCCTCGTGTCACGCAGCCAGCGGACGAGCTTGAGGCCGATCAGGGCGTCGGTCGTGCCGAGATCTGCCTGCCCGTTGGGGCCGACCACCTCGCCTTCCTTTGCAGGGCCGTTCGGATCCTCGGGACCCTCGAGCCTGAGTTCGAGCGCCTTCCGCATCTCCTCGGCGAGCAGCGGCTTGTACTCCTTGCCAACCAGCCCCGACAGGAACATCGCGAACACCTGTTCGGCCCTGCTGACCCCGGCGACGTACATCACGTCGTAGCCGACCCGCAGGAACAGCCCGGCCCGGTTCACACCGATCTTGCCCGGCTGTGGGGTGTCGAGGAACCCGCCGATCGCCTCGGTCCGTGACGTGCGCTTCGTCGGCTTGCCCTTGACCGCGCGCCTCGCTGCGCCGATCGCCACCACCGCTGGATTGGCGCGTCGGGCGAACAAGCCTGCCCCGGCCGGTGTGAAGCGCCGGGTCGAGGACTGCTTGCGCGGGCGCACGACGACCCGGTCAGGCCGTGCCTTCGCCGCGCGAGCCTGCGTGGCGTCGGTGATCACTTCGAGCGATGCCAGGCGACCTTCGCCGAGCACGCGCTCGATCAGCCAGTCGCCAGTCTCGATCGGTGCGTGCGGCAGCTCTCCGGGCCCGGCGACAGCTCGACCTCCGGCACGGCGAGGTGAAGCGCACGCGATGGTCGCGCGAACGCATCGAACAGCTTCGCCGGATGGGTCGTCTGCGCAGCACTGCCGCGCGCCCGCTCGACCGCGGCCTTGATGTCGAGCAGCGGCGGCCCCTCGCCGATGCGCCGCCCGCTGTCGACGAGGATCTGCTTGACCTCGTCCGCGTGCAGCGGCCGCCCTGCCGCTTCGTAGAGGAGCGCGACGGCACCGGTGACGTGCGGCGACGCCATGCTCGTCCCCGACTTCTCCGTGAGCAGGTCGTCGTCGCCGGCATCACTGCGAGCGGCGACGATCGCGACCCCGTTCGCGAGCAGATCTGGCTTGTCGCGGCCATCACGCGTCGGCCCCACGCTCGAGAACCACGCGCGCTCGCGCCGCCTCTCGTCATACGCGCCGACGCTGATCGTGTGGTGACCGTTGGAGATCGTGCCGGTCGTCGTCGTCGCGACGAAGTCCTTGCTGGCGAGTCGCGACTGGCTGCCGCGGGTGGACTCATCTCGCTCGATCCACACGTGATACTGGCCGTCGGCGACCGCGAGCGCTTCGAGCTCGACCTGCCACGGACCGGGCGGTGCGAGCGCCGGGTCGACGACCAGCAGCGCCTGGTTATCGCCGTTGTTCGGATCGCTGCGGCGATGCGCGAACCGACCGATCTGCTTGGTGCCGTCGATGATCGGGCCGTGGCTATCCGGAAGCGCGCGCGCGATCGTGCGGCCGTCCGGCGCGACGAGGTTCATCGCGATCGCATCGCCGCCCGCGTACCACAGCTCGATCTCGTTCGGTGTGCGGTCGCTGGTGTCGACGTGCCACGGCAGGCGCCGGCACTGTCCGGGTGCGAGCCGGCCCGCGGTGTGGACCGGTCGCTGGCCGTAGTTACCGCAGCTCTGCACGATGACGCGGCCCGGGCCGCTGGTGACCATGGCGTCGAGCGCCTGCTCGACGAGGGTCGAGCCATCGTGAGGCCCGGTGTGACTTCCAAGGCTCAGGTTGATCACCCAGGGCCGCTCGCCAGCGACGCGTGCGATGAACTCGATCGCCTCGAGCAGACAGACCGAGCTCGCGATGTGGCGCGGCCCCCACACCAGATCCGCGAGGTGGACGAACACGATCTCGGCGCCCGGCGCGACGCCACCCGGGCCAACACGAGGTACGCCGGCCGCGATGTCGACGACATGCGCGCCGTGGGTCCCGTGATCGTCGTCGACCTCGAGCGGATCATAGTCGAGCTTCGCGAAGGGGTCATCGCTCGCCAGCGCCCGGTCGATCGCGCGACGCGTGTGCACGGTGCCGTAGCCATACGGCCGCGGCGAAGGGCCGCGTGCGCGCTGGTCCCACAGCGCGAGCAGCCGCGTCCTGCCATCGCGGGCGACCAGGTTGGGGTGCGTGAAGTCGACGCCCCAATCGACGACCCCGATCACCACGCCGCGCCCGGTCGGCTGACCTTTGCCGAGCGAGCGCCGGGGTTGACGACGCGGCCGACCACGCGGCTCGTCGGTGGGACGCTCGGGGACCATCGGCCGCGGCGCCTTGACGCTCACGACCGACGGATGCTCGCGCAGTGCGAGCAGGTCGCCGCGGCGCACGCGGATCGTGGCGATGTCGTCGATCTGCGTGACGATCCGGATGTGCTCCGGTGGCGTCGCCCCGGGCGCGATGCGAATCAGCGCCGCGACGATGTCATCGCGAGGACCTTCGAGCTCGGCCCACAGTGACGGATCCACGGGGGCCCCCTACCGCTAGAGTCTTGACGCCGCTGCCGCCGCCGCCACTGCGTCGACCGCCGTCTGCGCAGCGAGCTTGGCCGTGCCCAGCGCACTCGTGGCGGCGTTCGAGCTCACGTTCGCCGCAGCGGTCGCGGCGGCCCGCGCCTTGTCATCCGCCGCTGCGTGCGCCGCCGCCGCGTGCGCCGCGAGATGAGCGGTCGCATACGCCAACGCCTCGGTAGAAGCCGCGGCATGCGCCGCAGCATCGGCGGCAGCCCTCGCTGCCGTGAGCGCCGCGATCGCCGCGTCCGGGCAGGAGCGGCTATCCGAGATCTTCGCCGTGGCATCCTTCACGGCCTTGTCGGCGCGCTCCGCCGCGGCCTTGGCCTCGGTCGCCGCGGCCCCAGCCGCCTTGGCTGCCGCTTCCGCATCGAGGCTGCCCTTGGTCGTCGCCGCTTCCTCGCGGTTCGCGAGCATCGCACCCATCATCAAGCCCCACGGCCCGGGCATGAAGCTCGTCATCATGCCGAGCTGGTTTGCACGGTTGGTGTCACCTGTCTTGTTCTCGACGAGGGTCCGTGTGAGGAGGAAGTTCATGAAGTTCATGGCTAGGCCGACGCCTTCCTGCTGCTGTCAGTCATGATCATGACCATCATCATCATCATCATCGGATCCATGCCGCCGTTCTGACCGTTGGTCGCGGTACCCGAGTTGCCCGCCCCCATCATCATCATCATCGGCAGCATCATGGTCATGACGTCACCGTCGTCGATCACGACCTTGGTGTCGCCCTTGTTCTGGAGCTCCGACGCCTTGATGGTCTTCTTCGAGAGCATCGGCAGCAGCATCATCATCTGCATGCTCTGGTTCATGTTGCCCTGGCCCCGGCGCGCCGTGACCTCGAGCGACTTCACGTTCGCGTCGAGCGCGCGGACATCCGCCGCGATACGCTCGCTCACCTGCTGGAGCTGAGCCTGGGTCGCGAACGACTTCTCGATGCGCGGCTTGTTGTAGCCACCGCCCTTCGCCCGACCGCGCCCACCACGACCACGGCGGCGACGCCGTTCGGAGTAGTCGTCTTCGCCGAGGGCGTCCTCGATGTCTTCGTCGTCGGCCTCGTCCAGATCCTCGTACACATCCTCAGCATGCAGTGGCATCACGGTTCTCCTCGTTTGGTGATCGCAGGTGCGACAAGCTCGTCGAACAGTTGGGGGTCTGGCTTCTGCCACCCCGGGCGGCCGCGGCCTCGACACTCTTCGCAGTGCCGGACCCTGCCCCAGCAGACCGGGCACGCGCCGAGCGCGTCGGCGAGATCTTCATTGCGTTGATGGAGCTCGACCAGCTCCTCGCGCATCTCCTGGATGGTGGCGCGGATTCGCTGCGCTCGACCAGGATCGCGCACGGGCTCACTCGCAGGTGCCTCGCTCTGCTTCATGTAGTCGAGCATCATGGCCATGCGCGGATCGTCGCCCGCGCGTGCGCGCAGCGTCTCCGTCATGAGCTGGCGACCCGCATCCGGGTTCTGCTGCATCAGCTGAAACAGTTGCGCGAAATCGACACTACTCATCGCTCGAGCTCTCCCGGATAGATGTCTTCGGCATCGAGCGCCTCGTCGATGTCCTCGTCGAGCTCGTCGTCGAGCTCTTCCTCGAGCTGGTCGTCGAGGTCGTCTTCCCACGCCTCGTGGATCAGCCCGAGCATGCTGCGTGCGCGGACCTCCGGCGAGCTGATGTCCTCGCCTCGTCCACGCGCATCCGCCAGGTAGCGAGGCACGCCGACGTGCGGCCGCGATGCATGGTGAGTCGCAGATGCCGCCTCGGCGAGCGACTGGATCAGATTCGTCACCGCTGCCGTCGGCACCGCCTGGCCTGCGATCTCGACGCCACGCGCGCCATTGCGCCCGAGCACCATCGCGATCAACGCCTCGACGATCTCGGGACGGAGCAGCGTGAGCAACAGCTGCAGTGCCGCTGGATTCGCGACGGCTTGTACCGGTTGCTGTGGCGCGGTCTTCGCCGGCGCCCCGCCTCCCAGCACACCGGAGCTGGCGAGCCCTCCGCCGAGGGCACCGACCGCCGCACCGGCCGGTCCCGCGACGAGAAACCCCTTCGCTGCCCCTTGCAGCGCACCGGGCGCGACCTGCATCACCGTGCGCGCGATGCTGGAGATGTCCTCGAGCTCGTCGGCGAGGGCTGGACCGAGGACGTGATTGATCCGATTGCTCGTCGCACTCGCGAGTTCCACCGACAACGACTCCCGCAAACGGCGATACCCCACCCGCGTTTGACACTAGGAGTGGCCGCGCTTGATGTCAACGCACCACCATGTCCCATTTTTCAGACCCTGGTGCTCCGTGCAGTGGACTGGCTCCTTCGGCGATCCGCCGCGTGCGATGGAGTCGCCCACTAGCACGCTCCTCGATAGCCGTGATAGCGTTCCGCCGATGGGTAGGTGGGATCGGGAGAATCTGAGGGAGCGGACGGGGTCGGACTACTTCCAGCTCGAGCACCGCTCCGACGAGCGCTCGTCGGCCGCGCAGCGCCCGCGCAGACCACGTCGGTATGCGGAGGGCGCAGCGACGAGCGCCTGTTACGTGTTCTATGGCTTCTCCGGTAGCCAATCACAGCCACTTCCGAAGTGGCCGGACGGCACCGACCACGACAGTCGCTTCAAGCTAGCGGCGGAGACGCTTGCAAAGTCATTGCGCAGACTGTTCCCGACCGACGATGTCCGGGTCGTCCAGGCGTGGACCAAGGACATCATCCTCGACACGATCCTCGCCGCGAAGCTGCCCATTCGCGAGGTTCACCTGTGCTGCCACGGTGATGCCACGCGGCTCTCGCTGTCCTTAGACTACAACCACACCGCGTGGGTGGAGCTCATCGCGGATAAAATGGACCACCTCGCGCAGCTAACCTGGAGTGGTCAGCGCATCCTGGATGATAAGGCGATCGGAGAGCTCTCGATCAAGAGCGAGCTCGCGCTCTGCGCCGGTCTATTCTCCTCGGTGTTGAGCTGGTGGACGCGCATGCGGCTGCAGCGTAAATTCAGGTCCGACGCCGCCTGGATGATCTGGGGCTGTTACGCGGGTGGCGAGTCCGCAACGTATGGTTCGGGACGCAACCCCCCACCGGTGAAGCGGTATTTCGGGCGCATGAACCTCGGCGCGAGCTCGGTCGACGGGATCGCGAAGGAGATCGCACGCGAGCTCGGTGTGAAGTGCACGGCCGCCACGGGCCACGGCGGGACGCAGTTCTGGCACCTCGAGAAGCGCGAGAAGAAGCTTGTCCTGGTGAAGAACGATAAGCACACGCATGCCAAGCTGCCTCACTGGATGTGGGGCGTCGCGAAGTCGCACTGGGTCACTTACGACAAGGCGGGTAACCTGGAAGAGGACGCATACATCCTGGGTTTGTGGCGAAGCAAGGCAGACCTCCTTACCGAAGGTCACGAGCCGCCCGCGTGGCTGACCAGGCTCTACGATCCAGCGATCCACTAAGCTGTCTCGTCCTGCGCGGGTGGAAGCAAACGTATGCCGTCGGACAAGCCGCGCCGCGATCGCAGGGCCCCTGCGTGCCGGCGACCGCCGGACCTGCGAGTCGCGGCCCTCGGCACTATCGAGCGCGGCACCGCATCCGACCACGACGGCGACGGCCGACCCGAGCACTGGAGTCACCGCCCAGGGCCTGTGCGCTGGCTCCGGGAACTGCATCTACACGATCGTCGACGCGCAACGTGCCAGCCGGTCGGGACCGCCGGTGCCAGCGGCGTCTCGCCGCGGTTGGTCCGCGACCGCACCTTCGTCGCAGTCGAGCAGGACATGAACGCCGTGCGCGAGGCTCGCTATGCATGGGCCGGTGACGCATATGCACCAGTTGCCGTGCGGTTGTGCCTGACCAACGAGGATCCGACGTGCCGCCAGTGCGGACCGTGGCAGACGCTGTCCGGCGCAGCCTACCCGGTCGACGATGCGGCGAGCGCCGGCTGGCCTCCGCTCTCGGCATCGCTTGGCCCGGCGACAGCGTGCGATCCATCCGAGTGACTCCAAGCTCTCGCGACCGCGCCGGACGGCAGCATCGGCGCCGGCGCGCGAGGAGCGCAGGGGACCCGCATGGCGGTTCAGGGTTGCTTGCGGTGCGGACTCGATCGAGACCCACGGCTCTGCTACAAGGCGCGCGATGGTTCCCCCAGCCAACAGCTACTGCAAGCGGCTGGGAATCGCGGTCCCATCGCTCGCCGCCGTGCGAGCGCATCCCGAGGCGAACACCTACGCGCTCCTGATCGTGACGCTGCTGCAGCACGGCCATCCGATGACGCTCGCCCAGGTGGCCGACGAGCTCGCGGCAGCCGGCGTGGTCGAGCACGTCGATGACGCCTACTTCTCGCTCCGGCGGTGTCGGCCTGCCCGGCCGCCGGTCTACCGCGACGGCGACCTGTACGCGCTCGATCCTCACGATCGCGAGCTCGACATGTGGGTGTTCCGGCTCGGCCTGCGCCCGCCTCGGGTCGCACGCAAGGAGCCAGCGCCACCGCCGCCGCGGCCGCCGGTAACGCAGCGGCTGAGCATCAAGGAGCTCGACGCAGCATGGAAGGACCACACGAACCTCAACGCGTGGTCGGCGCAACGCATCGCCCTCGCGGTCCTCGATGCGCATGAGGGGCCGATGGCTCCCGCGGACGTCGTCGCCTTCGTCTCCGCGCGCACGAAGTGGCACCGGCTGACCGCCGGCCCCACCACCTTCCGGCGCACCGGGGCGGCCGTCGCCCTCGATGCCGATGGGAGGTGGTCAGTCGTGCCCGGCGCCGCCGAGCTCGAGATGGCGCGCAACGCCGTACGTGACGCGATCGCGCGCACGCCGCGCTACCCGCGTTCCAGCCCCGACGAGATCTCGGCTGCCCGGCAATCTTACGAACGCCGCCGCGCGGCGCATGCCGACGAGCTCGCCGCGCTCCGCCGGGTGATCGTGCATGCCTTCCCGGCGCGGTCCCCCGAGGCGGTCGTGCTGGTCGATGTCGCCGACCGCGAGCTGACCACGCTGATCGGCGACGAGCTCTCGCCGCTCGGGACGCTGCTCGAGCGCTTCGACATGCTCTGCGGCGTCGACATCCGGGGCACCCTCCGCGCCCTCGCCATCGAGCCTGGAGACCGGCGGCTCGCGGAGCTGGGCCCGCCCCAGAAGTCGGTGCGCGTGAACAGCTCGGGCCGCACGCTGAAGATCACGACCGCGCTGCTGATCCAGGGATCGTGCGGGATCAGCCGGCCACTCGCCGAGGACAAGCAGCTGCGCGGCTATCTTGCCAAGGGCCAGCGCGACAAGCTCGCGGCGAGGCTCGAGGCCGATGCGAAGGCGCTGTTCACCATGCACGAGTACGGCAAGCTGCATGGCGGCGTTCGCCTTCTGCGGGGCTCCATCGACCAGATGTTTCCGGCGCCGTGGCACCACCACGACGAGCCGACGATCCACCACCTGATGAAGGAAGCGTTCGACCTGTCGCTCGGCCTCTTCGCGGTCGTCGGTCCCGCCCCGGGCTGGGATGATCCGTGGTCTCGCGCGATCCGGCTGGAAGTCGTTCGCGGCGCGCGCGAGCACGACCTGCTGTTGTTCGACGAGCTCGACCGCTACATCGACGATCGCGACGTCCAGCTCGCGCGGCTCGAAGCCGTGGTCAACTGAGCGGGCCGTCCTCGACTATCCGCCGATCGACATCGATAGCTGCTTCGGCTCCGCGACCTCGGGCGCATCGGTCAGATCGCGGTGCACGGCGGCCTCGATGATCTTGCTGGCGACCTCGTCGAGATGCTTGGTCAGCTCATCGTGGAGCGCGGTGAACTGCGGGAGAAACGTCTCGTCGAGAAATCGGCGCTTCGCCCGAAGCATGACCGTCGTCGCGTGCTGCCGGCGGCGGCGAAACGGCTCGAGCTTGTAGCGCCGTGCGAGGGCGATGAAGAGCTGTTGCGACCAACGACTCGTGAGCGTGAATCGAAACTCCTCGGGCTCGTCGTTCAGCTGCTCGATGCGCGCCAGGATCCGCGTCAGCGCCTCTTCGGCCGCGACCTTCTCACCGGCCGTGGTCGCCCCCGAATGAAGCGACTCGATCTTCAGTAGCCGCTCGATCAGGCGGTCGACGTTCATGGCTCGAACATCGCACCAGGGTCTGATCCCTCCAAATCGCGTCCGCCGCCGCCGGTCACGTAAGCTCTCCGATCGCATCGACGGGACGTGCTCTCGGGGGCCCTCCATGTGAAGGCTAGCGGGGCGCGGCTGGTGGGCAGGGATGCGGGCGGCGACCTCTCGAGAAAGCCGCCGGGATCGCGCACGTGGGCGGCAACAAGATCAACGCTCGCTCTTGATGCGGCGAGCCGCTCGAAACTTGACAAACTTCGTGGCTGGCGGAGGCTTCCACCATGGTCACGAGCCAAGCTGCCGCACCCGTCGAGCATCTTACGTGGATCGAGATCTGCGCGCGTTATCCCAACCAGTGGGTCGCCCTCGCTGACATTGCGTGGGTCAACAGGACCGACTTCGCTTTCACCAGGGCCGAGGTCATTGCGACGTTCGCGGCGCGCAAGGCAGCGACGCCCACGATGAAAGAGCTGCACGCGACGAACCGCCATTCGGTGGGGTGCTTCTGGACGGGGAAGCTCATCCAGGGGGACATCGATCCCCTGTGGCATGCCCGTCAATGACAGTGACGACCTTCGATCCCGAGAGCGAGCTCATCATCGTTCACGCGCGCGTGTGGGGCGCGCAGGGTCAGGAACGCGAGTTACGACTCGTCGTTGACACTGGCGCCGGCCCGACAATCATCGCACCGGACGTACTCGACGAGCTGGCTACAGCGCCCGCCAACACGGAGAGCAGGTCGCGAGCACCCGTTCGATCGCAGCGCGCGAGCACGGCTACATGCTGCGTGTGAAACAGCTCGAATGTCTTGGCATGGTGGAGCAAGCCTTTCGCGTCTACGCTCAGGACCTCCCTCCAGGTTGGGGCATCGACGGACTCCTCGGCTTGAGCTTCCTGCGCTTGTTGAACTACGAGGTACGGTCGCTCGAGGGACGTATCTTGGCCGAGCGGGCCGAAGCTTCGGTGCTGTGAGAGGATCCCGAGTCGTTCGCGCCCTGGTTCCAGTCGCGGCCATGTGGAGGCATCGCGCCACAACTATCCGGCCGACCCATCCACTCCATCGGAACGCTACGACTCGAGCGGCCATCAATAGACACGCAGCCCCACCCCCGGGTAGCGACGTGACGCCCGTATGAATCCGTCGTGGGCCTACTGACCAACGCTCCTGTCGAGAAGATCGAAGGTGTGCTGCGATCGTTGCAGGACGTTTACGACCTTGCTCAGTTCGAGTTCCGGACCAATGCCGCGTGGACAGCCGCGTTCTATATGGAGCCCTCACCGACCGGCGACCTCGATGGGGCTGACGCTCTCCGCATTGCCGGCATTGACGTCGCTCACCTGGATCTGAATCGCGACGACCTTCGCGTGAGCCGTTGGGACGACAGCGAGTGGGCGAGGACCAGTGAGGATCCAATTCAGCTCTGCGCGGAAGTCGGAATCGAGGTTCCGGGCCATGATGCTGCTCTCCAAGCAAGGCTACCCTTTCGACCAACGCGAGTCCGAGCTGTCTCGCTCGTCGAAGGAATGACGGCGGACCAGGTACGAGCCACGCTCTGCGAGAGCGACCTCCCGAGGACGATAGAAGACACGGCGAGAGGCGCTCTCGTAAGCGAGCACCCCTTGTGGGCGGATGGGCAAACCTACGGCGACCTCTCCGAACGCGTACCGGCTCGCGTTTACCACGTCGAATACGATCCCAAGGATGGCCGGTTCGTCTGCCTGTCTCTGCGTGACGGCGTCGTACAGGATCACTTCGCGAGACATTTGGATCCGCAGCGCCGGGGTCAAGGTCGAGCACATCGAGGGCGAGGACACGCCGCATGGCATTGTCAGCAAGCTCGGGATTCAAGATTCTTTCCTGCGTTGAAGGTCGTACACGGGGTCGGGTAGCCCGGCGAGTTTCCCCGCCGGGCCCCCACAGATCCGGACGTGCAGAATTCCTGCATCCGGCTCTTCGAGGAACATCGCTACGTGCCGTATTGGTGAACGATGCGCGGCGCCGGGAGCGGGAAACGCTCAAGGAGCCGGTTCATCTTCGGCCACGAGAACCGCTGCTGCGATCGGCGGGCGAGCGCCTTCCGCCACACGCGCGGGATCTCGTAGAAGAGCCTGGCTATCACGTCGAAGTTCGACGTGATGCCGTAGTAGGCGTAGTGCCCGTTCAACTTTCTCACCAACGCGAGGTGCTGCGCCTTCAGCGGGTCGTGGCGGTGCAAACGACACCACTCGCGAAATCGGCGTAGCGCGCGACTGAATCGATCCTTGGCCGTACACCGCATCACGATCCACTTGCCTCGACGAGACAAGCCCCAGTAGTGGGTGAACCCGAGCAGGTCAAACGTTCCGGGACGATCCTCATCCTCGCGGACTCGGTCGGGCCTTTGGAACGGAACCAGTCGGGTCTTGTCGGGATGCAGTGTCAGGCCGTACGCACCGAGTCGCTTCGGTAGGACCGCAAGGAATCGCTCCGCATCTTGCCTGTGTTCGAAGATCACGGCGAAGTCGTCCGCGAACCGGAACAGTGCCGCACGGCCTTTGAGCGCCGGCTGCACATCCCGGACGAACCACTCGTCGAGTACCTCGTGCAGGTAGATGTTCGCCAGGAGAGGCGAGATTACCCCTCCCTGAGGCGTTCCTTCCTCCGGGTACGAGAGGGTCGATCCCTCAAGCACCCCTGCGTTCAGCCACTTTCCGATCAAGCGCAACAACACTCGGTCACGTATCCGTCGGCGAAGAATGTTCCGTAGGTGAGCATGATCGACGGTGTCGAAGAACTTCCTGATATCGACCTCGACGATCCAACCGCCCGCCCTATGCACCGACGTGTTCCAGATCGCTTGCAGCATTTGGTGAGCGGAGCGACCGGGACGAAAGCCGTACGAGAAATCGTAAAACGACTGCTCGTAGACCTCCCCGATCACCATCGCCACCGCCCGTTGCAGAACCTTGTCCTCGAAGGTCGGAATACCGATGGGACGCGTTTCCGTCCCATCGCCCTTCGGGATGTGCACCCGTCGCACCGGCGGCGCCCGGTATCGACCGGACTTCGCGCGATCGAGAAGCGACTGGAGGTTGCCCTCCAGTTGCTCCGCGTACTGCTCCGCGCTCTGTCCATCGACACCACGTGCGCCGTCCTTCCGGGTACGCCGGTAGGCCTCGCGTAACCAGTCCACGTCGATGTAGTGCGCCAGCGTTTGAAGGCCAGCGTCTCGGATCTCCTTCGCCTGTTTCGCTATTCGTTCGAGCTTGGTTGAGATGTCCTGCGAATTCGGTGACTCGGTCATCTTTTCCCTCCAACGAGTTGTTTCCTCGGCGCGCTCCTTTGCTCGGCGGGGTCCCCTGGAGCGAGTTCCCCCACGTCATTGCTCGTACTGCGCGCTCCGACCTCTCGACGCCCGACTGGTTCGGTTGCCCTTGCCATATCGTTCTGTCTTGCGACAGGACGTCGAGACTCCATCCCAGGTTCCTGGGCAACCCTTACGTACGTGCCTCGTACTGCGATCCCGGTGGGTGGGTGCTTTGAGACCGCGGCGCTCGGCCTAGCCGGTCGCGCATCGAGCATCCTTGTCGCCTTCGACGTCCACTGACGCCTCGGCTCCCACGATGTGCTTCTTTCGGGATCCAACCTCGCGGCCCGCACATTCGCTGTCCACGCTTCGCGATCACGGTCGCCCGTGTACTTCTTTACGATCGCGCAAGACTCGCTTCCGGCGTGGCGGTCTCCGTCGTCGCCGGTGGGATTTTCACCCCGGGTCACAAACCGAAGTTTCAGGCTGCTACCTCCTTCCTCTTCGACCAGGCTTCTCCTGGCGCACAGTGGATCAAGCCCACCACCGCATGGTCGATTTCCCCGACGTGCTGAGGTGAATGGACTCGGGCGAGCGGTCGGTGGCGTCGAATTGAGACAGCGACCGCGGCAACGACGAGCCCACCGCTGGCTACGACGGCCACGAGAGAAGGCGTGATCGCGGCAACCACGACCGCGCTGCCGACAGCAAACCACTGCGCTTCGCTCAGGCCGAGGAGCAATGGCCGTGCGGCGTCGCCTCGAAAGAGCTCGAGCCCGAAGCGCACGGCGGCATAGCCGAGCGTGAACGTGGATGTCGCTGTACCGGGTACGTCCCCGAGCTGCAGGGTGCAGATAACGGCGAGAGCAGCGCTCGCGGCGGATTCGAAGAGTTGAACGGGGAGCAACGTGCGCCCCGCAAAACGTGCCGCGAGTCCCTGCGCCACGTGCCGCTCGTCGTAGCGAACGCCCCATCGGGCGTGTTGTCCATAACAGCACGCGACGCGAAAGCAGCCGAGACGACCGAACACGAGGAACACCGAGATGCCTGTCACCACGTGGTCCGCGACGCGACCGACGCTCAGACCGCCCACGAGCGCGCAGGCGATCGACGAGAGCACGGCCGTCGACGTGACTTGGTAGAAGACGATGCGTTCTTTACCTCGCCGACGACGAGTGATTGTCACCACGAGGATGAGCGACAGCGGCGGCACGAGCTGGATCACGAGCCGCTCTGCCAGCGAGATCCCATGCAGGACGCCGACCGCACCGAGCAGGAGCGCAGCCACGATGTAGCCGGCGAAGCCCAGCACCGTGTACGCGCTCCGCCCGTGGATACGGGGAGCTGTCCACCGCGAACCCGAGCTCACGGGCGGCTCTGTCGCATCTCGCTTCCTGCTTGGACAAGCGCGCGGAGCTCGTCCCCGGAGATGATCGCCCACGTGCCCGTCGGGTGAGCAGACGTAAATTCGCTTTGGATCCACCAGATTTCGTTCGCCACGGGGTCCACCGACTCGTCGTATTGAAACTGGAGTGGAAGTTCCTCCCGTGAGAACGCGCGCGCGATCATCCCGATGCCTTCGACCTCCAGACCGTTCCCATCCGGGGCGAGAGCGCTTTGCCACGCGTCGCCGTGCTGCGGTGCGAGTGCGATCGAGAGCGCGGTTGAAAGGATGCCGTCGGCGTCTGCAGTCACGGCGAACCGGCCCCCTGGCGACATCGAAAGAATTCGTCTCATGGATTAAAGGCACTTCCCTCGGCGTACGACGACCTACTGACCCACCACGTACTGAAGGCGAGATCTCCCGCCGCGTCCTCTCGGTAAGGGATTTGTACAGTCACGGCTTCCGCCGCAGCTCGCTTCCAGCCTGAACGAGCGTGCGAAGTTCGTCGCCCGAAATGATGGCCCACGTTCCGTGAGGGTCAGCGCGAGACCGTTCGCTTCGGATCCACCAGATCTCGTTCGCCACCGGATCCGCCGACGCGTCGTCGTGGAACTGGAACGGGAGATCCGCCGTAGCGAACGCGCGTGCGATCATCCCGACCCCTTGGATTTCCAAACCGTCACCGTCGGGCCCCAGAGCGCTCTGCCACTCGTCGCGATGTTGGGTTGCGAGCGCGATCGACAGCGCAGCAGAAATGCTCTCGTCGGGGTCGTTGCTCACGGTAAACCGGCCTTCCTGCGACATGGCGAGGATCTGTCTCATGGATTGAATGCGCTTCCCTTGGGGAACGAGGACTACCGATCCACCGCGTGCGGAAGTCGAGGTCACTGACCCCGTTCACTTGGTAGGGGAATTAACGCCGGTCGGTCTTGAGCTTCCGTGGCACTGCTCGCTTGCCGTGTACCGTCACAGGCGTGCCGCAACCATCGTCGCCGCACTCGACACCGAACCGGAAAACCGATCGTGTTGCCGGGATGTCGATGCCCGCGGTGACGTCGCGCGTGTCGGTGGACCAGATTCTTGATCTCATGGTCGCGCCTCTCACCACCATCGCCGCCGTGCGGTGACGTGCAGCCGCCCCGATCGCCCCGGATCCGCGAGGCTTGCGTGCTCCTCACGCCAACCCCATTGACGCGTCCGTCGACGAGGCCATCAGGTCAACCCAACGTCACACCACTTAAGAGCGAAGGCCGCTGCAACCTCCAGGCATTCTTCTCGAATCTTCGAGCGGGATACCGGATTCGAACCGGCGACGTTCAGCTTGGGAAGCTGACACTCTACCGCTGAGTTAATCCCGCAGAGCGACCTGACTTTACCTGGAACTCTTTCACGGTCAAGCCCGAGCCGCGAGCGGACGCTAGGGAACCTCCTCCGACGCAGCGACGCGCGAGCTCGCGTAGGTCGACGTGCAGGTGTAGCGGCGAGGCGCGGACCCGAGAAGCCGCGCGTGGATACCGAGGTCGCGCTGCGGATCGGTCGGGGAGTCCCGCTTCGCTGATAAACTGATCACGGAGGGCCGATGAGCGAGTCGACGCGCGTCAGCAAGGCGGGAATGGACCTGAAGCAAGCGGCACCGCCGGCTCACGCGCCCGAGCGCGGCGGCGCAGCGGACGGCCTGGCGGCCCTCGGTAACCAGACCATCCAGCGCCTCTATCGCGGCGGCGGTGGTGTGGCGGTGGGCGGGCCCGACGATCCCCTCGAGGCGGAGGCCGACCGCGTCGCCGACGCGCTCGTGACGGGCCGCGCGCCATGCGCGTGCGGCGCCACGTGCAAGTGCAGCGGGCGGTCGCCACCGTCGGTACAGCGGAAGGCGGACGGGCCCGCCACGAAGGCGGCGGTCGAGCTCGGCGCCGGGCAGCCGCTCGAGGCGGGGGTGCGCGCGCGCTTCGAGGCCGGACTCGGGCAGGACCTCGGCGCGGTTCGCGTGCACGCGGATGCGGGGGCAGATCGATCGGCTCGCGGGCTGAATGCGGTCGCGTTCACCACGGGAGAGAACATCGCGTTCCGGGCGGGTCGCTATGCACCCGACAGCGGCGATGGGGAGCGCTTGCTCGCCCACGAGCTGGCGCACGTGGTTCAGCAGCGGGGCGGCGGGGCGGCTCCGCTGATCCAGCGGCAGGAAGCGGAAGCGGAACCGGAACCGGAGCCCGACGAGGAGGAGGTCGTGCAACCTGCCGGCGAGAGCGTCTCGCACGATGGCTGGCAGCTCTACGACGACCTCGACTATTTGGCCTCGATCCTTCGCAAGATCATCATCAAGGAGAAGCGCGAAGCAGCGGCGGGCGAGTTCGTTCGAGGCTTCAACTATCTCGAGGAGCATCCCGGCGGCTCGCCCGACGAGCGGACGGACGTCGCGTTCGGGGACCAGGTCAAGGCGACGCTCGAGTCGGCGCTGATCATGGTCGAGGGCGAGGCGAGCACCATCAAGGAGGAGCTCACCACCCAGGCGCAGCGGACGCTCAGCGCGATGCTGCAAGACAGCGAGGATCGTGTTCAGGCAGAGCGAGAGAAGTACGGCATCACCGAGGAGCAGGTCCTCGACGACGAAGTCAACCTGAAGGGCGGAGGTGCGTCGGGTGCGCCCGGCCAGTACACGTATCGCACGAAGTACACGATGGCCGACGATCTCCGCACGCAGGCCCTCGCCGGCGCTGCGCGTGACCTGTCGGCCAAGCGCAAGGAGATCGCCGACCTCTACGTGAAGCGGGCGGCGGTGGACCCCGGTACCGGCGGCGCCGAAGGCGCGAATGCTGATTCGTCGGGCACCGAGACCGTGGCCCTGCGCGAGGCACAGGTGCTTCGCTACGATCAGGAGATTTACAAGGCGGACGAAGAGCTGA
>JBBJLY010000473.1:0-3388 GCA_037720695.1 Kofleriaceae bacterium | reverse complement strand
TCGTCATCCGTCACGCAAGCGGTGGTCGTCATGTACCCGAGCGAGCTGCGTAACGTCGGCATCGGCGCACCGCGATGCAGATAGGCATGCGCCAGCGCGCGCTGCATGCGGCGCGTGCGGGCGAGGGCGATCAGAGCGGACTGGGTTTTGGCGTCACGGTTCACGGCGGTACTCACGGCGTTCTGTACGACTAGAACGCGCGAGGAGCCGAAGGGTTGCACTCCAAGTGCTCGGGAATTTCTTGGATCCGCGGCCGGTTTATTTACCCGATCAAGGTGGACCGAACGTGAGCTTCGATACGCCGCCCGCCGCATCCGTGCGGGTCCACGTGCCAGATCGGCGTCCGGCGACTACCTGGCCCACGAGCGTGCCGCTGGCGCCGGCCTGCCGCCACGGCCCGTCGAGCACGCCGTCCCGGTAGGTCACGACCAGCGCGACGGTCCCGGTCGGGTCGCGGTGGGTCCACGTGCCGGTCTTGCGACCGGAGGCAAACTGCCCCGTCACGGCAGGCTTGCCGGCGCGGTACTCGACATACGTGCCAGATGCCATCCCGGACGCGTAGGTCGCCTCGGTCGCGAGCTTGCCGTCGACATATTTCTTCACGAAGCCATCGAGCTTGCCTCGCTTCCATTCCTGTTCGAGCTCGAGCACACCGGCCGGGCTGCGCTCCTTCCACAGGCCGTGCTTGACACCATTCGTGTAGCGCCCGTCGACCACCACGTTCCCGCGCTGCGTGAGCTCCTGGTAGCTGCCGTTCTCCTGGCCCTTCACCAGGCGCTGCCTGGACGACGCCTTCTTGTTGAGGTGGAACGTCTGCATGACGCCGGTGCCGCCCGCGATCGAGAACCGCCCGAGCTCGTTGCCGCCCTTGTCCCAGTACACGAACTCGCCGTCCGGCTTGCCCGCGCTGTACGCGCCGCTGAACACGCGCCGGTTCTCGACATACTCGGTCCACGTCCCGTCCCGCTTGCCGCCGGCGTAGCTACCTTCGCGCTCCTTGTTGCCGTCGCGATCGTTCCACAGCCAGGCACCTTCGCGCAGCGCGTGGACGAACTGGCCGCGTGCGCGCGGGACCTTTGGACGCCGCCACAACACGTACGGACCATCGAGCCTGCCGCGGCGATCAAACTTCTCCTCCGCGAGCAACGCACCGACCAGCCAGATCTTGCGGTCGCCGTGGCGGACGCCATCGGTCAACGTCTCCTCCATCCGCATCGTGCCGCGCGTGCCGAACGTGTGGGGACCATCGAGCTTGCCCGCGCGGTAGCGCGCCGCGATCGCGACCGAGCCATCGCGCGCGAACATCCGGGTGTCGCCCTCGCGGATGCTCGCGGCGAGCTCGATCTCGGCATACCGCGCGCCGTCATCGAACCACCGCTTCTCGGTCCCGGTGCCGGCGACCAGCTCGTATTCGCCGAGCAGCGCACCGCTCGCGCTCATCTGCTGCCAGCGACCCGTCTTGTGTCCTCCCGCGTACGCGCCGCGCTCCGCGATCCCTCCCGCGTGGTGATGGCGCTCCCACAGCCCGGCGAGCAGGCCCTGATCGTACGCGCCGCGGATCGCGATCGTGCCGTCGGGAAACAGCGTGACGAACGGACCGTGCCGCGTGCCGTCGGGTCGGGTGCAGGACCAGGTTGGATCGAGCGCAGGTGCGGGCGTCGCGAGCGTGCCGGTCCCGCAGGCGAGCTTGGTCGGCTCGCCAGGGTTCATCGCCGCATCGCTCGCATGCTGCGGCTGCGGCGGGACGTTGCTCGGCGCCGCGCCGGAGCCACAGGCAGCTGCCAGCGTCAAGCCGATGGTCAGCGTGTGGAAACGAACCACACCATATTGTTGCACGCCCGATCGAATGCGCGCGATTCGCGGCATAGCATCGTCGCATGCAGTCACGACTTGCCTGGCTTGTCCTCGTGTTGTTGGTGCTCGGTGCGTCTTCGGATGCCGAAGCCCAGCGCCGGCGTCGTACGCTCGGTGGCCAGCGTTACTCGTCGAACGGCCTGTTCGGGGTCGGGCTCGAGCTCGGCGCGCCGACCGGGTTCAACGGCAAGTACTTCCTGTCGAGCGATCGCGCACTGAACTTCGGGGTCGGCGTGATCTACGATCGCTACTACTACGACGAGCGCGACGGGCTCCACCTCTACCTCGACTACCTGTTTCACCCGTTCGTGGTCACCACCAACCCGACGTTCCAGCTGCCGTTCTATGTCGGCATCGGCGGCCGGATCTGGGACTTCGACGACTACCGCGGCAACGACCGCTACGACGATGGCTACGCGCTCGGGGCACGCGTCCCGTTCGGGCTCGCGTTCGACTTCAACAATGTTCCGCTCGACATCTTCGTCCAGCTGACGTTCGTCGTCGATTTCTTCTTCCAGTACGAGGATCGTGCCGGCATCCACCTCGAAGGCTCGTTCGGCATTCGGTACTGGTTCGATTAGACTCTGCGGATGGTGCGGTCGATCGTCGTGGCGCTCGGACTCCTGTCGGGTGCTGGTTGTAGCAAGGCGGACAGGCAGCCACCGGCCCAGGTCGAGAAGCCTGCCGGGCGTGTCGTCGAGGTGCTCGGCAAGGTGTTCGCGACGCGTGGCACCACCACGCCGCGGGTGCTCGTCGTCGGCGACGAGGTGTTTCGCGACGACACGATCGACCCCGGCTCGGATGGGTCGATCACCGTCGACCTCTATCACAACAACGCCCGA
Organism: Kofleriaceae bacterium; assembly: GCA_037720695.1. GTDB lineage: Bacteria > Myxococcota_A > Polyangia > Haliangiales > Haliangiaceae > JABFXX01. The sequence continues at coordinate 692 of JBBJLY010000473.1, read as the reverse complement.
TGGTCAGTCGAGGGTCGGCTCGCGCGCGTCGACGATTCGCAGGCCTGGCGGCTCGCGAGGCAGGAGCCAGTCCAGCCGGTCGATCACGCAACGTCGTCGGCCGGGCGCGATGCCGAGCGCCAGGGCGCCGGCACGCGGGTGACGGCGGAGCCCGCGGCCCCGGTGGCCACCGGCGGCGGCGCGGACAAGGGCACGAACCGCGGTGGCCAACGCAACGAACAGGACCGCGTCACCGCCGCGGAGTCCACGCCGGCGCCGCCGACGGCGCCGCTCGCCCCGAAGGCGCCGGCTCCCCCGGAGCCCGTGATCACACGCGACGTGCCGACGGCGGAGCCGACGCCTCGCAACGCGAGGACGCTGGACGCGCCATCTGCGAAGGTGCGGTCGAGCGTCGAGGCGAAGCGAGCCGAGCTCCGCGCGTGTGTCTCGCCGACGACGGTCGTCAAGATCACGATCGCACTCGTGAAGGGCGTGCCGAAGATCGCCGTCGAAGGCATCACCGACGTCAAGGCGCGGACCTGCGTCGAGGACATCGTGAAGGGGCTGACGTTCCCGGCCGCCGATCTCGAGACCACGATCGTCGTCAACTAGCCGACGCGAGCCGGACCGTGTTGGGCTCGAGGCCGAGCTCGACGCAGATCGCCTCGATCGCAGGTCGATCGACTCCGCGCCAGGCGAGCGCCTCTGCGTCG
>JBBJLY010000472.1:0-3397 GCA_037720695.1 Kofleriaceae bacterium | reverse complement strand
AGGCGGACGAGCGCGTGGTGTTCGATGCCCTCGCGGTCACCTCGCCAGATGGCGGGCCGCCGCGGTCGAACGACAGCGACAGCGAGCTCGGTGGTGGGTGCGCGAGTGCTGGTGGTGCGGGCCTGTGGGGCGCGCTGCTCGCGTTCGCGGCGCTGATCACGCGGCGTCGGCGGCGCGTGATCTGACGCAACCAGACGGCAGCACGTGGCAGCGTGCGCTCTCAGCGTTGTCTCGCTTCCACGCGCGCGCGGTTTCGGGTCAACTGGCGGGATGAAACTCGCCCTCGTAGCTGTGTTCGTCCTCGGTGCATGTGACGATGGAGATAGCGGCCGCACCATCGCGGTCGACGATGTGCCCACCGAGGTGGCGTCCCTGGTCTGCGCGCAGCTGTTCGATTGCTGCACGACGACGGAGTTCATGGACGAGACGTTCGGCGCGGACACGGTCGCGGAGTGCGAGGCGCTCTACAGTGGCTTCGCGAACCTGATCGTGACCACACTGAAGGACTCGATCGCGAAGGGCCGCGTCATCTATCACGGCGATCGCCTCGCCGCCTGCTACGACAGGCTCGCGGACGCTTCGTGCGTGGAGTACCGGTCCGCGGATCAAGATTCCTTCGAAGGCTGTGACAGCCCGTTCGAGCCCAAGGTCGCCAACGCGGGCGAATGCGGTGAGGACTTCGACTGCACGTCCGGCTTCTGTGACGGCGAATCGATCGACTTCGAGACCCAGGAGATCACGTACGGCGTGTGCGTGACGGCGCCGACCGCCGGCCAGGCGTGCATCGACTCCGACTGCGCGACCGGGCTGTACTGCGATAGCGGCACGTGTGCCGCGCCGCAGGCTGATGGCGCGGCGTGCAACGACGACGACGAATGTGCGAGCCGGTCGTGCAATGGCACCGGGATCGATGGCGGCAGGTGCGGCGCGATCATGACGTGTGACGGCCAGTAGCCGTCAGACCGGCGCGCGATGATGCGTGCGTGAGTCGGGAATCGCTCGTCCTCGTGGCCGTCGCGCTCGGTGGCGCGCTGATCACGCTCGTGATCTCGCGCTGGATGCGCGCGGCACGTGGATCGTGGCGGGCGCGGCGGCGGGCAGGTCGGGCGATCGCGGGCGAGGACTCGGCGGCGGGGCTGCTCCGGCGTGCTGGATTCACGATCGTCGCGCGCCAGGCGCGAGCGTGGTGGTCGCCGCTGCTCGACGGCGAGCCGCACGAGACCGAGGTCCGCGCGGACTACCTGGTGGAGCTCGATGGAGAGCTCCTGGTTGCCGAGGTCAAGACCGGCGACCAGGCGCCGCAGCTCGCGACCGCCGCGACGCGCCGTCAGCTGCTCGAGTACCAGGTCGCATTCGCGGTCGACGGCGTGCTGCTCGTGTGCCCCGAGCGCGCGGTCATTCATCGCGTGGAGTTTCCACGGCCGGTGACGCGGACGCTGGCGGTCGATCGGCGCACTTGATCGGCGCCCGCACGCAGCCCCGCCACCCGCACGTCCGCGAGGTCACGGCGGGGCTCGGATCGACGATCTGCACACCAGGCGTGGCGGCCAGGAAACTTGCCACCGCGCGCGCGTACCCCGAGGCTGGGACGGTGAGCTACCTCCACTGCCCGACCTGCCAGTGCGCGTACAACGTCGTTCGCGAGGTGGCGTGCCCGCGCTGTGGCATCCGCACGGGCAAGCCGACCCATCCCACCGACGAGATCATCACGGCGACCGATGCGCTGCTTCGCGCGATCGCCCGCGCGACGCCGGAGCAGGTCACTGCCGCCGAGGCCGCGCTCGACGATCTCCAGCCGCGCGCGGTCGGCAGCGGCCTCATCCCGACCCGCGATCTCGTGGCGCCGGGTGGCCGCGTGCTGCGTGCCGTCCGGGCGTCGCTCGCGCCGCCGCCCGGGCCCGACGGTCATCCCGACGGACATCGCGCGCTGCTCACGACTGTCGCGCTGGCGCTGCTCGCTCGTGTCGCGACCAGGCCGGTGCCGCGGATGCCGCGCATCCACGGCTGGGCTGCGCGGGCCCGCCGGTTCGTGGCGCGCGCAACCGCCTGACTAGCCGAAGTTCTTGTTGGCGAAGTCCCAGTTGACCAGGTTCCACCAGGCTTCGATGAACTTCGGGCGCGCGTTGCGATAGTCGATGTAGTACGCGTGCTCCCAGACGTCGATCGTCACCAGGCACTGCTTGCCGACGGCGAACGGCGTCTCGGCGTTGGCAGTGGTCTCGATCGCGAGCGCGCCATCGGCGCCCTTGACCAGCCACGCCCAGCCCGAGCCGAACTGGCCGGCCGCGGCCTCCGAGAACTTGGTCTTGAAGTCGGCGAAGCTGCCGAACGCCTTGTCGATCGCGCCGGCGACCGCGCCGCTCGGGTTCCCGCCGCCCTGCGGCGCCAGCGAGTTCCAGAAGAACGTGTGGTTCCAGACCTGCGCCGAGTTGTTGAAGATCTTCTTCTCGCTGGCCTGACCCTGCGACGCCTTGACGACCTCCTCGAGCGACATCGTCTCGTACTTGGTGCCGGCGGCGAACTTGTTCAGGTTGTCGACGTACGCCTTGTGATGCTTGCCGTAGTGGTAGTCGATGGTCTCGGCCGAGATCGTCGGTGCGAGAGCATCTTTCGCCCAGGGCAGCTCGGGAAGTGTGAAAGCCATGGGGCCTTTGTAGCGCCGCGACGGGACCCGCGGGAGTCGGGAGCGAGGTAAAGTGACGCCGTGCTCGGCCGGGTCGGCGAAACACTCCGCCACGTCGGAGCGGGCCTCGCGTATCTCGCGAGCGCGCGCCGCCGCGAGGCCAGCGATCAGGAGACCGCGCGCCAGCTGGCGTGGCCGGCGTCCTCCCCGCTGCCGCCGGGGCTCGAGCTGAGCTGGATCGGCACCGCCGGGTTCCGCCTCGCGTACCAGGGCACCGTGCTGTGGATCGATCCGTACGTGACCCGGCTATCGCTCGCGGCGGTCGCCACCCGGCGCGTCGTCCCATCCTCACCGGAGGCAGTCGCGCGCTGGGTCGACCGCGCGGATGCGATCCTGGTCGGCCACACGCACTTCGATCACGCGCTCGACGTGCCCGCGATCGCCGCGCGCTCGGGTTGCAAGGCGTACGGCTCGAGCTCGCTCGCGCACCTGATGACGCTGCACGGGCTCGCCGCGCAGGCCGTCGTGGTCGAGCCGAAGCGCAGCTACGAGGTCGGGCCATTCAAGTTCCACTTCGTGCCCAGCGTGCACTCGAAGCTGCAGCTCGGGCTTGGTATCCCGTACGCGGGCGAGCTGACGTGCGAGGACGTCGAGGGGCTGACCGCGCAGGCGTACACGTGCGGCCAGGTCTGGGGCATCTGCATCGAGGTCGCCGGTGTGCGGCTTTATCACCAGGGCTCGGCCGACGTGCTCGAGGACGAGATCGTCGATCGC
>JBBJLY010000050.1:0-38735 GCA_037720695.1 Kofleriaceae bacterium | reverse complement strand
ACCGCCAGCAGGGCCGGCAACGTTGCCTCCTCTCGGGACACCGCGGCGACCAGCTCGCCGATCGCCGCGACCTCTACCGCGTACCTGCTCGCGCCGGCCGCGGTGTCGTCGGTCGTGCGCATCACGGCACGCACGCGGAACATGCTGGCGCGCCAGCGCCCGAACGTCGTATGGATCGACTGCGCGCAGATCGCGTTGACCGCGATCGTGCGGAGGAACGTCGACTTGCCCGACATGTTGCTGCCAGTGACGAGCAGGCTCTGACCGACGAGCTCGAGGTCGTTGCCGATCGCGTCAGGGACCGCCGGGTGCGCGAGATCGAGAGCGACGATCCGAGGCGCGCCGACGCCGAGCTCGGGCACGCGAGTGTCTGTGCGATCGGCGCGTAGCGTCGCGACTGCCACCAGCGCATCGAGCTCGCCCAGCCACAGCACCAGCCGGCGCAAGCGGTCGCGCTCGCGTTCGAGCGTCGTCATGCAGTTGCGGAGCACGAACAGCCGGACCAGGAAGCCGGCGCGGAGCATGCTGGAGATCTCGAGCGGATCACGAACCGTGAGCACGGTGATCCGCTTGCGCAGGCGCCTGACCGCCGCGAGATCTTCGGCGACTCCCGCGCACAGCGTCGGTGGGAGATGCGCGCTCACGCGTTGCGCGTCGGCAAGCACCTCGCCGAGGATCTCGAGCGCGTGCGCCTGGTGCGCCAGCTTCAGATTCGCCCAGTCGTCGACCACGACGTTGGTCGCGAACAGCACGAGCACCGCGAGCACCACGATCGGATACCAGATCGCGACCACGGCGGCCGCGACCAGTGCCGATGCGAGGATCGCGAACCACGCGATCGGCAGCGGTTGCGGTGCGGGCTCCCACAGCAGGCGCGGCAGGTGTGGCGCGTTGCTCGCGACGGCGGTCTTGCGCAGATCGCGACGCACGATCAGACTCAGTGCGGGCTCCGCGGCGAACCGCCCCAGGTGTTGCTCGCGCGCGGCGAGCACGTCGAGCTGGTGGGCCGGCGCGACCAGCCAGCGCCACAGCGCCTGCGCCCCGGTCGGCGTCGTGGTGCGGTCGATCGTCGCGAACACCAGCGGGAGATCGAGGTCATCCACCGTGCGCTCGTCGAGCCACGCACAACCCGGTGGCGTGAGACCGAGCGCCCGCTCCGCATCGGCGAGCCGCCGCGCGTCCGCCGGATCGAGGCCGCCCGCGCGAGGGAGCCCTGGCCGCGAGCGAAGCATCAGGAATAGGCGGCGCACGGCACCACCCAGCTCGGCAGGTCGCATGACCAGCGACCGTAAGCACGAACCGCCGCGGCACAACGGTGGTCTTCTGACGCACCCGCTACAGCGTGATTGGCCACGCGAGATGGCGCGCGAACATCCGCGCTCGATGCGCGTGCAGGACCCCCGGCACGTGGGCCGCGAACTCGTCGCGTGCCGCCGCAAACCCGACGCGCGCCGGCGCACCGAGGGCCGGGCAATCGGCCTCCGCGAGCTCGCACAGCGGGGTCAGGAACGTCGCGACGTAGACGTCGAGCGCCGACGGCTGGTCGTCCCCGAAGTACGTGCGCTCGCCGAGCTGCGCACCCAGCGCGACGAGCGTCGTGATCACCTGCGCGCGTGCCACGTCCATGCGCCCGGCTGTGTAGCCGTACTTCGCGGCCAGGAACTTCGCGATCGGTAGCGAGAACCCGCGCGTGCCTTCGCTCTCGAGACCAGCGTGGATCATCGTGAGCCGCGCGTTCCAGCCCATGCCGTCCTCACCGGCGATCTCGTGGAGCATGCCGATCATGGCCGTCCGCCGATCGAGCTCGATGGGCACCAGCGCGCCCGGCGGCCCGAGGCGTACCGCGAGCGCAAGGATCTGGGACCACACCGTGCGAGGCGGGTCGTCGCCATGGAACACCACGGGCACGTTGCGCGCGTGGGTCCACGCCTGCTGCGCGTCGTCGGTGCGGTCGAACCGATTGACGAGCACCGGGATGCCGGCGACGCGGAACAACCCCTTCGCGGCCTCCGACCACGGGCTCGCGACGTTACCGGGCGTGACCATGCGAACCCCACGCGCGGCGCGAGCCGCTTCGAGGTCGACAAATTCGAGCATGCCCGACGATACGCGATCGCCTCACGCGTGGTCGCGGACGGCCAGTGCGCCCGATCCGGCGTCGCACTCGGAACACTCACTGATTTCCGCGACACCGGTGTCAGGGTCGGCGCGTCCGCGCCGCGTGCGATCAGGCAGTTGCGCGAGCCCGCGCCTTGCAACCCGAGCGTGCATGCGCATCCTCGTGACGACCTTCATCACCCTGATTGTCGCGAGATCAGCACATGCCGAGCCGGCGTGGCGGCTGGGCGCCGCCGGCGTGTCGAGATTCGACGGCGCGGGTGATGGCGGCGTCGGCTTCGCGCTCCAGGCCATGAGATTGCGTGGGGACAATGCGTTCGGACTCGTGCTCGAGCACACGTGGCTGCTCAACCCGGCGGATGCTGACGAACTTGACGTTCGCCAGCTCGATGCGCTCGCCGTCGCGCGGCTCGGTACACCGTTCGCGCTCGAGCTCGCGGGCGGGCTCGCCGTCTATCACGGACGCGTCGACATCCCGAAGCGCGAGGGGTGCTTCGGATGCGGCGCGTACGGCGGGTCGAGCGTCGCGCCAGTGGTCCGGCTCGGCGTGGTGTGGTCGCAGGCGCTCGGGCGCGGTGTCACGCTCGAGGTCGGCGCGCGAGTTGTCGGGACACGCGCCGTCTTGACCAAGACCGACGTCCACAACTTCGATCCGCAGCCGTTCACGCTCCAGAGCAGCATCGGGTTCAGCCGCGCGTTGTGAGCTCGAGTTCGACCGATCCCAGCGTCACAGGTCGAGGAGCGGGACCTCGTTCACGATCAACGCGCCCCGCGAGAAGTCGCCGCACTGGAGCGTCGCGAGGTTCTGGAAGCAGCTCGGCACGAGCAGGAACGCGCGCGACTTGCGGATGCACGTGGCGCCGGCGGTCGTCCACTCGGCGTCGATCGACCACGGCGCCTCGTCGCGCTGGATACCAAGTGCGTCGTAGACGTTGATCTTGTTGCCGTCCTGCGTCCACGCTCGACCGTCGCCGCAGTAGTCGCCGCGAACCATCCGAACGCACGCGGTGTGGTGCGCCCTGAGCCCGACGCCACCGACCGCCGCCCACGGCTTGTAGCCCATCTCGACGCACTTCGCGATCGCGCCCTGTCCGCGACATGCGAACGGAAGCTGCGCGGGGTATCGAGCCAGCCACCCGCGCCGGCGACGCCACTCCGGTAGTCCCACATTCCCGCGACCGGATCGCAAGCGTCGCGGCGTTGCCACACAACGGAGCCCCGCCGGCGGTGACACCGTACGCCCACACGCCGGTCGAGATCTGCTGCGCTGCGGTGATCGCAACCACCGTGCTCGCGCCGGTGCTGGTCCGGCCGGTGAGCTTGGTGCCGACCATCGCTGTGCCAACGAAGCGCTGGCCGTTCGTCGTCATCCCGGTCAGCTGGTTGCCATCGAGCGCGACGCCGGTGAGCGGCACACCTGCCCGCGTCACACCGTCGAGTGACACCGCGTGCAACGACCCACCGAGCGACACACCGTTCAGCGACATGCCGTTCAGCGACATGCCTTCCTGCTCGTCGGTGCCGGGCGCCAGATCGTCCATGCCATCGTCGACACACGCGATCAGCGCGACGGCCAATCCCAGGGCCAGTACTCCGTTCCTCATGCGATAACCTCGAGGTCACCGTAGGGCAGCGCGAGCTGGTAGCGCAGTGGGCACGCGGGTACGCGCTGGGTACCGCAGGGTGCGTACGTACCTGACGATGCGGCCCGAGCGCGGGCCCTCGGCGAGCCCGTGCGCCCATCGACGCTCGGGCAAATATGGTTAATCATACGGGGATGCCACGAACTGACGCGGTGCGCAGGTTGCACTACGGGCCGGCTGCGCATGCGTAGCCGGATCATCGTATTCTTGCTTGTCGCGGGGCCGCTCGCGCACGCCCAACCCGTCGAGCCGGCAGTCCCGCCCGCTCCCCCCGACCCGACGACGGTCGTGCCACCGAGTCCGGAGGTCGAACAGCCCCCGCCCGCGCCGCCGCCGCCGCCACCTGCGATGGCGCGCGATGGCGACGCTCACAACTACGAGCGCGCGCCGGAGGCGGCTTCCGTCCGTGGTGGCTCGATCGTGCGTGGCGTCGGCGTCGGGCTCGGTGTCGTGTTCCGGGTCGTGTTCGCACCCTTTCGCGGGCTGCTCTATCTCGATGCGCGTTACGCGCTGGTGAGCAAGATCAAGAACGTGTTCGTCAACGACGCGGGCACGCTCGGCATCTACCCAGCGCTGTCCTACGCGACCGACTTCGGCGTCACCTACGGCGCGAAGGCGTTCCTCAAGGACTACTTCGGTGCCGGCGAGGAGGCCTCGCTCAGCGCGAAGACCGGTGGCGCGGTCACCCAGCAATACCAGTTCAAGTTCGAGCTACCGCATATCGGCGGTTCGCCGCTGTATGTCCGCACCCGCGTTCGCTACGAGGAGAACAGTAATCTGTTGTTTGCCGGCATCGGCAACGAGATGGCCACCCACACGCGGTTCTCGCAACAGCGGTTCCTGACCGTACTGTCCACCGGGGTCGTGCTTGGCAACCAAGGCACGCGATTTCGCATCGGCACCTCGGCAATCTACAACGACCGTTCGTTCGGCGCGGGAGCCGAGGCGGCGAGCGATCCGTCGATCGAGACCGTCTACGACACCTCGATGCTCCGTGGCTTCGACGACGGCTTCCGCAACCTCGAGCTCGCGGTCGACGCCGAGCTCGACACCCGAGATGTCGCCGGTCCCACCCACAACGGCGCGGTGCTGCGCGCGTTCGCGGGTGGCGGGTCGATCCTCGAGGATGCGAAGTACGCCCACTACGGGGGCGAGGCGGCGTACTTCCTGTCGCCGTTCTGGCCCGGTCGGGTGTTCGTCGGTCGCGTCGCGCTCGAAGGCGTGCGCGACCGCAACAACGACATCCCATTCACCGAGCTGCCGCGGATCGGTGGCGCAGGACAGTTGCGCGGTTATCGCACCGACCAGTTTCGCGACAAGCTCGCGACGGTCGCTACGATCGAATATCACTATCCAATCCACGCCAACATCTCGGGCGATGTGTTCGTCGAGACCGGCAAGGTCGCAGCGACGTACGAGGCCTTGCTCGGCAGCGGACTGTCGGACAACTGGCACGTCGGCTACGGCGGCGGGTTCATCATCCACTCGAAGTCGGCGGTCAAGGCGCGGGTCGACGTTGCGTTTGGCGATGGCCTCCACGTCTACTTCTCGACCGATGTACTCGATGCGTTCCGGAAGCGAGAGACCGAGCTATGAAGCGCGTCCCATTCGTCCTGCTCTGCGTGCTGGAAGGCGCGTGCATGCGCGACGCAACGCCAGCGAAGTTCGCCGATCGTCCGATCGTGTGGGCCAGCGACGACCGGCGGCCGATCGTGGAGCCGACCGAGAAGGCGTTCTATCCCCGGTTCTACCTCGCCGACGCGATGGTGTTCACGCCGGTGATCGAGACGTTCGATCGCCCCGCACGCGGACCTGCCGGTGACGTCAACGCGCTCGATGAGGTCCCCGACTCGACGTGGTTCACGAACCGGATCGGCATCCGCGACCTCACGCCCGAGGAGGCCGCGCAGGGTCCAGACCCCGTCGGGCCACCGCAGCTGCCGCTGCAGGTCGTCAAGGCCAAGGCCGGCGGCGCCAATCCCGGCTTCGTGGCGCTCGATGCTCGTGGCACCAGGTACCTGGTCAAGTTCGACACCAAGGCGAACCCGGAACAGCAGACCGCCACGGACGCGATCGTCGGCAAGATCCTGTGGGACATCGGCTACCACACGCCGGCCGAGACGGTGGTGTACTTCCGACGCGACCAGCTGTCACTCGCGCCCGCGCTGCGCGCGAAGGGCACGGTCCGCGATGCGGATATCGACATCATGTTGCTGGCCGCAACGCGCCGCGGCGACAGCTTCCGCGCCAGTGCCAGCGCATTCCTCGCCGGTGCCCCGAAGGGTGGCTGGCCCGCGCGCGGACTCCGCGCAGACGACCCCAACGATCGTGTGCCGCACGAACAGCGGCGGGTGCTGCGCGGCTTCCAGGTGATCGCGGCGTGGCTCAACCACACCGACATGAAGGAAGACAACTCGATCGACATGTACGTCGGCGACCCGGGCAAGCAGTACCTCATGCACTACCTCGTCGATTTCGGCGAGGCGCTCGGCGGCCACCAGTCCGAAAAGGACCTGCCGCAGATCGGCTACGAGTACGGCTGGGACTACAAGAACCAGGGCAAGGCACTGCTCGCATTCGGGCTGTGGCACCGGCCATGGGAGAACCAGGTCCGGTCGCCATGGCCGTCGGTTGGCTACTTCGGCCTCGCGGCGTTCGATCCGCGCGAGTGGCACGAGCGGTATCCCTATTCGCCATTTCACGTCGCCGACCGCACGGACCTGTACTGGGGCGCGAAGCTGGTGATGCGGTTCACTCGCGCGCAGCTCGAGGCGATCGTCGCCACGGGGCAGCTCACCGACCCGGCCGCCGCGACCTACCTGGTCGACACACTGCTCGCGCGCCGCGACGTGATCGGTCGCGCGTATCTCGACACGGTGACGCCGCTCGAGAACATCGTGCTCGCGCCAAACCGGCTGTGCGCCGTCGACCTGGCGCGCAAGACCCGGATCGCCGGCGATGGCGACCTCGTCGTCGCCGGCCAGCGCCACGCGATCGCCGCCGATGGCACGGTCTGCATCCCTCTTGCGACAGCGCCGGGCTATCACGTCGTCGAGGCGCAGATCGCGCGCCGCACCCACACCACGCCGGCGCTCGAGATCCACTACATCGGCGGTGCCACTCCGCACGTCGTCGGCCTCGTGCGCTGATCTTGCGCTGCCTACATGGCCCCGGGGGCGGATGGCACGTTAGTCCGCACCGACTGTTAACCGCGACCTAACCGCATGTTGCGTCGCGGCGGTCGGTCACTGTGACTGTGACGCTCGCGGGGTCTTCCCCAACTCCAACGCTCGCGGCGACCGCGCTCGAGCGAGCGCGCATTCTCGCGCCGCTCGTGCTGTTCGCGACGGTCACCTCGCTGGTCTCGAGCGAGAGCGTGGGCGTCGACCTGTCGGGTGCTGTGATCGCGTTCAACGCGATCTCGATCTCGGTGCTGGTAGGTATCTGTATCACCCTGTGGCGGCGGCAGGTCCCGGAGCGCTGGGCGCACCCGGTGCTCACCTTGATCTGGTGGCTGCCCGTCGCGGGCACCCTGCTGTCACAATACTTCAGCCACAGCCCGCTGCTCGCGCAGGTGCTCCTGCTCGAGATCTCGTGCGCGGCGATCCTGCTCCACACCAACTGGGTCATCGGCACCCAGATCTTGATCACCATCATCTGGGTCCCACTCACCCTGCGGGATGGCGGCCCCGAAGCGCCGAGCACGATCATGACCGGGCTCCTCGCACAGGTGACGGCGATCGTGTTCCACGTGCTGATGCGCCGCTCGCTGGTGCGCGCCGAGACACTCCGGCTCGAAGCGGCCGAGACGTCCGAGCGACTCGCCCAGCAGGTGGCCGAGCTCGAACGATCGCACGCGGACCTGGCGCGGATGCAGGATCAACTGCAACACGCGCAGCGCATGGAGGCGGTCGGCACCCTTGCGGCGGGCCTTGCCCACGACATGAACAACGTGCTCGGCGCCATCATGAGCTTCGCCGGACTCGTTCTCGACACCGTTCAGCAGCCAGCGGAACGTGCCGACCTCGAGCAGATCGTTGCCGAGGCGGAGCGCGGTGCGGCGTTGACGCGTGGCCTGCTCGCGTTCTCGCGGCGCGGCCAGTACCGCAAGCAGGTGCTCGTCCTCGACGACATCGTTCGCGAGGTGTTGCCGCTGTTCGAGCGCATGCTGCCGAAGTCGATCGAGGTCCGCAGCCAGCTCTCCGGCGGCACGGCGTGCGTCGAAGGCGATCCCGTCCAGCTCGGGCAAGCGCTCGTCAACTTCGCTCTCAACGCAGCGCACGCGATGCCGCACGTCGGCACGCTCGAGCTTGCCGCCGACGTCGTCGAGCTCGACCTGGCCGCAGCCACCGTGCTCGCGCTCGTACCCGGTCGCTATGCGCGGCTGCGGGTCACCGATACGGGTGTCGGGATGGACGATGCAGTTCGCCGTCGCGTGTTCGAGCCGTTCTTCACCACCAAGCCGATGGGCAAGGGCACTGGGCTCGGCCTGTCGACCGTGTGGGGCGTTGCGCAGGCGCACCGCGGCGCGGTCAGCGTTGCGTCCAAGCTCGGCAAGGGCACGACGTTCTGGCTTCACCTCCCGCTCACGACCGCCGATCCACCGCGCGCGGCAGCGCCGGTGATCCCGACCACGGATGCGGAGCTTCCGCGCACCACCGTCCTCGTGATCGACGACGAAGCTGCAGTGCGGCGCGGCACGCAGCGGACCTCGAGCGGATGGGCCTGACCGTCCTCACCGCAGGGGACGGTGCCGAAGGCCTGCGCGTGTTCGACGCCCATGCCGGCGCGATCGCGCTGGTCGTACTCGACATGGGCATGCCCGTGATGGGCGGCGCCGAGTGCTTCGCCGGGCTCCGCGAGCGCGGCGCGGTGCCCGTGCTGATCGCCACCGGCTACGCGGTCGACGAGCACGTGCAAGCACTGGTCGCCGCCGGTGCGGGGTTGATCGAGAAACCTTTCCAGTCGAGCGACCTGATCTTCGCGGTTCGCAAGCTGCTGACTACAGGTTGAGCTCGACACCGAACGACACGCGGTACTGCTTGTAATAGAACGGCAGCCCGAACGGCCGCGGCGTCGGGAATCCGAAGTGGACCGGGTCGAACGTCAGCGCGACCCTGGGCGTCAGCGGGAAGCGCACCGAGACCAGCGCGCCGCCGAGGTAGAGCCCGGTCGTGTACTTGTCGATCCCGAGCAGCTCGAACAGCATCGTGCTCGAGCCCGCCTCGATCCGCGTCGAGAGCGTGAGTCGCGTACCCTGGAACCAGCGATACCCCAGCGCCAGGTACGCGTTGATCACGCCGGCGCGCACCGAGACCTTGTCGAACGAGAACCACGGATTCCACTCCGCGATGAATCCCGCGGTCCAGCGTCCTTGCGTGCGGGCCACGCCGGCCATGACCGCGGCCGCCGCGTCGTCGATCGCGCCGCCGAGCCGCAGATCGAAGTGCCAGTGATCGCGATGCCAGCGATCGCTCGCGTCAACCCGGGCCAGCGCCGTGGCCTGCGGCCCGGTGGGCTCCTGCTCGGGCGGCGGCGCCGCCGCTGGATTGGTCGGCTCGGGCTGCGGCAGCGGTGCCTCGGTGCCTGGCGCCGGCGTCGGCTCGGGGACCGGCTCCTGCGCGTAGGCGGGCGTCGCGTGCAGCCCACCGATCACGAGCAACCCGACGACCGCAGCGCCCGCCACGCGGCGACGTCGGCGAAGTCCAAGTAGCGCGATCCCGGCAAGCACGAGCGAGCCCGAGCCACCCATCGCCGAGCACCCGAAGCTGCGCAGGTCCTTGGTCTCCGAGAGCTCGGGCGCGTTGCAGTACTGGTTCGTCGCATCACAACCCGGCATCAGCGCGAGCGCGGCATCGACCGCGGCCTCGACACGCTGGCGACGGTTGGGAGCGGGATCCCGGATCGCAGCGAAGATCTCGCCGGTCGAGGCCGCCGCGCGATCGACGCGCAGCGCCTGGTGCGCGTCTTTGCGCCGACAGTCGTCGAGTCCGCTGAGGTGCTGATAGCCATCCGTCGCCTCGACATAGTCGCTCTGACCGAATGCATCGATCCAGTTGAGGACGTGGACGACCCGACCGCTCGCCGCGTCGCGCATCGTGTGCGCATAGCCGTCCTGGACCGCGTGCGCGGCGCGGCCCAGCCGGTACGCGAACTTCGGCAGCTGGATCTCGTAGGAGCCGCGAAACCGAAAGAACGTCGTCACCCCTTCGCTTCGCGTCAGGTCGAGCTGCTCCTCGAGCAGCCCACCGGCCTGCAACTGGTCGATGATGAACTGTCGACACGCGCCCAGCGCGCCGACGTCGCCTTCCGGACCATCGTCTTCCGGGCGGCGGATGCAGTGCGCCGCTTGATCGTCGGGGTTGTCGTGGAGATGGATCAGGCCATCGATGTTGGTCGGCGCGTTCTCGCCGACGTCGTTCGACCGCACCCCGATCAGGAGCGCGAGCGTCCACGCGTCGCCATGCGGCAATACGAACACGAGGTCGTCCATCGCGCGGCGCTGATCTTCGGTCGCCGCGGGTGCCGCGCTGAACTCCGGGAAGCCGGCGAGCTGTGCCCCGCCCATCGCGAGGTCCTCGTGGCAGCTCTCGCTGATCGGGCTGTAGATCTCGAACGCACCGGCGGACGAGCTCAGGGACAGCAGCGTCATGACTACGATCGAAGACTTCACGCGTAACCCCCTACGCACATTGAGGACCAATCCATAGACCCCGAGAACTTCTGAGATGTTCGGCGAGCGCCGGTGAGCGGATTCGTGACGCCGTGCGGCCACGCTACACACCCCGGTTCGAGCATCTGCACACCACCACCACACCACGAACCGCAAGCGATCGCAAAGTCGATGCGGAACACAGCTCCCGACTGCGGTCAGCGCGCCCGTCGCGCGAGCACCACGAAGCCATGGGCCCGGGCGACCTTGCGGGCACGGGCAGCGAGCTCGCTGGACGCCGGCCCGCGCGTGGCGCGACTCAGCGCGAGCAGCGCATCGACCTGCGGCTCGATCGGCTCGAGTTGCTCGACGCGTGACGCGAGCTCGGTGCGGCGCGCTGCATGTGCGGCATCCGGCTCGCGGGCGAACGCATCGAGCGCGACGGCGAGCGCCAGCGCGATCGCGTCCGACGCATGGGCCTTGCGAGCGGCGACCTCCGCGGCCGCGGCCCGGTTCCGCGCTTCCACGAGATCGCCGCTGGCAAGCGCACGCTGTGCCGCGTGCACGTCGAGCAGCGCGCCGAGCCGCGCGTCGGACGAGGCCGCGACGAGCTTGCTCGCCTCGTCGAACCGCGCGCGTTCGCTGGCGGCCTTGCGCGACCAGGCAAACCGCGCTCGATGCAGCGAGATCTCGGCCTGGAGCCCGGCCTCTCCCGCGGTACCGGCCTCGGCGAACGCCTTGTCGAAGCCCGCCTCGGCTTCGGTCAACCGGCCGCTGAACCACGCCACGTGTGCGCGCAGACCGTCGACCGCCGCCACGCCCGCCTGTTGCTCGATCTCCGTGAAGATCGCGCGCGCGCGGGTGAGCCGGTCGGCGACACCATCATCGAGCTGACCCAGCCTGACGTCGAGGTCGGCGAGGTTCAACAGGCTCCACGCCTCGCCCTCGCGATCGTGCGCCTGGACGTAGAGCTGCCCCCCTTGATCGCACAGCACGCGCGCCTTCGCGAGCGTGCCCGCCCCGGCGTGGAACAGACACAGCGCCACTGTCACGCGCGCACGGCGGTACAGGTTGCCCGACGCCCGATGGGCCTCGACGATCGTCTCGCCAATCGCGATCGCGCGCGGGAAATCGCCGCGGAGGCTCGCGATCTCGGCGAGCGCGGTGTCGCAGTTCAACAGGTTGTCGGTATCGCCGACCTCGGCGTAGACCGCGCGCGCACGATCGAACAACCCGACCGCCTCGTCGAGCCGGCCGGCGCGGTGGTGGCCGTGCGCCTGCGCGAGCAGCGCATCCGCCATCGGCACGCGCGCCCCGATCTTGACCGCGAGCTGCTCGGCCTCCTTCGCGGCCGCGATCGAGGCAGGCGTGTCCGATCGCCGCGCGTGGGCGAACGAGGCGAGGAGCTGAATGCGGAGGAGATCCCAGTCGCTCTGCGGCCGCGCCCGGGTCTTGTCGAGCAGCGCGAGCGCGTCGGGTGCCTTGCCCGCGCTGACGAGCGCGCGCGCGAGCGAGGTCACGTAGTCGACGCGATCTGGATAGAATTGCGCGAGCGCCCGGTAGTTCTCGACCGCGGTCTCCCAGTCGTGGCGCGTCTCGGCGGCGAGCGCGTACACCAGCAGCTCGTCGCCGCGCGGCAGCGACGGTGCGAGCTTGACCGCGTGCTCCGCCGCCTGGCGTGCAGTCTCCTGCGATCCGAGCATCAAGCGCGCGTGCGCGAGCGCCGAAAACGCGGGCGCGAAGCTCGGCGCGAGCTGGGTCGCGCGCTCGAGGTGGACCGCCGCTTCGCGGAACAGAAATCTGCGGCGCGCGGCGAGGCCGGACACGTACGCCATCGAGGCGTCGGGATGGTCGGGCAGCGTCGAGCGGAGCGCGGTCTCGTCCTCGATCGACAGCGTGGGACGAGCGAGCCCACGCCGCACGCGCGCCCCGGCCTCGCGAACGAACGCGTTGAGGTCACCGGCGGGTGCCGACAACCGGAGCGTGCTCGTGCGCGTGCCGCGTGCGGTGTCGTAGAGCTCGATGGTCGCGTGCAGGGTCGCGCCCGTGCTGTCGATCTCGCCACCGACCAGCACGTCCGCAGCTGTCGCCGCGCGCAGCCGGGCGAGCACCGTGGCATCGATCGAGGACGCGCTGTCCAGCCCGCTGGCATCGAGCATCGCGGGTCGCGCGTCGGGAGCCGGCCCGCGCATGGCATCCCCCACCCGGAGCTGGGCCGACAGCAGCTCGCCGAACGCCGCCGCGATCCGCGGGTCCCCTTGCCGTGCGCGGAACTCCGAGACCACGACGAACGGCCGCGCGGAGGACGTCGCGACCACCGTGCTGGAATCGTGCGACGCGCGGCGCGCAACGCCGACGGCGACGAGGGAGATCGCCCCCGCGCCGACCGCAGCGAGCGCGATCCGTGCGAACGGGCGACGCTTGTCACGCGTCGCGGGCACCGCCGAGTGATCGCGGCGCAGCGGTACGTCGTCGTGCAAGGCGAGATCGAGCTGTTCGAGTAGCGCCCTCGCATCGCGCTGGCGATCCGGGGGCTTGACCGCGAGCGCACGCGCGAGCACCGCCTCCCATGCTCCGACGTCGACGCCCATGCTCGCGGGCGTCGGGCGCACCTCCGCGAACGCGATGCGATGGCGCTCGTGCGGATCCTCGGTCGCGATCGGCGGTCGATCGGTCACTGCCTCGGTGATCAGGAGCGCGAGGCCATAGACGTCGGTCCAGGGCCCGGTCCGCGAGCCTGCGAGCTGCTCTGGCGCGGCGCTCGACGCCGTGAATGCTGGCAACCGGGAATCGGTCGCGGTGTCCGCGGCTGCGGCGCCATCGTGGCCGCGCTCCATCATCTTCGCGATCCCGAAGTCGAGCACGCGAGGCACCACGCCGGACTTGCCCGGCACCATCATGATGTTGCTCGGCTTGAGATCACGATGGACGATCCCCTGCTCGTGCGCCTCCGCGATCGTCTCGAGCACCGGGCGCAACAGCTCCATGCACGCGGCCCTGGGTTGCCCGCCGCGTCCGCGTCGCGCCGCGAAGTACTCCTTGAGCGTCTCCCCGTCGAGCCACTCGAGTGCCATCCACGGCAGCCCCAGCGGATCATCGTCGAGCGCCGCGATCCCGGAGTCGAGGACGGCGGCCACGGACGAGCGGCGCAACCGGGTGAGCGCGGTCGCTTCCTCGCGAAACTGGTGGATCAGATCCGTCCAGGCGTCGCGCGACAGTGCTCGTTGCGGGCGCAGGACCTTGAGCGCCACGGGGGTCTGGAGCGCGAGGTGGACCGCCGCGTAGACGATCCCGAAGCCGCCCTCGGCGACCACGCGATCGACGCGGTACCTGCGCTCGAAGAGGCTACCGACGAGCGCGCCCGGATCCATGACGGAACAGGCTAGCTCACTGCCACGGCGCGCAGAAGCCCACGCAGCGCGCGATACACTGCCGCCGTGACACCGCAGTCGACCGAGCGGGCTCCGGCCGCAGAACGCTCCCGAGGGACGCGGGTCGAGCCCTACCTGTTCCTCGTGATCGAGGGCGCCCGGCTCGACGCTGGCGGCATGCGGATCGCGCTCGGACCGCTGCAGTCCCTCCAGGTGGGCCGCGGCGACGCGCGACGCCTGCGCCCGGCCAACGACGGCCGCCAGGTGCTCGAGATCGCAGACCCGCGGGTCTCGAGCACCCACATCCGGATCCTCCGCAGGGACGGGGCGCTCCACGTCGAGGACGCCGGCTCGACGAACGGGACCCTGGTGAACGGCGAGGCGCTCGCCGCGCAGCCGCTGCGCGACGGCGATGTGATCGACGTCGGCCAGACGCTCTTCCTCTACCGGGAGATCGAGGAGGACGCGCCGGGACGGGCACGCGGGCACGACCCGAGCACCGCCGAACCGGTCGCGCCGGGGCTCGCGACGCTCGACCCCAACCTCGCGCGTCAGCTCGAGCGACTCACACGCGTTGCCAGCTCGCAGGTGTCGATCCTGCTGCTCGGGGAGACCGGCACGGGCAAGGAGGTCCTCGCGCGCGCCATCCACACGCTGTCGCGGCGACCGGGCCCGTTCGTCGCGATCAACTGCGGCGCGATCCCGCAGAACATCGTCGAAGTCAGCTGTTCGGCCACACCCGCGGCGCGTTCTCCGGCGCGCTCAAGGATGAGCCCGGGCTCGTGCGCTCGGCGCAGTTCGGCACCCTGCTGCTCGACGAGATCGGCGACCTACCGACCAGCTCGCAGGCAGCGCTGCTTCGCGTGCTCCAGGAAGGCGAGGTCCTGCCGGTCGGCAGCACGAAGGCGACCAAGGTCGACATCCGCGTCGTCGCGGCGACCCACATGCCGCTCGAGACCCTGATCGAGAAGGGCGTGTTCCGGCGCGACCTCTACGCGCGCCTCGCCGGTTACTCGTTCGCCCTCACCCCGCTGCGCGATCGCCGGGTCGACCTCGGCCTGCTGGTCGCTGCGCTCCTGGCAGCTCGCGGCGACGCGCCGCGCCCGTTGCGCATGACCTGCGAAGCCGCACGCGCGCTGGTTCGCTACGATTGGCCGTTGAACGTGCGCGAGCTCGATCAATGCCTGCGCGCAGCATACGTGCTCGCCGACGACGACATGATCACGATCGACGATCTTCCGGATGCGGTCGCCGCCGCGCTCGGCGCGGGCCATCCCTCCGACGAGGACGACACGCCCGGTGGTCGCGACGAGGAGCTGCGGCGCGACTTGCTCGTCCGCATGGCCGACGCGAAGGGCAACGTCAGCGAGGTCGCCCGCGCACTCGGCAAGGCGCGGCAACAGGTCCACCGGTGGTTGCGCAGGTTCGGGATCGATCCGGAAGCCTACCGCCCGAAGTGAGCCGGCGGCACCGAGACGAGCAACACGCGATCCCAGTCGGGCGCGATGTCGGTGGTCGCTGCGAGGAGCGACAGGCCGATCCCCGCAGCCCCGGTGAGAAATCCGGGTGCAGCTTCCCATCGGGTCTCGCCGGTCTCGTTCCGGCCGAGCGAGCGATACCCCGCGATCCCCGCGCCGGGCTCGCGCAACTCGAGCGTGCGCTCGAGCCAGTACCGGGCGGCGTCCGCGAGATCGGTGTCTCCCGTCGCCTGGTACAGACGGTTGAACAGGTGCGCGATGCCCGCGGTGCCGTGGCACAGCCCGGCGTCGGTCACCATCGTGCTGGCATCGCGCCGGGTCGCCTGCGTCCGCGCCATCGCGATCGCTTCGCGCTCCCACGCCGGCTCGCCGACGCGGCGGGCGACCCGCAGCAAAACCGCGGCGACACCGAGATCGCCGTAGCACCACCCGAGGCGCGAGCCGCCGCGTCGACCCTCAACCCCGACGGCGATCCACGGTGCGAACCGCGAGACCGGGTCGGCGGGCGGCTGCGCGAGCAGCCATGCGACGCTCTGCTGGAGGAGCTGTCGCGCCCGTGAACCACCAACGCCAACGCCAACGCCAACGCCGACGATCTCCCCGAGCAGGCCGACGATCCCGGGCACGCCATGCGCGACGCCGAGGTTGTACAGGCCGTTCGGGGCGAGCGATCTCTCCGGTTCCACGAGCTGCGCCGCGGGCGTGAACCACGTGGTGCCCGCACCATGGAACGTGGCCAGCTCGGTCAGCCGATCGACGATCCGCGCGAGTGACTGCGCGGCGATCGCTTGCGCGCCGGGAACCTCGAGCCGCTCGAGAAAATACACCCCAACGCCAACCAGTCCACCAATCAAGTCATAGGCGGCCCAACCAGGCCGCGAGAGCATCGTGCACAGCGTCGCGTCGAGCTCGGCATTGGGATCTTCCCCGCCGGGCTCGGGCTCGGTGAGATGGCTCGCGAGCCACGCCACCCCCGTGAACCCGCCGTAGAGCGTCGGTGCCGCGCCGAGGTTCGGAAGTCCGGCGACCGCACGCTCGAAGATCCTCGTCGCAGCCGCCGCATGCGCGTCGGAGCTGTTCGCTCGATCCGCATACTCGTAGAGCAGTGCAGTCCACGGATCCTCGCGTTCGCCTCGTTGCGCTTCGAGGGTGCCGAGGATGTCGGCGAGCGAGCCCCGGAGCCGTCGCGCCAGGTCGCCCGTCGCGAGCGCTTGCCACCTGCCCGACAACATCGCGCGATTACGGCTCCCGCGTCATCGGGCCGGTGTCCGCGATCGTGCACTGGCAATGCGCGATCCAGCTGCTGCACGTGTACGTGATGCACGGGATCCCGGTGGACGGCACCTGCTGCGACGGCCAACCACCAGCCACACCCGTCAGCTCGGGATCCGTCAGCGTACGAACGGTCTCGGACTTGAGCGAGAGCTTGCTGCTCGATCGTTTCTTCATGGCGTGCGACGTCTGCAACCGTTGCACCACGTCCCCCGCACCGCCCCACCACAGGTTTCACGCAGATCGCGATCGAGGTGAAACCCTGTCTCGCGTGCATGCAACACCCGCGCGGTTTCACCAGCTCACCGCGTGTCGACCACGGTGGCACCGCGATGGCAGCCGGCCTGCGCGCTATGCTGGAGGGGATGAATCACGAGCAGCTCGGATCTCCTGCCGAGCTCGCGCGCGGGCTCACCACCCACCTGGCCGCGTTCGCGGTCGAGGACGCCCCGATCCCAGATGAGGCGGTGCTGCACGCGTTGGTCGATGCGACGTTCTTCGCGAGCATGCACGAGGAGGAAGCGCGTCGGCTTCAGTTCGGGGTCGCGTGGCAACCCAACCGCTGCGAGTGCGCCGCCCTCGTCGCACTCGATCCCCCGGTTCGTGTCACGCCCTCGAACCCGGCCAAGCTCGCAGCCGGCGACCGCGGGAGACGCGACCTCGATCGCCGTCCGCCGCGACGGGGACCACCTGGTCGCCTGGGCCCTGCCGACGGCACGCTCGCCACCCAGCCACAGCTCACGATCCGCGTGCTCGCGCCGGGCGTGCTGCGCATCGAGTACGCGGGCATTCCTCGCGCTCTATGCCCGCGGCGAGATCCTGTTCCAGGCAACCCGCACGTCGTGAAGTCCCCGGCGCTCCGGTTGACGCGCACGTTCGCCGCCTGGCGCGACGGTCGATCGAGCGACGACGGACATCGATCTGCGCGCCGCGATCGTCACGCGGCTCGCCACCGTGCGCTCGCCCACGGGCACGGCGGCATGATCCTCGTCATCCCCGCGGAGGTCTCCACGCCCACCGGCATGCACATCCACTACGCGGTCACCGATGGCTCGCGCCTGCTCGCCGATCGCTACAGCTCGCTGCTCCGCGACCTCGGCGAGCGCGCGCACCGGATCGCCCGGATCGCCGGCTCGCGCCCCCGTACGTTCGCCGGCCAGATCTCGGTGCGAGACGAGGATCAGATCGCCTTCGACGAGGCCGTGGATGTCATCGCGCGCCTCACCGCGATCGACAACGCACTGCTCGTCGACACCGATCTACGCGTTCGCGGGTTCGGCGTGCAGGTGATCGAGAGCGCGATGCCCGGCACCGCGTTCCAGCACGTCAGCCCGTACACCGACGACGTCCACACCGACGACCTCGCCACCTTCAAGGGCACGCGCCATCCCGCGGGCGTCCTGTTCTGCATCCGCCAGCACGGCGAGGCCGCGGCGATCATCGCCTCGCAGGATGCGAATCTCTCGCTGGCGGTGACCGATGCCAGCGGCTCGGTCGAGGTGCTCGGCAGCTACATCCGCGCGTTCGGCTGGAAGTAGCGCTGCCAGAACGATCCGCCACTTCCCGCCGCGCTGCCGTTCTGGCAGTGCCTGCCTGTCGCCACCACACGATCTCGACCACATGCGCCACCGTACCGGCTGGCCCCGGCGTTGCTGGATGTTCGGGCATGACTCGCTCCCTGGGACTGCCGCGACGGATCACCCAACCGATGGCCGTGGTTTCCTCCGCCCGGCCGCGCATCCGCCACGAGGCGGTTCGCGATCTCGGCTTTCGCTGCTTCCGGATGATCACCGGTCACCCGATCGAGGTCGCGCATACGCGCAACACGATGATGGCGTTCGCGCGCCGGATCTAGGTTGGTGCTCAGCGGCCAGCGATGTTCGGGTCGCGCGAATCCACCGGGTGCTACGGTGAGCGAGCATGTTCCGTCACGAGGGTGCGGACCGCTCCCACCGTCACAACCAGCTACTCGCCGGCTACCTGGCGCTGATCGCCGGGTTCGTCAATTCCGCAGGATTCATCCTCATTGGATCCTTCACGTCTCACGTGACCGGGAATGTCGGCAGGTTCGCGGACGACGTCGCGCTTGGCCGGCCTGCGGCTGTCCTCGCGGCGTTCATGGTGGTCGCCTATTTCGCCGGTGCGTTTCTCGCGAGCATGGCGCTCGAGAGCAATGTCCTGCGGCGGACGTCCATCTACGGCGGCCTGCTGCTCCTCGAGGCCGCGCTGCTCGCGAGCTTCGCGGTGCTGTCGTACCTGATGGACACGCGAAACCCATTGTTTCGCGACATCCAGGGGATGTTGCTATGCATCGCGATGGGCCTGCAGAACAGCTTCGTCACCCGGCTCTCGGGCGCAGTCGTGAGAACGACACACCTGACCGGCGCTGTCACCGATCTCGGGATCGAAGGTGCACGATGGTTTCGCTTGTGGCGCATCCGGATCGGTGACCGTGCACGGGTCCGACTCGTCGCGGGGGATGCGCCCGCGATCCAGCCGCACGCACCACGCACGTTCTTGCTGCTCACGATCCTCGTAACGTTCATTCTGGGTAGTGCGCTCGGCGCGACCCTCGCGATGCTCCTGGGGCAGATCGCGATGCTGGTGCCGACGGTCAGCCTGGTCGCCGGTGGGCTGCTTGCCATGCACGATCGTCGCGAGATCGACCTCCGTCGCTGAGCCTACGTGTTCGTTCCTTCGCCAGTCGTGCGACAGCGCGCCACGGTCGAGACGCGCCGGCGCCCTCGCAGCAAGACCACGAGCGCGAACAGCGGCCACGCAGCGGTGACGCCGCGCGATGACGCACAGCCGCAGCCGGACGGCTCGCCGTCGGGTGGATTCGTATCAGCGTCGCTGTCCGTTCCGCCGACCCCGGCATCCGACCCTGCGGCATCGGCGGGTCGATCGCGACGACGATAATAGATCTGGAACGGACCGCTGCGCTTGTCGAGCCAGACTACGTGGACGTAGCTCGCCGTCACGGCGAGGAGGGGCGTCGACGCCTCCGTGCTGGTCGGGGTGGAGGCCTTTTCGTCGGGGATCCAGGTCATGCCTTCGTCTGTCGAATGGGCGTAATGAATCGCGAGCACGCCATTTCGACTGTCGTGCCACGCCAGAACCACCGAGCGCCCTGCACCGATGATCGAACCATGATCGGACGACCCGGGCGTCGTGGTCAGTTGCACGGGCGGCTCCCACGTCGCACCGTTGTCGGGCGAACGCACGGCGAACATGTGCGGGTTCGCGTCGCCCGTTCCTTCGGCGGCGCGGTTGAAGTTGACGACGACACTCGTGGTACCCGAGACGGCGATCGTTGCGGCCCGCAAAGGCCGCACCCGAGTAGTTCACCGGGACCTCGCCACCCCACGTGTCTCCGCCGTCGAGCGAGCCGATATAGAACGTATCGGGACACACCGTGAAGCTGAACGTCGGGCCGGCCTTGCATGGCGGGTTGACTCCGCGATCGTCCCAGATCGTGACGTGCACACCGTTCCCGCGCGCGGCGACCTGCGGACGTTCCGCGCCGAACGTCCCGGCAGAATTCGCGATCACCCGCTCGGGATCCCAGGTGACGCCCCGATCCCTGGATCGTAGGTAGTACGTGTCCCATTCACCATCGCGGTAGTCCATCCAGACGATGTGGAGCTTGTTCGCGTCGTAAGCGATCGAGACCCGGAAGGCGCCGCGCGCTGTCGTGAGCTGCCTCGGCGGATCCCACGCGGCGCCGCCGTCTCCGGAATGCAGCAGATAGATATCGCCGACCTCGCGAGCGCAGCACCAATCGGTGAGCGAGCGCGTGTTCTTCAAGTAGATCGCCCAGACGTCGCCGCCGTCGGCGACCATGGGATCGGTCAAGTGGATGACACCCGAGTCGAGGGTTCGCTCGTCAGTCCAGGTTCCGCCGTTGTCAGGCGAGCTGCGATAGCTGACGTTGGTGTTGCCGTAGATGACGTGGACCGTGGCTCCCGAGACGGCGATGCCCTCGCCGTAGATGTCCCCCGTCGTCGCGGTGAGGGGCACTTCTGGCCCCCACTGGGCATGGGCTGGTGGGCCAGCGAGGCCAAGGAGTACGAGCGTGATCAGGTGCGTCCTCATGGCATCGCCTGATTCGACTCGCGCAAGCACGACAGAGCTCGGATCCGCAGGGTCATGGGCATGAGTTGCCGACGTCGACCACAACCTTCGCTCCGAAAAGCGGTCCGAAACCTGGAACCCTGCTGGTTACAGGGAGATGCCTGTAGACGGCGACCTGCGTCTGCGCGCGATCGCTTCGAGCCCGCGCTCTGCGCTGGACTTGACGGTCGGCACCCGATCGGACGCGGCTCGCTTGAATCGACGTTCGGCGGCGTCGAGGTCGCCCGCGTCGTAGAGTAGCCAACCGAGCAGCGCCGAAGCCTCACCTGCTCGGCCCGACGACGGGAAGCGCTCGATGAACCGCGCGAGTGCGCTTCGCGCCGCAGCCGGCTGACCCGCTCGCTTGGCCGCGACGCCCGCCCAGTAACACGCGTCCTCGCCCAGCGCGTCGCTCTTGATCTCGCTGCACGCGCGCGCGAACGCGGTGGCGGCGCCCGTCGGATCGCTCGCGCGCAGCGCGGTCCATCCGCGCCGGAACTCGGCCTCGCCGGGCTTGGGGGCAGCGGACGTGACACCGGGGATCGGCGGTTCGTGGGTGCTGGTCTCGCCCCGCACCCGCTTCGCTGCGTCGTTGCCGTCCTTGCGAGTGCGGTCGCGGCGCGTCGTGTCGATCGCGATTCGACCGTTTGCGACTTCGGGAGGCCTTGCAAGATCGGGCGCCTTCGTTCGCGTGGGAACGAGCTCCTCGTCGACGCGCGCGGTCGTGCTGGCTTTCCACTGCTCGCCCGCAGACAGGAACACCGGCGGCTGATGCACGACGCGAAGCTCGACGATGCCCTCCTCGACTGCCACCTCTGCGAGGTGCTCGCCCTCGACCTCGACCTCGAATCGCGCCCCGCGAGCTTCGAGCTCGGCGCCGGTCGTCGCGACGACAAATCGCTCGGTCGTCGTGAGGGAGGCAACGTTCACCGCCAGCCGACCGTCGTGGAGCTGCAACCGATAGCTCGGCCAGGTGCCGCGCTCGAACCGCGATGGCCGGAGCTCGGCGATGCTCTCCTTCGGCCCCGGCATCTTTGCACCCTCGCGCGCGACCAGATACAGAACGAAGGCAGCTGCGACCGCGAGCGGCACACCGACGATCGCGATCAGCGGCGTACGCATGCGTCGCGACTGCTGGCCGACCGATCCGACCGAGGCAAGGACGCGGGTGCGATTCTGCTCTGCGCGCTCGGATGACAGCTCCGGCGGTGGCAGCGATCGGGCGAGCCCGTCGAGCTCTCCGTCGGCAGGAATCCACTTGAGCGCGCTCATCGCTGCAGCTCCTCGATCGTCACGCGCAGCGCGGCGCGAGCGTCCGTCAGCCGTCGCCACAGGCTCGCTTCGCGGATCCCGAGCGCCGCGGCGGCATCCTTGCCCGGCAGCTCTTCGACCACACAGAGCACGTAGACTTCCTTGAGGGCGGGCGACAGCCGTTCAACCGCAACCGCAATCATTCGCCGTTGCTGTTCGATCGTGATCGCGTCGCCGGGCGTGACCAGTGGTGAGTCCGGCACCGCGGTCAGGTTCGAGGCCGCGGCGCGTCGCCGGATCTCGCTGCGTGTGTGATGTCGCACGAGGTTCGCCGCGATCCCGAACAGCCACGTCTTGACAGCCGACTCACTGCGGAAGCGAGGTGCGGAGCGATACGCCTGGAGAAACGTCGTCTGGACGAGGTCGTCAAGGTCGTTGTCGTTATCGCGAACGAGGCGTGCGACGAACCGATGGACGTCGCGCTGGAAGCGATCGAACAGCGCGCCGAGCGCCGCCGGATCGCCCTGCGCCACCGCCGAAACGAGCGCGCGGTCAGACAGCTCGGCGACGCTGCCCTGCACGCGTTTGAAGGGCAACAGCTTGCCGTCGGGCGCCGTGCGCTGCGACGTCATCGTACCTCGACGCGAATTCCAATCGCGGCACGCGCAAAGCGCTCGGGCCCCGCCGGAATCTCGCTGCGCACGAGCGCCGTGTCGCCCCGCAGATCGCCGTAGAGCGCGATGCCGCGTCCGAACGAGCGCGTGACCGTCACGTGCAGATCTGCTCGCAATGCGTGGCTCGAGTGCGCGGTCTGGACGGGCAGCATGTGGATGTCGAGATGCGATGACGTGATCTCGAGCCAACCGTAGCCAAGCCCGAGGCCGGGGCTGATCGAGAAGCTGCCTGCCGTGCGCGGAACATCGAGCGTTGCTAACGCGTGGAGCTCGTTGCTGCGAGGCTCGACGCCGGCGGTCTCGCCCGTCGAACGCGTATCTCGTGCGAAGCGCGCGATCCCACCGACGCACGTCGGCCCCAGTCGCGCGCAACCCGACACCGCCCCGCCGAGCCACAGGGAGCCGTCGTCGCCGATCGATGACTCGAGCATTGCGGCAAGCCCCGAGGCCGCGACGCGCGGGGCGATCGACGTGCCTCCCGAGGTCGTCGGCGAGGCAGCGAGCTCGGGCATCGAGCCTTGCTCGATCTCCTGCAGCGTCCACGACTCGACGATCGCCGCAGCGGTCGAGACGTCGCGAACCTGGCGCCGGCCGAGACGCGAGAACGAGTCGTTCAGCTCGAGATGCAGCTGGTCGCCGCGGTGCTCCACGCGGACACGCACCGCAGGACAACCAGGCACCAACGTGGTCTCGATGCCATTCGCCGCGAGTTGCTGCGACAGTGTCTGCACGAGCACTGGATCGCCCGACATCAGCGCGGCGGGCTTGCACTCGCCATGCGCGCTCGTCGAGAACCACCACGGAAGCGCGGCGAACGCGACGAAGGCCCTCACGGAAACCAGGGTATCACGGCACCGAATCGTTCCAACCTGTGGCCTCGGCGGTTACAGGTGACCGAACGGCTCACGTCGCTACGCTCCGGCGATCCGGTTGCGGCGAAGTCTCAGCGCGTTCCCGATCACCGACACCGACGACAGGCTCATCGCGAGCGCGGCGAGCATCGGCGAAAGTAGCCAACCGGTGAGCGGATAGAACACGCCCGCGGCGATCGGAATGCCCGCCGCGTTGTAGATGAACGCGAAGAACAAGTTTTGCTTGATGTTCGACATCGTCGCCCGCGACAGCGCTCGTGCGCGCACGATGCCGCGCAAGTCCCCCTTGACGAGCGTGACGTGGGCGCTCTCCATCGCAACATCGGTGCCGGTGCCCATCGCGATGCCGACGTCCGCGAGTGCGAGCGCCGGCGCATCGTTGATGCCGTCGCCCGCCATCGCGACCTTGCGGCCCTGTGCCTTGAAACGCTTCACGTGCTCGGCCTTCTGATCTGGCAGCACCTCCGCGACGATCTCGTCGATGCCGAGCTTGTTCGCGACCGCGCTTGCCGTGGTCTTGCTGTCTCCGGTCATCATCACGATGCGCAGGCCCTCGGCCTTCAGCGCGCCGATCGCTTCGTGCGTGCTGTCCTTGATCGGATCGGCGACGCCAACGAGACCGCCGAGCTTGCCGTCGACCGCGACGAACATGACGGTCTCGCCATCGCCGCGGAGCGCCTCGGCCCGCTGCGCGAGCGAGCTCGCATCGACGCCGTCGGCTTCCATCATCGCGTGATTTCCGAGCGCGACGCGCGCACCGTCGACGGTCCCGCGCACGCCTTTGCCGGTGATCGAGTCGAAGCCCGCCACCTCGACGAGCGCCACCCCACGCTCCTGTGCACCGCCGACGATCGCCGCCGCGAGAGGATGTTCGCTCGCGCGCTCGAGGCTGGCGGCGAGGCGCAGCAGCGTGGCCTCGTCGTGACCCTCGGCGGGCACGACCGAGACGAGGCGCGGCTTACCTTCTGTCAGCGTGCCCGTCTTGTCGACGACGAGCGTGTCGACCGAGCGCATCACCTCGATCGCCTCGGCGTTGCGAAACAACACGCCCATCGTCGCGCCGCGTCCGGTCGCGACCATGATCGACATCGGCGTCGCGAGGCCGAGCGCGCATGGACATGCAATGATCAGCACCGAGACCGCGTTGACGATCGCGTATGCCGGCTCGGGACCGACGACCAACCACACCACGAGCGTCGCGAGCGCGATCACGATCACCGCTGGCACGAAGTAGCCTGCGACCTGATCCGCGAGCTTCTGGATCGGCGCACGGCTGCGCTGCGCCTCGGCGACCATCGCGACGATGCGCGACAGCAGGGTCTCGGCGCCGACCTTCTCGGCACGCATCACGAGTGCGCCGGTGCCGTTGACGGTCGCGCCAATGACGCGATCGCCGGCTTGTTTCTCGACCGGGATCGGCTCGCCCGTGACCATCGACTCGTCGATCGACGACTTGCCCTCGAGCACGACACCATCGACCGGGGCCTTCTCGCCGGGCCGCACGCGCAACCGATCGCCGACCTGGACGTCGTCGAGCGGGACATCGACCTCCGTGCCGTCCGCCTCGATGCGACGTGCCGAGGTCGCTGCCATCCCCAGCAGCTTGCGGATCGCCGCGCCGGTAGAGCTGCGCGCGCGCAGCTCCAGCACCTGACCGAGCAGGATCAACGTGACGATCACACCCGCCGCTTCGAAGTACGTCCCGACGGTGCCCTCGTGATGGTTGCGGAACGCGTGCGGGAACGCGCCGGGCGCGAGCGCCGCGACGAGGCTGTAACCGAACGCGATCCCAACCCCGAGCCCGATCAGCGAGAACATGTTGAGGCTGCGGTTGTTCAGCGACTGCGCGAACCGCACGTAGAACGGCCACGCGGCCCACGTGCAGATGGGGACCGCGAGCGCGAGCTCGGTCCACACGCGCGCACGCCCGCCGAGGATCGTGACGCCCACCATCTCGCCCATCGCGATCACGAACAACGGGATCGTGAACGTCGCCGCGATCCAGAACCTGCGCGTCATGTCGACGAGCTCTGGGTCGGGGCCGGCGTCGAGTGTCGGGAGGCGAGGCTCGAGCGCCATGCCGCAGATCGGGCAACTGCCCGGCGCATCGCGAACCACCTCGGGATGCATCGGGCACGTGTACTCGACGCGCCCGCCGGGCGGGACGACCGGTGGGTTCGGCACCGGAGCCGCTGCGGATGGCGTCCAGTACCTCTCGGGATCGCCGACGAACTTGGTCTTGCAGCCCGCGCTGCAGAACACCACCTCGCGCTCGCCGTAGTGCACGCGATGCGCCGTGGTCGGCTTGACCGTCATCCCACACGGGATCGACGAGCGCGTTCGCCCCCTCGCCGGGCGGATGGTGGTGACCGTGGGAGCCTCCGTGAGTAGTTGGCGTCATCAGTTCCTCGACCGCTACGACGCAGGCGGCGCGCATCCCTTACACATGCAAGAACGCGAGCGTTCGAGACTCGCGCGGCTGGTCGCTTCAGGACACCACCGTATACGTGTCGGTGACAGGCGCTCCGCAAACAGGTCGCGCGCTCCTGCGGCACCTGCGCGACGCATCGCTGTCTCGACTGCACGTGCGGTTCTCCGCCGGCGAGCAACCGTGACTTCACGATGCCGAAGACCGAGTGGCCGTGGCAACCGGCGGCTTGCGCGGGATCTCGCAGGTGCCGTCCGTCGTGCATCGCCCGGTCAACCGCAGCCGGTTGTTCGCGAACATCGTGTAGCCGAGGCGAAGCAGGTGCGAGATGCCCGGCAGACGTGAGATGGCGACGGCGACGCGCCAGCCGATCGCCGCGTATAGCCGGCGGAACACCTCGACGCCCTCGATCGATGTCCCGTCGGGGAGCCGGCCCTGAATCCGCGCCATCAGGTTCGCGTGCGTCGTGCCGTAGACGCCCGCGTCGAACGCCGGATCTGCGATGTCGGTGAACTGGATCTTGGTCGCATGATCGCGGCGCCGCAACATCCGGATTTCCCGCATGCAGAGCGGACAGTCGCCGTCGTAAAACACCTCGACGGTAGCGCCGGGTCGCAAGGCGGGTCCGATCATGTCCCTTGGGTGGTCGCCGAGGCCGATCGGTTACGCCCGCCGAAACGGTGGACCGAGCATGTCGATCCACGGGGGGGTGGATCGTCGCTTCGGGTAGATAGCCACAAGGAGTAGCGATGCGTTTCATGATGATTGTAAAGCCCCCCGCCGACGCGTACGCCGGCCCACCCGATCCGGAGCAACACGCCGCGATGGGCCGCTACAACGACGAGCTGCGGCACGAAGGCGTGCTGCTCGAGGTCGATGGCCTGATGTCGACCGCACACGGCGCGAAGGTGAAGTTCAAGGCCGACAAGCGCACGGTGACCGACGGCCCATTCAGCGAGGCCAAGGAAGTGATCGGCGGCTACTGGATCATCGAGGTTCGCTCGAAGGCCGAGGCGCTCGCGTGGGCGCAGAAGATCCCGTTCAGCACCGAGGTCCATCCCGGCGAGGAGGTCGAGGTCGAGGTCCGTCAGATCGCGGAGCACGACGACCACAAAGGATCGTCGCGATGAGCCCCACCATCACGGCCTTCGCGCAGTCACCGGACGAAGGCAAGGGACTCGCGCGCGACATGCGAGTGCGCTGGGCACTCGAAGAGGTCAGTCAGCCCTACGACGTTCGTCTCGTGTCGTTCCGCGAGATGAAGGAGCCCGCGCATCGAGCGCTGCATCCATTCGGCCAGATCCCGACCTACGAGGACGGCGATCTCGCGCTGTTCGAGTCGGGCGCCATCGTGTTCCACATCGCGGAGCGACACGCGGGCCTGCTGCCCGCCGATCCAGATGCGCGAGCACGCGCGGTCACGTGGATGTTCGCCGCGCTCAGCACGGTCGAGCCGCCGGTCGTCGAGCGCGACATCGTCGAGCTCGTGGAAGGAGACCAGCCCTGGTGCAAGCAGCGCCTCGTGCTCGTCGACGGGCGCATCCGCGATCGCCTGCGCGAGCTGTCCGCGCGCCTCGGCATGGCCGACTGGCTCGACGGCGAGTTCAGCGCCGGCGACCTGATGATGGTGTCGGTGCTGCTCCGGTTGGGCGGCTCGGGCCTGATCGAGGAGTTTCCGAACCTCGCCGCGTATGTCGCCCGCGGCGAAGCGCGCCCCGCCTACCAGCGCGCGTTCGCCGCGCAACTTGCGGTGTTCACCGCGGCGTCGGGCGGCAGCTAGCGCACTGACGAGTACAACACATTGAGTACGACGAACTCGGCCGGCGAGCGACCTCGAACGAGGTCTCATCATCCGTGATCATTGGACCGTGATGGTCCCGTGGATCATGACCGATTCACGCGCGCGTCGAGGTCTGGGAAGGCACGCATGCGCCGCTTGTCGGTCAAGGGCTACGCCGATGAAGCCGGCATCTCGAGCAGCAACGCGGGCGTCCGCGTATTCCGTGCTCGGGAGGCGCTGAGAAAGCAGGTCGTTCGCTCCTGCGGCACATGCGCCGCGCACGGCTGTCAGGACTGCACGTGTGGCGGTCCGTTCCTTTCGAAGGGACACGGCTGCAAGTCGGATTGACCACTGTCGGACCAAATACTGAATGCAGACGCCGCAAAGCAGGCTTGTCCGGTCGTCGACCTCCGGCACGGCGGGTAGGGCACGAGCTCGCTCGGGCTCCTCCGGCAGGAGCTGATCTGGGACAACGCGACCTCCGAGAGTGTCGATTGCGAGAATCTGGCCGCGGTCGGATGATTTTGCGTTGGCGCGCGTTCATCCACGAGCACTGAAGGCGCCAGCCGCACCGCGCCAGCCCTGAACTCATCCATGAACTGTCCGCGCACGCTTTGCGCGACCCTGCTTCGTAGCCATGCTTCGCCTCTCGGGCGTCCTCGGGAGCGATCAAGTCCACAGGCAGTCTGAGGTTTCCGAGGGTAGAATACGTACGTCGGCGCCGGGAGCGCAGCGACGATGTGCTCGGCAGGTGTATTGCCTGCGCCCGTGCTGAAGCCGCTCTCTCGATCGATGACAACCTAGGAGGACGCATGTTTGACAAGCTTATTGGGCTCGCATTCGTGACCGGTCTCGCAGCGTGCGGTGACGATCCAGTTTCTTATTCCGCACCAGTGGGTATCAACCTCAAGGCCGAGTCGGGCTCCGTCAGCGGGACCGCGATCAGCGACGAGAAAGGGATCACCACTGAGAGCGGCAACCCCTACGGAGCGTTCGTCGCAAGCGCTCGCACAAAGCTTGGTCACGACCCGAGCAGGATCGGGGTCGACAAGATCACGCTGACGCTCGGCGCAGGGACGACGGGCGTCACCGCGCTCGAACAGATCTACATGGGTGATGTCGACGTGCTGTTCCAGATGAACGACACGAATAACAGCTACCCTGTCGGGCGGGTCTCTAACCCCACCGCAACAGGCCCTGTCGATGTCGGCGTGCTCCTCGAGTCCGACGCAGTTTCCGATGTTGATTGGCCGAAATTCCTCGGCGGTAGCTTCAAAGTCATCATCCGCGGAAACGCGGCGACGGACTTTCAGTCGAGCGGCGCGAAAGCCGACCTGCAGCTGAACTTCACGTTCGCGGCGTTCGAGTGACATCGCACGCGAGAAAGAACCACCGCCCCCAGGGTGCTCGGCGATGCTTTCACCATCGGTCCGGCGGTCCTCGACGGGCTCGGCGACAAGGTGCCGGTCAACGGCCCCGCGCCGGCGCGCCCCGACCTCGCGCAGGTTGATGCCAACGCGCCGCCGCCGCGCGCGGTCACGAGCACCAAGAAGGACGCCGACTACAGCACCGCCTACAACGACAAGACCGTCAGTAACGTGCAGCAGCACGGCGCCGTGTGGCAAGAGCGCGTGAAGGTCACATCCGGATACTCCGGGCGGATCACCGGCGTCAAACAGGGCAGCAACGGCTCGACGATCGTCTCGGTGAAGGACGACGTCAGCGGCAAGCTGCAGCGCTACGTGATCGAGTCCGGCGCCGAGATGCCGGCGAACATCAAGAAGAATGCGCGGATCGAGAACGGCGATGTCCTCGCGAACGAGGCCCCGCGCGACTACCGCTGGGTCGAGGTGCAGTACAGCGACGGCAAGCCGCCGACGACGCGCGCGGAGATCAAGAGCAGCAAGCCGGGCACTGGCTGGATCCAGCGTGGCAAGGAATCTGGCGAGCGCGGTGCAGCGGCCGAGGGGGCGGCGATGAAGGAAGCCGACGAAGCCCTCGAGGCCGCGGCGGAGGCCGGCGAGATCTCCAGCTACGCCCGGCTGTCGAACAAGTTCGGTGGCGGTGGCTTCGACGACGTGCTCGTGGAGTTCACCGGCGAGGGTAAGAACATGCAGGCGTCGATCCGGATCCGCGAGATCAAGGACTATCCGAATCGCCACGTGCCGCTCGGCGAGTTCACCGCGATCCACGACAACTGGGCGCAAAACCTGCAGCGCCTCAGGGAGAATGTGGACGAAGCGATCATCGGTAAGAAGTGCCGGCCGGGTTCGGGCATCTCTCGGAGCGTCACCTGATAGCGATCAAGAGGAGGCTCGACGCCGACGAGTTTGCGGTCGAGATCCGGCTCGGCCCGACGACGCACCTCGGCGCCCCGGGCCACCACGCAGCGACGACCCTGCCTGCCCTCCAGGCGAAGATCGGGAAGAAGATTGACGTCCGGACCATCGGACAAGGAGACCGTGGTGACGCCAACGTTCTATGAATCCGTCTGCGAGAACACCGAACGCCGGTGGGACGACGAGCTCGAGGGAAGCATCGAGCCGGCGATCGTGCGCTACCGGGCCGACCAGACGAAGCTCAACGACTCGCCGTTCTCCCTGCTCTACGGCGCTGTGCTCTCTTGGGGCCCCGAGCGGATCGCATCGGTGACGTCGCGCGTGGCGCCGCTGATGGCGCCAGCGATCGTCGCGAGAAGCTCACAGCCGTCGAAGTCGATCGCCGAGCTGGCAGTCGGCAACCTCGCCAACTTGTTCGCATGCTGCGGGTACCGCCTCCGCTGCTCATGCCCATGTGATCACCGCAGGAAGTGGCGCTTGATGATGTTGAGGTAGTCCTGCTCGAAGGTCTCCATCTCGGAGCGCAGGACGCGGATGCGACGCGTGAAGAAGTTGTACGCCATCACCGCGGGGATCGCGGCGACCAGTCCGATCGCGGTGGCGAACAGCGCCTCGGCGATGTGCGGGCCGACGACCTGCAGCGACGCGCCGCCCTTGCCGGGCCCCGAGATCGCGACGAACGCGAACATGATGCCGATCACCGTGCCGAACAGGCCGATGAACGGCGCCGCCGATCCGGTGGTGGCAAGGAACGGAACCATCGACTCGAGCTTCGTGGTCTCGGTCAACTGGGCGCGGCGCAACGCGCGCTCGATGTTGGCGAGGTTACCCTCGCGGTCGTCCTTGAGGTTGTCATCGGAGGCGAGCTTCGCGAGCTCGGTGTAGCCCGCGACGAACATCTGCGAGATCGGGCTGTTCCGCAGCGACTGGGCTTGTTTGTAGATCTGCTCGATGTCGCGGGATCGCCAGAACGAGTCGAGGAACCGATTCGACTCGCCCGTCGCGCGGCGCAAATACAGCGTCTTGAAGATGATGATGTACACCCCGACGACGAACATGATCGTCAGCACGAGCATCACGACTTTCACGATCCAGTGCGCTTGCTCGAACAGGTGCGTGATATCGAGGCTTACCTCCCCGACGGTCGCTGCTGCCCGCGAAAGCTCTGGCATACTGCCAAGCATCGTGCCGGCGATAACACGTGCCCCAAGTGCCGGTCAAATCGCCTGCCACATCGTGCGTAGTGTCGTCGCGACAGCGCTGTGTCTGTCGGTTCACGGTTGCGCGGACGTCGACGGCGGTGCGGTCGAGCTGTCGTGGAAGCTGCGACCCACGTCGTCGAGCGACGAGGACAAGTTCGTGGCGTGCGTCTCCGGCAAGGCCGGGACCGGCGCGGTGACCTATATCCGGCTCGATTGGGAGGTTGGCGGCGTCGCCGACTCCGTAGCGTGGTCCTGCAGCGACAATCATGGTGTAACCAAGTTCGACCTCCCGGCTGGCATGGCACGCCTCACGGTGCATCCCGAGTGTGGGGATCACGCGCTCGCGGATCCTGCGTCCTACACCTCACCGGCGGTCGAGCAGAGGCGCGTTTCTCCAGGCGATACCGTGAGCTTGGGCGCGGTCGAGCTGGTGGTGAACGTGTCTTACTGCACGACGCAGCCGTGCATCTGCCAGTGACCTCACCGCAGGTGGCAGCGTGCTGGCGCGGCGCTTGCCTCTGATCGTGATCGTGAATGAAGGAACGAGCGACAGTGTCGTCCAAGATGCCGCTGCTCGTTTGACGCGGCCAAGGCCGGTTCAGGATCGAGTCGACAACTTCTGCTAACGTGCCCCAAGGAGGGTCTATGAGAAACTTAGTCTTCATGTTTGCTGCGCTTACGGTTGCCCCTGCCTGTACGACGGTCGAGACCGGCCTCATCACCGTGAACTGGGAGTTCCACGAGATCGATGATGTCGATCCGAACGCGGCGCCCACGATCCTCCCGTGCCCGACCGGGTTCGATATCGCGGAGATCCACCTGACCTCGCTGACCGGCGGCACCGACTACGTCGATGCCTACAGCTGCAACGCGATGACCGGGACCGAGGCCTACGATGCCGACGCCTACGACGTCGAGCTGCTGATCACCAACGGCTCCGGCTCGGTCTACGCGGTCAGCCCGTCCGAAGGCTTGCCCGCGGTCGAGATCGACATCACGAACGCCGACAAGACCCTGTCGCTGTCGATCGCCGACAACGGCGGCTACTTCGGCTACGCGTGGAACCTGGTCGATGCCGGGACCAACGCCCCGCTGACCTGCGCGCAGGCCGGTGCGGGCTCGGTCGAGGTTGTTGCCTCGCTCGTCACCGGTCCTCGATTCGGGCTTGGTGATCGCTATCCGTGCACCGATGGCTCGGCCGTGACTCCCGCGTTCCCGGCCGGCAACTACACGGTGTCCGCCGCTGCGCTCAACGGTGAGACGACGCTCGGCGAGGTCCAGAACAAGACCACGGCGATGGGTGACCGCAACGACTTCGTGAATCTCGGGACCGTCACGCTTCCGATCAACTGAACGTCGACCTCCTGCGATCGCGCGCCGGCTGACCTTCGGCGCCGGTGCTAAGGTCGCCTCGTGAGCGCGCGCAAGCAGCCGCCCGGCAGATTCGGAGAACGATTCGCCGGGCTGCGCATCACCCGCGGCGCGATGGTCATCGCCGGGCTTGAGCTCGGGCTCTCGCGATCTGGCTGCTGTCCAACGTGGATGGCCGGGCCTCGATCGCGGAGTACTTCGCGGCCAGCCCGTCCAACGTGTTCGAGCACGGTCGCGTGTGGACGCTGGTGACCAGCCCGTTCCTCGAGAAGTCGTTCATCGGTCTGCTGCTCCACGTGGTGGTGCTGTGGATGTTCGTGCCGACGCTCGAGCGGTTCTGGGGCACGGCGCGGTTCTATCGCTTCTTCGCAATCACCTCGCTGCTCGGCACGGTCGCGGGCACCGGCGTCGGCTACCTGATCCACTCCAACACCGAGATCCTCGGGCTGTCGCCGTTCGTCTACGCGTCGATCGTCGCGTTCGGGATCGTGTACGCGCGGCAGCCGGTGCAGTTCTTCGGCGTGCTACCGCTGACCGGACGCCAGCTGATGCTCGGGTTCCTCGGGTTCCTCGTGCTGTTCGTGGTGCTGCAGCAGTTCTGGGCACTCGGTGCCGCGTTCGCGGCCGCGATGATCGGTGCCGCGATCATGACCTCGAAGCGCTGGTCACCGGGGCTCGCGTGGAAGCGCTGGCGGATCGCGCGTGCGCGGTCGAAGCTCTCGGTCATCGAGGGTGGCAAGGCCAAAGCACCGCGGCGCGACGAGCACAAGTGGCTGAACTAAGGGGCGGAGGCGCGTTTCTTGGTGTGATAAGTTGAGGGTGTATGGAAGAGGACGTCACACAGTTCGAGTCCGGTACCGGGCTGACGACGCTCTTCGAGGGCGAGTGGGCAACGGTCAGGCGGCTCCGCAAGGGCAAGCTCGTGGTCACGAACGGACCGGACCAGGGCAAAGAAGTCGAGATGATCAAGCCACGGGTGACCGGCGGCCGCAGCATCATCAGTGACCTCGTCGTCCAGGACAAGGCGGTCTCCGGGACCCACTTCGAGGTGTCCGCGCGCGATGACGGCTACCGGCTGCGCGACCTCAACTCGCGCAACGGCATCTTCGTCGGCGAGCTCCGGATCCGCGAGGTGTTTCTGCGGCCCGGTACGGTGTTCCGCATCGGGCACACCAACATCCAGTTCCAGACCACGCAGGATGTGGTCGAGATCGAGCTGTCGAAGAAGGATCGCTTCGACGCCATGCTCGGCGCCTCGCCAGCGATGCGCGAGATCTTCGCGAACCTCGAGAAGGTCGCGCCCAGCGATCTGACGTGTCTGATCACGGGCGAGACTGGCACGGGGAAAGAGATGGTCGCGCGCGCGCTCCACAACGCGTCCGGCCGCAAGAGCAAGCCATTCGTCGTGCTGGACTGCGGCTCCATCCCGCGGGAGCTGATCGAATCGACGCTGTTCGGGCACGAGAAGGGCAGCTTCACCGGCGCGGTCAACCAGCATGACGGCTGCTTCATGCAGGCCAACGGCGGCACGATCTTTCTCGACGAGATCGGCGAGCTCGACGTCACGCTGCAGCCCAAGCTGCTGCGCGTACTCGAGCAGCGTGAGATCAAGCGCGTCGGCGGTGATCGCACGCACAAGGTCGATGTCCGCGTGCTCGCGGCCACCAACCGGGACCTCCGCGACGAGGTCAACAAGGGCGGGTTCCGCGAGGATCTCTACTTCCGGCTATCGGTCGTCCACGTCGAGCTGCCGCCGCTGCGCGAGCGGCGCGAGGACATCCCGGGCCTGGCCAACCACTTCTTGCGCGAGATCGCCTCGCGCCGCGGCATGACCATGTCGTGGAGCCAGGACGCGATGGCCGCGCTGATCTCCCACGCGTGGCCCGGCAACGTGCGCGAGATGCGGAACGTGGTCGAGCGCGCCGCCGCACTGTCGGACGGCCCCGTGATCACGCGCGCCGACCTGGTGTTCGGGCGCGAGATGGGGCCGAGCGTTGTCGTCTCGCACGACCTCGCACAAGCCGGTGCCCAGGCCGCTCAGCGCGCCGCGGCACAGCTGGCCGGCGTCGACCTGCCCCGCCAGCAAGGGCCAGCGATCTTCGATGCCGCGCTGCTCAGGGCCGGCCTCGGGTTCAAGGGCGCGAAGCAGTCGGTCGTCGATGCGTTCGAGATCGCGTATCTCGGCGCGCTGATGCTGCGCAACGAGGGCAACATCACGCGCTCGGCGCAGGAAGCCGGGCTGACGCGATACCACCTGCGCGAGCTGCTCAAGCGTCACGGCCTCAAGGGCGGCGATACCGAGTAACGCCGCGCGGGCGGGGCTACGGCGCGACGACGGTGGCGGTGCCGGTGCGCGCGAGCGTGCCGAGAAATTCGGCCGCCTGGCGGGTCGCGGCCGGAACGTCGAACACCACGAAGTGGCCGTCGGAGTCGGGCGCCTCCTGATACTGCGCGAGCGCGACGGTGACGCCGGCGACGTTGTTCGAGAACGGTGGCGCGACGATGCTGCGGTCGCGCAGCGTGAGGCCCGCGACCTCGGTCGCGTCAGGCAGGCTGACGACGTCACCGCCGAGCGCGACGCCGAACGCCTCGATCGACGGGTTCGGCGTGTACTCGTCGACGAAGCCCTCGGTCTGGAAGATGTTGCGCGCAGTGGCGACGGGTCGGCGGGCCATCAGTGGCGCGTAGTTCGCGCCGTCAGCACGTTCGGCCCACATCTGGAACAGCGCGAGCGACGGGTTGTCCTCGTCGACCGGATCGTCGCGCAGGAACGTCTCGACCAGCATCGGAACGTCGAGCGGCTTGGTCTTGGTCAGCAGCGTCAGGTAGAGCAGGCCGCCGGTCCCCGAGAACACGGCCCCGGTGAGCGATGGCTCGAACGCGACGAACCCCGGACCGGTCACGCCACCCTGCGAGTGGCCGAAGAAGTAGATCCGGGTCGCATCGAAACGCTGGCCCGCCACCCGCAACGTCTGCACCAGCCGGAGCTGGGAGAACGCGTCAGCCGCACCTTGCAGCGTGTTGTCACGCATCGCGTACGGGTTGGCGAAGTTGAAGAAGTCGAGCTCGGGCTCGCCGCCTGGATTGCGCGGCCCGTGCAGCACCTGATCGGTGGAGATCACCGCGATGCCTTGCGCCGCGAGCGCGGCGGCGGTGCCATCGCGGACGAACGACAGGTGATCGCCGCCAGTGCCGTGGCTGTAGATCACGATCGGCCAGCCGGCCGCCGGCACGGTGGTCGGCGGGACGGTGAGCGCGAACCGCATCTGCTCCATCCGCTGGATCACCGCCGCGCCATCGGCGCCGATCACGATCTCGCCGGCGGGCGCATTGCGGTAGGGCGGGGCGCCGGACTGCACGTTCGCCGCCTTGTACGCGCCGAGGAATGTCCGGAACCCGGGCATCGGCTCGCCGGCGGTGATGTTGGTTGCGACCGGTCCGGGTGCCGCGAAGATCGCGCGGCGGATCGCGGGCACGGTTGCGGTGGCGCGCTGGGTCGTGAACACCGCGGCGGTGATGACATCGGAGCGCTCGTCACCACCGGCCTCGTCGAGCCAAGCGAGCAGCGGCGCGTAGACCTCGCGCGCGGCGAGGATCTCGAGCTCGCCACCAGTGCCCATCAGCTGATCGAACGCGGGCGCGCGCTTCACGGCCACGCCATTCCCCGTGACGCGATCGGTGACGATCAGCGCGTAGGTCGTGCCATCGGTGAGCCCGAACCCGGGGTAGGGCCGCGCGACCAGGTGGTTCGGTCCGAGCGTCACCGTCGGGTCCGCGCGGAACCGCGCCGCGATCGGAACGCGCTCGCCGTACGCGGGCGAAGCTGGATCGATGTCGATCAGGTACACCGCGGCCTGCGGATCGAGCGAGCCGCGTGGATCGGGCACGGTCTCGGGATCGAGCGGGCCATCGAACCGCGCGTAGATCGCCTGGTTCAGGCCAAACCCGTCGAGCGTGTCCGCCGCGGCGCGGTAGCTATCCACGATCAGGCTGTTGGTCGGAAACGCCGACAGGTCGAGCGTGCCGTCGGGATCGCGCCGCAGGTCGTTCGGGAACGGTAGCGCGTAGAAGTCATCACCCGGCACGCCGCCCGGCACCGCGAACAGTGCGGTGGTCGCCGGACCCTGCTCGCAACCGACCACGGCTGCGAGCACCGCACCCACCACGAGCCGCGTCGCCATCGCGGAACCGTAACACCGACCGCAGCGTCAGAAGGTGACGACGAGCACGCCGCCGAGCGCCAGTCCGCCACCGGCAGCTGCCAGCGCGAGCGCGTAGTCGGGCGCGTCCTGCGCGAGGTACAGCGCGGTCCCGATCCCCGCCGCGACCACGCCCGTGAGGCTCAGCCCGATGCCGGTGAGCCTGGTGCGGCGGAGCTGGCGGCGCGGTCCGGCCTGGGCCTCGGAGCGCGCCGTGGCCTGGTCGTCGGGCAGCACGTCGGGCACCGCGGTGACGAGCTGGATCGTGGCGAGCGTCGCGGCGGTCATCGCCTCGTTGATCGTGCAGATCTCGCAGCGCTCGGATTCCTGCGACAGGATGCGCCCGGTGTCGGTGCGCACGACGGTGACGACGTAGCCAAAGCTCGTGCCGGATCCGGTCAGCGCCGCGATCACGACGAGGTCCGCGCTGGTCTGCACGCGGACCTCCGACAGGCACGGGCCGACCAGGCAGCCCTCGCTCCACCTGGTCGAGTTGCTGAGTCGCTCGCGCATCTTGGCCCGCGGGACCAGCCAGTACTGCTTGCTGTCGAGCTGCTGCTCGAGGCCCTTCTCGAAGCTCGCCGCGATCTCCGGCGAGGCCTGGACATCGAGGATCCCGACGAGCCGGCGCCGCTGAGATGGGGTGTCCGCGCTTGTGGTCGTGACCGAGATGACGATCGAGAGCGCGACGACCGCGCGGATCACGCTTCGTCGACTTGGGTGATGAACTGCTTCATGAGTCCATCGATCATCAAGTTGCGGTCAACGATCTGATACTTGCCGTCCCGCCAGCCGGCCTGCACGTCGTCGAACTTCTTGGAGCTGTCGACGATCAGCGCCTTGTACGTGCCGACCTTCTTGACGATGTCCTTCTGGTTGCGCACGAAGAACGCGATCATCGACGCGCCCGCGGCGACCGACATCACGAGCCCGAGCGGCCCGCCGATCGCGTACTTGAGCCCGATGCGGAGCGCGATCAAGAGCCCGGCGCCGATCGCGACCTTCTTCGCACCCTTGCCGTCGACCACGGAGTCCTTGGCCAGCGCGAAGCTGGTGGTCCCGGAGGCGATCAGGAGCGCGATGAAGTTGCCGCGGCGCGTGGTCCAGCTCCGGTCGTAGTACTCGCGGATCGCCTGCTTCAAGAAGGCATCGAACGTGTTGTAGATGCCCTTGTCGCTGCTGGCAGTGTCCTTCGAAGGCTCGGCCACGTCCGGACCATAGCCCAAGTTGTCGGGTGGCGACGGCAGCCCACGCATTTACCGGTTTGACAGGGGTACCTGCGTCGCCCAGATTCGAGGTCATGCGCCGAGTGATCGCGATGGGTGTGGCAGTGGTGTTCCTCGGCGGCACCCCCGCCGTCGCCGACCTAACCACCGGCCGCGACAAGCTGGTCGCGGGGGACTACAAGACCGCGATCGCCGAGCTGACCAAGGTCACCGGCAAGGATCGACCGACCGCCCGCACGATGGCCGCACGTGCGCAGATCGTGCTGGGAGACCACGCGGGAGCCGAGGCCACGCTGGTGCCGCTCGCGGCGACCAAGGACGCGCAAGGTGCCGAGGCCCGCATCCTGCTCGCCGAGCTGCGGCAACTGTCGGGTCGGATCGGCGAGGCGCGCAAGGATCTCGAGGCGCTCTACAAGGAGCGGCCGGACGATCGCGCGGTGCGGACCGCGCTCGGCGTCGTGCGCTACAAGCAGGGTGCGATCGTCGACGCGAAGCTCCTGTTCGACAAGACGATCAAGGAAGAGGACGACAACAAGCTCAACTACGACGACCCGGTGCAGATGCATCAGCTCGCCGAAGCCGCGCGCTACACGGGCAGCTACAAGCTGGCCAACGACGCGTACCGCGAGGCACTGAAGCTGCGGCCGCAGCTGACCGACGCCGGCGTCGAGGGGGCCGACCTGTTCATGCAGAATTACGCCCCGCCGCACGCGGAGCAGACGCACCACGAAGTGTTCAAGATAAAC
>JBBJLY010000236.1:0-13731 GCA_037720695.1 Kofleriaceae bacterium | reverse complement strand
GTGTCACGTCTGGGTCGAGACCGGCCTC
Organism: Kofleriaceae bacterium; assembly: GCA_037720695.1. Classification (GTDB taxonomy): domain Bacteria; phylum Myxococcota_A; class Polyangia; order Haliangiales; family Haliangiaceae; genus JABFXX01. Next base: position 13,703 of record JBBJLY010000236.1, on the reverse strand, counting down.
GACTCGCTGCCCGAAGTCACCGACAAAGAGAACGACCTCATGGACAAGGCGTTCGACGTGCGCGCGGAGTCGCGGCTCGCATGCCAGGCGCGCGTCGCCGACGAGGACATCGTCGTCGAGATCACCGAGGAATCGCATCGTGCGTGGCTCGACGAGAATCCCGAAGAGCGCAAGAAGGCGCACGCGGGCTAGCGCGAAGGAGGCATCTTGGCTGCTGAGTTTCCCGATGCGAACCCGAACCGTCTGCTCGGCAGGTGCCACAGAGCAGACGACCGAATGGCTGGCTCGCGGGCACGCGCGGGCCATGCGGGTTCCAGAGTCATGGGTCGCCAAGCCGCCGAGCCGCCGAGCAGAACAGGATCAAAGCCCGGGTGCTCGAACCCGAAACCTCTGCTCGGCGGCTGCCACGAAAATAGCGTTGGAGCTCTATGCGGCAGCCTTCTCGAGGGTGACGCGAAAGCCGAGGCGTTCGAGTTTCCTGACCAGCCCGCGCTTCGTGTCGTTTGGTGATCGCTTCGCGAGGTAGTCGTCGCCGAGGTCTCGATGGTCCGCACCGGTCGCCAGCATGTGATAGGCGGCGATCAGTATGTGATGCGCGACTGCGAAGGCTGCACGCATAGGTCCTCGTCGTGCCTTGAGCTTCCAATACTTGTCCTTGTAGTAGGTGCCTTTAGTGCGTGCGGCTCCCAGCGCGGCCTGGACGAGCGCGGTCGTCAAGTGGATGTTGCCCTTGCGCCCCTTTCTACCAATCTTCTTGCCTGCGCTCTCGTTGTTGCCGGGGCACACGCCCGCCCACGCGGCGGCATGACGTGCCGTCGGAAACACGGACATGTCGACGCCGAGCTCGGCGATGATCACTGCCGCACCGATGCGATCGACACCAGGAATCTGTTGAAGCCGCAGATATGGCTCCTGGTAGGGGATGAGCTTCTCGTCGATCTGCGCGTCGAGCTCTCGGATCGTCTCTTCGAGTTGCTCCATTCGTTTGAGCTGCATCCCAAGCAGAAAACGGTGATGGTCTTCGACACGACCTTCGAGGGCGGGCCTGAGGATCGCGAGCTTCTTACGAAGCCGACCTTTCGCCAGCGCAGCCATCTCGGCTGGGGACTGAGTGCCTTCGATGAGTGCTCGAAGCATCTGTCGGCCGGATACCCCAAACACGTCGCTCGCAACCGATGCGAGTTTGATGTTCGCTGTCTCGAGGAGCTTGAGCATTCGGTTTCGCTCGGCGGTCTGCGACTCGACGAGCTTGCGTCGATAGCGCAGCAGGTCTCGCAACTCGCGAAGCGGCTTGGGCGGGACGAAGCTCCGTCGAATGAGCCCGTGACGGATGAGGTCGGCAATCCACTCGCTGTCCTTCACATCCGTCTTGCGCCCAGGGACTTGCCGAATGTGCGTCGCATTTCCGACGACCAGCTCGAACGCCCCTTCGAGCACGGCGTAGACGGGCATCCAGTAGACCCCCGTGCTCTCCATTCCGACGTGCGTGCAGCCCTCCGAGCGTAGCCACTCGCGCAACGCGACCAGGTCCTGCGTCATCGTTCCGAACGTACGCACTTCCTTGCGCGGCTTACGGTCGGCCGCTCCGACGAGCAGGCACGCGACAACAGTCGCTTGATGCACGTCTAGCCCACAGCTTCTCTCGACGATCGCTTCCATGATGCACCTCCGTGCGTAGGCGCGATCGCTGCGCTGCGATGATTGAAGACACTGCCACTCGTCCTTCCCGTTTCCGGGTACGACACAAGGTGATACCTATAGGCAGCGCGGACCAATCTCTGTGACGGGGTTCCAACCGCCAAGAAACTGAACGGCCTCAGTGCGATCACGTCGTGCTGAGTTTCACCAGGAGCTTGGTCCGCGCGCCTCATTTTCGTTCAAGGCGATGCCCGTCCTCGGGCCCGGAATCTCTGTGTCCAATCGCTGGCACCCGCATGCGCCGCGCGTATCCACCGCCCGATTTCTGCGCTGTGGCTTTGTAGCTCTTTGTCTAATCGCTGGCACCCGCATGCGCCGCGCGTGTCCTCGATCGATCACTCGGTGCCTCTGCGCTCCTCGGGGGAGCGGGACCTACCGCAGCGACGACAGCGCTTCTCTGAGCCGCTGATTGTGCGGCTCGATCTCGAGCCCACGCTGGAACATGCTCTTTGCCTTGGGCGGCTGGCCGAGCTGCAGATGGATCGTGCCGAGCGCCCAGTAGACCTCGCCCTTGGTCACCCCCGCCTCGGCATCGATGTTTTGCAGCACGAGCGATTGGTAGATCTTGCGTGCCTTCTCCCAGTCGGCCGAATCGAAGTACAGGCGGCCGAGGCCGGTCATCGTGGTGACGTCGGTCGGATTGACCCGGAGCGCCTCCTCGTATGCGACGAGTGCCCCTGCGCGATCGCCGCGGGCCTCGAGGATGGCGCCCTGACGCTGGCGGAAGCGCGCGACGTCCTTCATCCGGCGCTCGGCCTTGGCCTCGGTCGCGAGCCGGTCGTAGATCGGCGCGGCCTCGTCGAGCCGGCCCGACGCGAAGTACAGATCCGCCAGCGGCGCGAGCACGCGGACATCATCGGGTGCATCCTGCGCCGCGTTGGCGAGCGCGGCCAGCGCGAGGTCAACGCGATTTGCGCGGCGCTCGAGGTCGGCGAGCTCGACCAGCAGATCGACGCGCTCGCTCGGATTGCCGGTCATCGCGACGCGGCGCGCGAGCAGGTCGGCGAGCAGCGCGGGATCGCGGCGCTCGCGGGCCACCTTCTCGAGCGCGCCGACCGCGCCCGCATGGGTCGGGTCATGGACCAGCGCCTGCTTGAGGTGCAGTACCGCGGTGTCGGGATCCGCGTCGCCAACCCGCGCGACCTCGCCGAGCCGGTAGAACAGATCGGCGGCGTCGCGCCCGGTGGGTGCGAGCCGGAGCGCCTGCTCGAGCGTTGCCTTGCAGCGGTCCCAGTCTCCGGCGCGCTCGTAGATCTTGGATAGCCGGGTCAGCGCGGCGACCGAGCCGGGCTCGCGCGCCAGGATCTTCTCGAGGATCTCGCCCGCGGCGTCCGGATCGTCGAGCTCGGCTTCCCACACGTCGGCCGCACGCGCGAGCGCTGCGATCTCGGCGTTGCCATCGCCGAGCGTGGCGTGGAGCTCGGCGAGGCGCTCGAGCAGCTCGACCAGATCGTGCCAGCGCTCGCCCGCGCGGAGCAGCCGCTCGAGCTCGGCATAGGCCGGCTGATACGAGTTGTCGACGTCGAGCGCCGCGTACCAGGCCGCGACCGCATCGTCGATCGACTTGCGCTGGTGCTCCGCCGTGCGCGCCATCTCGGCGTGGATCGCGACCTTGTCCCCGCTCGAGCGCGCGAGCGCCAGCCGGCGAGTCTGGATATCGGAGACTGCCATCCAGTCGCCAGCCCGGGCGTACGCGCCTTCGAGCGATCCGAGTGCATCGAGGTCATCGGGATCGAGGTCGAGCACCGACTGCCACGCCGACACCGCGCGGGTGCCTGCGTGCTCGAGCTGGGCGATCTCGACGCGCACCGCCTTCTCGTCGGCCGGCGAATTCGCGAGCCGCGCGGTCTGGCCGAGCGTGTCGATCAACTCGGTGCGCTGGTTGGTGGCGCGGTAGATGCGTGCCAGCTGGTCGAGCGCCTCGCGATCGTTGTCGTCCGCCTCCGCGACCTCGCGCCAGGCTTCGACCGCGCCCGCCGGATCGCCGGCGCGCTCGCAGATCTGCGCGACCTCGGCGAACGCGGCTCGCTTCTCGGTCAGCTCGAGCACGGCGCGGCCGCGCTGGCGAAGCGCCTCGGCAAGCCCGGCATCGTCCCCGCGCTGGCGCAGGATCTTGATCAGCTCGTCGAGTGCGCCGACCGCTTGTGGATCGAGACCGAGGGCGGCGCGGTAGCTCGCGGCAGCGGCGTCGAGCTGGCCGAGGTGCTTGTGCTGGATCCGGCCGAGGAACGTCAGGATCGCGACCTGCGGATCGAAGTCGCGTGTCCCGGCGTCGGGTGCGTGTGCGATCGCGGCGACCCGCGTCGCGACCTCCGGCCACTGGCCGAGGCGCTCGGCGAGCCGGTCGGTCTCGGCCAGCGCCTGGCTCGATGCCGGATCCGCAGCGAGCCAGCGCAGCGCGGCGTCGAGTGCGCGCGCGCGATCGGTGAGCTTGATCTCGGCGAGCTCGACGATCCGGCCGAGCAGGCTCGAGCGATCCAGCGGGTCGGTCGTGATCTCGAGGCGGGCCTCGAGCACGCTGACGAGGCGGAGTGCATCACCTTCTTGTTCGAACAGCGGCTCGAGGACCTCGACGATCTCGGCGCGTTGCTCGGGCGCGTTCTGCAACAGGCGTTCGAGTGCGCCGCGGGCGTTGGGATGCGCCGGCACGATGCCGAGCACCTCGCGATACGCGGCGACTGCTGCGCCCGCATCCTGCAGCGTGGTCTCCTGCAGATCACCGACGCGGAACAGGTACTCGGCGACCGTGGCGTCGTCCTCGGCGGCGTCGGCCTGGCGGCGCAGCACCGTCGCAAGATCGGGCCATCGGCTGGCGCGCGCCAGCACGCGCTCGAGTGCGGTCAGCGCGGGACGCGGCTCCGGGCCAGACGACGCACGCTCGAACGCGAGCGCCGCACGGTCGAGATCGCGCAGTCGATCCTCGGAGATCTGACCGAGGTGCGTGGCATAGGTCTGCTCGATCTCGGGGGCCAGGCTGTGCTCCAGCAAGTGGTCGAGGCGCGCCGCGAGGTCCCGCCACAGCGTGTTGGACGGATCGCTCTCGGCGAGGCGGAGCAGCGGCGACAGCAGGTCGATGTCGTCGGGATCAGAGGCGATCGCGCGCGACCACACGCCGAACGCTGCGGCCGGCGAACCCGCACGCTCGTGGACCTCGGCCAGCGCCGTCCAGTCGGCACGCCGATCGCCGCCCTCCGACACGGCGAGGCGCCGTTCGTAGAGCCGGGCGAGCCCGCTGGCGTCATTCTCGGCGCGGTAGACCCGCTCGAGGATCGGGCTGATCGACTCGACATGATCATCCTTGCCGAGCAGCGTCTCGAGCGCCTCGCGGGCGCCGGTGTGCGCCGGCAGGATGTGCAGCACGGCGCCGTAGCGTGGGATCGCGGCGTCCGGGTCGTGCAGCTCGAGCTCGACGAGCCGGGTCGCCCGGAACCCGAGATCCGCACGATCAGGCGCGTTGATCGCGAGGGCCGCGCGCCGATCGACGACGTCGAGCAGCTCGGGCCACAGCTTCTCGCGCGCGTAGATCCGGTCGAGCTCGATCAGCGCGCTCTCGTTGCTCGGATCCTCCTCCAGGATCGCGGTCAGCTGGCCGATCGCCTGGTAGATGTCGGTGAGCTGGTGCTCGTAGACCGCCGCGGCGGCCGCACGCAGATCCTGCCGCAGCATCGGATCGGTGGTCAGCTCGATCTTGCGCTCGTACGTGCTGGCGAGCTCGCGCCCATCGCCGGTGTCCTTGTACAGCCGCTCGAGCGCATCGAGCGCGACCAGATCCGTGTCGTCGACGCCGAGCACGCTCTTGTAGGCAGCGATCGCGGCCGGCTTGTCCTCGACGACCTCCTCGTAGAGCGCCGCGACCCGGTGCAACAGGACCAGCCGGATGTTCGGATCCTCGGCGAGCTCGGCGCGCCGCGCGACCACGACGACCAGCTGGTCGACCTGGTTGGTCACCGCGAGCAGGCGATCGAGCGCGGCGAGCGCCACCAGATCGTCAGGCCGCGCCTCCTCGACCTTTCGCCACGCCGTGATCGCGCGCTCTTGATCCCGGCGCTTGGCCTCGTGGATCTCCGCCGCGCGGGCCCATAGACCAGCAGCCAGATCGGCGTTCGGTGCGGTGGTGGCACCGGCCTCGAGCGTCGCGACGGCCTCGTCCCACGCCTCGAGCTTGCCCGACAGCGAGAGCAGCTTCTGCAGGCTGTGGTCCTCCGAGACGTCGATCCGCCACGCCCGTGCGAGCGCCTCGAGCGCGAGCGTCAGGTTGCCACCACGCTCCTCGTGAATCAGTGCGATCTCGTGCAGCACTGCGACCTGGTCGAGCGGGTCGCTGATGTAGTCGAGCTTGGCATCGAGGATCACGACGAGCTTCTGCCACCAGTCTTCCTGGCGATAGACGGGCTCGAGGAGATCCGCGATCCGCTCGCGATGGTCCTCGTGCACGACGAGCCGCTCGAGCGCCGACACCGCGCGCTCCCACTGCAGCCCCTCGTCGATCACCTGCTCGTACTGATCGATCGCCGCGGGCAGATCCTCGAGCTGGACCTCGAACACCTCGGCGAGCTTCAGCCGTAGCTCTGCGGTCTCCATCGGGTGCTGCGAGCGCGCGAGGCGCGATTCGGTCAGCTCGACGAGCTCGCGCCACTGACCGCGCTCGCGATACAGCCGCTCGAGCTCGGTGACGGCCTCGCGGTAGGCGAGCTCGATCGCGGGCGTACCGCCGCCCTCGACGGCGAGGATGACCTCGCGCCAGCCCTCGGTGGCGCGCGCGGGATCCGCGAGGCCTTCCTCGAGCAGCCGGGCGCGCTTGATCAGCGCGTCGCGGCGCAGGTCGTCGTCGCCGCGGGCGATCACGTCGTCATAGACGGTGATCAGCTCGGGCCACTTCTGGGCACGTGCGAGCATCTCCTCGAGCCGGCGCACCAGCTCGCGCTCCTTGGGCATCGAGTCTTCCGCCGGGATCGAGAGCGCGCGGCGGTAGGCGACGTACGCGTGATCGACATCGCCGAGGCGGCGGTCGTAGATCATCGCGGCGGCGACCGCGACGTCACGAAGGTCAGTCGACTCGCCCTGCTCGTCGTCGAGGTACTGCTGGTAGGTCTGGGCGACGAACGCCCAGTTGTCGACGACCGCGGCGAGCCGCTGCAGCTGATCGCGGATCGCGGGATCGGCGGGCGACTCGCGGAACAGCCGCGCGTACCACCGGCTCGCGTTCTCGAAGTCCTCGAGTTGCTCCTCGTACAGACGCGCGACGAACCAGGTCAGGCGGAGCCGCTCGCGCGGATCGCTCGCGCTCTCGAGCTTGGCCTCGTAGACCCGGATCAGGTCTGGCCAGCGCTGCTGGGCGATGTAGATCGGCTCGAGCACCTCCGCGGCGACGACGCGCAGATCTGGATCCAGCAGGTAGCGCTCGACCGCCGCGAGGGCGGTCGCATCGCGCGAGTCGCCGGACAGCGCCGCGCTGTAGTTGTCGATCGCGGTCTCGAGATCGCGCAGGTGGTTCTCGTGGATCTCGCCGAGCGCGACGCGCAGCCGGACCGCCTCCTCGACCGAGGTCGCGAAGCCGAGCCGGCGCTCGTATAGATCGACCACGTCGGGCCACCTGCCCTGTTCGCGGTACAGCGCCTCGAGCGCGTCGACCGCATCGCGGCGCTCCGGCGCGGTGCCGAGCACCTGCTCCCAGGTCGCGATCGCGTCGTCGGGGCGGCGCAGCTGGACGTAGAGCCCCGCCGCCTCGACGAGCGAGCCGACGCGGTCCTCGATGTCGGCGCTCGCCGCATCGGCCTGTCGCAGCAGCACGTCGACCAGATGTTCGTTGTCGTCGGTGTCGCGGTCGAGGCTCTCGAGCGCGGCGAGCGCGCGCCGGTCATCGGGCACGCCATCGAGCACCTTCTGGTAGTACTCGCGCGCGAGCCCCATGTCGTGGCGCACCGCGCGCGCGAGATCGGCGATGTCGAGGTACAGCCGGCGCTGGATCTCGGCGTCGAGCACGTTCGGCGCGACCTCGCGGTAGACGTCGATCAGATCACCTTCGAGGTTGAGCTCGCCCGCGAGGCGCTCGGTCTCGGCGACGATCTGCGCGAGCTCGGGCTCCGTCGCGGCGTGCGACAACGCGAGCTTCTGCGCCGCGAAGGCCCCGGCCTTGTCGTTCAGCTGGTACTCGCGGAGGCGCACGACCTCGCTGAGCGCGCGTAGCTTCGCGCTCGGGTCGTCGCTCCACTCGACGGCGCGTTGCTGGAGCTGGGCCAGCTTGTCGTGCCCGTTGGTGGCGATGTAGACCGGGCGCAGGATCTCGGCGGCCATCACGCGCAGATCGGGCTCCCCGAGCGCGCTCTCCACCGCCGCGAGCGCCTGCGGATGGTCGGGGTTGTTATCGAGGATCTCGGCCCAGCGCTCGAGCGCCTCGACCGGGCGGCCGAGCGGACCGGCGAGCAGGTGCGCGGTCTCGATCTGCAGCGGTTCGCGGTGATCCGGATCGGCCGCGGCCTGGCGCTCGATCACGTCGAGCAGATCGCCGTGGCGGTTGGCCTCGCGATACAGTCGCGCCAGCTCGCCGAGCGCTTGCCGATCGTCGGGATCCCGCTCGAGGATCTCGAGGTAGGCGGCGATTGCCTCGTCAGGCTCCTCGAGCATGACCTCGTGAATCTCGGCGACCCGCGCGAGCAGCTGCTTCGCTTCCGGTGCGGAGTCCGGGGTCGCGGCGTCGAGCTTGCGGCGCAGGATCTCGATCAGCTCGCGCCACTTCTCGCCGGCCTGATACAGCCGTTCGAGCGCGTTCAGGGCTCCGGCGTCGGTCGCGTTGCTGTCGAGGATGTCGCGCCAGGTCGCGATCGCGGCGTCGCGTTCGTGCAGCCGCTCCTCTTCGAGCGCCGCGACCCTGGCGAGCAGCGCGTGGCGCTCACCGGCATCCTCGGCCCACTCGGCTTGCCGCCGCATCACCCCACGCAGCTCGGGCCAGCTCTGCGCGTCCTCGTAGAGTCGCGCGAGCGCCGCGCCGGCCTTGCGGACGGCGGCTGGGTTGGACGGATCGGTCTCGAGCAGCCGGCGGTAGGCCGTGATCGCACGCGGTGCATCGCCGAGCTGGATGTCGTAGTACGCCGCGAGCTCGCCGAGCAGCGCGCCCCGCGTGACGACATCTCCGGCCGGCGCCGCCGCGGCGGCCGTCTCGAGCGCCGCGGTGGTCTCGGGCCAGCGGCCGAGCAGCTGCGCGAGGCGAGCCAGCTCGACGCGGGCGCGCTCGTGCGTCGGGTCGAGCCCGATGACCTCGATCCACGCATCGAACGCGTTGCGTGGTCCTGCGAGCTCCGCCTCCTCGATCGCGGCGATCCGCGACAGCAGCTCGACCGCCTCGGTCCCGCTGACCAGCGCGCGCTGCGCCCGCAGCACGCCGACCAGATCCTTCCACAGCTTGTCCTGCTCGTAGAGCGGCTCGAGCAGCCGCGCCACGCGCATCGTGACCTCGGGCCGCGGCAGCAGCTCCTCGAGCAGCTCGCGCGCGTCGGCATGGCCGCGCTGGCGGGTGATCACGTCCTCGAGCAGATCGACGGCGCGGTTGGGATCTCCCAGCCGGTGCGCGAACAGCGCGGCGCGGCGATACGCGAGATCGACCTGCTCGCGCGGGCTCTTCGCGTGATCGACCTGGCGCGCGAGCAACTCCTCGAGCTCGTGCCAGCTCTCGGATGTGGTCAGCAGGCGGTCGAGCGCCTGATACGACGCGGCGTACCCCGGATCGATCTCGAGCACGCGGCGATGCGCGGCGACCGCGCGGGACGGCTGGCCGAGCACGTCGTCCTCGAGCGAGGCGAGCTCGAGCAGCACCGCGTGCCGCACGCGGTCGTCCATCGAGACCTCGGCGCGGCGCTCGAGCAAGGCGCGCAGATCGGTCCACCGGGCATCCGCGCGGTAGGTCGCGATCAAGGCCTCGAAGGCGTCGGCCGCATCGGCCTCGACCTCGAGCACGCTCAGCCACGCACGCTCGGCGGTGGGCTTGTCGCCGAGCCGCTCGCCGGTGATCTTCGCGAGCTCGGTGGCGAGCGCGCGGACCGCGGCGGTCGGCGTCGTCCTGCCCTCGACCGGCTGGCGCAGCGTCGCGAGCCCGTTCGAGAGGTGGCGCGCCCATTCGCCGTCGCGACCGAGCTGGCCCGCGAGCACCGATAGCGCTTGCCGGACCTCGGCGTCCGTCGGTTCGACCGCGAAGATCCGGAGCCCGGCGATCCACGCCGCGCCCGGGTCGCCGAGGTCGGTGTGATAGATCCGCATCAACTGGCGATCGATCTCGAGTCGCTCGCCGGCGCTGGCCTCGTCGCCCGCGCGCATCAGATCGAGTGCCTGGGCTTGCTGGGCGTGGTCCTTCGCGGACTCGAGGTGCGGCAGGATCGTGCGCGCGGCGGCGATCCGATCCGTGGCCTCGATGTGATGTTGCCGCGGCTGCGGGCGAGCACGAGCCGCGCAACCGCAGCGACGGCCTGGGGCGGACCCCGCCGCCGCTCGCAGGGACCGCGAGCGCGTCGCGATAGTACGGCAGCGCATCGCGCGGCGACTCGAGGCTCTGATCGTGCAACGCGCCGAGGCGCATCAACAGGTCGAAGCGCGCCTGCCCGTCCGGTGTCTGCTGGAGCTCGGACGCGAGCACATTCGCGAGCGAGTCCCAGTCGCCGCGCGCTTCCTCGATCCGCGCGAGCGCACGCAGCGCGCGGATCTGGCCCGGCACCGGGGTCAGCGCCTCGCGGTAGGTGGCCGCCGCGCCGTCGAGATCGACGAGCTTCTCCTCCTGGAGCGACGCGATCTCGATCAGCAACGACGCGCGCATGGTCGCGTCCTTCTCGCGCGCCGCGCGCCGGCGATACGACGCCAGCAGCTCCGGCCAGTCGGCGAGCTGGATCGCGAGCTCCTCGAGGCTCTGTTCGGCGTCGCGGTCGTCGGACGCCAGGGTCAGGACCTGGCGGTGATAGGTGCGCGCACGCTCGGCATCCGCGAGGCGACGGCTCGCGATCTTCGCGAGCTCCCGGTACAGCTTGAGCCGGATCTCGTCGGGCAACGCGTGCGGCGCCGTAGGCGCCACGTGCTTCTCGAACGTCGCGACGACCTCGCGCCACTGGTCGGGCTCGCTGGCGAGTCGCATCACGTCGGCGTAGAGCTGCGGGTTCTCTGGATCGAGATCGAAGGCGCGCAGCGTCCAGGTAAAGGCGAGCGTGCGCGACGTCAGCTTCTGCTCGCACAGCGCGCGGATCTCCGCGATCTTCGCGAGCCGAGCGGGCACGTCCTTCGCCGCACCGAGCTCGATCTCGAGAACGGTGATGAGCTTTGCCCACTTCTCCTGGCGGGTGTAGATCGGGCCGAGCGCGGCGGCCGCCGGGACATGTTGCGGCTCGACGGCGAGCACGCGCTCCCAGACCTGGCGCGCACGCTCGAGGGCGATATCCTTCGCACTCTCGCCGGTGTTGGACCGCGAGCGCTTGCCCGGCTGGCGTGCGGGACGCTCGACCGCCGGCGCCGCCTCTCCATTGGACGTTGCGTCGGCGCGCTGCTGCGCGAGCTGTGCGGCGCGCTCGACCAGCGGGAGCCGCGACGCCTTGGACTCGATGCGGTCGGCGATCCCGAGCAACGCGTCGACCAGCTCCTCTTCCTGACCGAGCCGGGCGTACAGCCGCTCGAGCCCCGTGAAGTCGCCGGCGGTGGCGTAGAGCTCGCGCAGCGTGCGCAGGGCGCGCGCATGTCCCGGCTCGAGCTCGAGGACCTCCTGCCAGGCCGACGCGGCGAGCTGCGGCGAGCCCAGGCGATCGGCGTAGATCTGGCCGAGCTTCTCGTACAGCGTGACCGCCTCGCGGTTCGCGTTGCCGCCGGGCGCCTTTGCCGACGCGACCTGGCGGTGCAGGATCTCGGCGAGCGCGAGCCAGCGCTTCTCGCGATCGTAGAGCGCCGCGAGACTCTGCAGCGTGTCGCCCTGATCGGGGCCGCCCAGATCGGGCGACGCGAGGATGCCGTTGTAGATCTCGATCGCGAGCCGCGTGTCACCGAGCCGTTCGGCCGACAACCGCGCCATCTCGCTTTGCTTTGCCCGCTTCTCGTCGGGCGGCAGCGCATTGGCCTCGCGACCGAGCACGTCGATCAGCGCGCGCCACTGGCGGCGCTTCGTGTAGATCTCCTTGAGCCGCATCAGCGCGTCGGCAAACTCCGGCGTGCCGGGGGCGAGCTCCACGATCTTCTCGAGCGGCTTGATCGCGTTGGCGAAGTTTCCGAACCGTTCGGCCCACAGGTCCGCGATCTCGCGTAGCAGCGCGATGCGTTCGCCGTCGGGGACGTCCGCGACCTCGCTCTTGCGCGTCAGCACCGCGATCAGATCGTTCCACCGGCCGAGTGCGCGGAACTTCGACGCCAGCTCGTCGGTCGCCCGCCGGTTGTCGGGGTCGATCTTGAGGATCGCGTTGTAGGTGTTGATCACCATCACGTCGAGCCGCAGCTTGTCGCGATAGATCTCGACGACCTCGTGCAGCTTGCCGACGCGCCCGGCGACGTCGGTCTCCGGCAGGCGCTCGATCTCTTCCTTCATCAGATCGAGCAGCGCGTTCCACTTCTCGGTCTTGCGATAGAGCCGCGCGAGGCTGTGGCGCGCCATGACCAGCGCCTCGGCCGGTACGGTGGCTGGATCGAGCCGGACGACCTGCTTCCAGGCCTCGATTGCCTTCTCGGGGTTGTTCTGCGCCTCGGCGAGCTCCGCGATCTCGACGCCGATCGGGCGGACGTTGCTCTCGCTGCGCGCGCGCGGCGTCTGGTTGGAGCGCTCGACCTGACGGAGCAGCGCGAGCAGCTTCTGGTGCTCGCCCTTGGCCGGGTAGTAGACGCGATAGAAATCGAGCGCGGCGGGGTGCGCCGGCTCGAGCTTGCGCACGCGCCGGAAATACTCCTCGGCCTGGTCGAGATCGCCGACATGCTTCCACAGCACCATCGCGATCTGGAGCAGCATGCCTAGATCGTCGGCGTCACGCCGCGCCTTGAGGGCCGCCTGGTACGCCTGGACCAGCGCGAGCCAGTTCTGCGCCTTGATGAAGGCATCGGTCACCGCACGCAGCGCCTGCGGCTGCGCCGGATCGAGCACGAGCACGCGCTTGACCACGGCCTCCGCGCGCGCATCATCATGCTGGCTGCGGGCGAGGTCGAGCAGCGCGATCAGCGCCGCGATGCGATCCTCGGTGGCCGGCGCGACCTCGGCTCGGTCCTCGAGCAGCTTCACCAGCTCCGGGGTGCGGCCCGTGCGCTTGAGCAGGCGCGCGAGGTGAAACGCGGCCCTTGCATTGCGCGGATCGATCTCGAGCGCCTTGCGCAGATGGTGCTCGGCTTCCTTCGACTCCGGCGCGAACCGCACGTACGCCTCGGCGGCCGAAACGAAGAGCGCGGTCGCGAGGCTGCGATCCGTCGAGCCGGACGCCTCCTGGACGTATTTGTCCGCGAACTTCTGCCAGTTGCCCGCGGCCAGCTCGAGCTCGGCGATCGCCTCCTGCGCCATCGTGTCGTCGGGTCGCAGCCGGAGCACCTCCTCGAATGCAGTGCGTGCGTCCGCGACATCCAGCAGCTCGCCGTCCAGCACCATCCCCTTCTCGAGCATCAGATCGACCTTGCGATCCGCGTCGCCGGTCGACTCGAGCTCGAGGTCGAGCAGCTTCACGACGGTGTCCGGACGTCCCCGTCCGCCGATCACCTTGCGCGCCTGATCGAACCGGCTCGCGCGAACGTCGGGCGGGGTGTGCCGCGCAGCCCCTGCCAGCGCCTCGAGCGCCTGGGCATCATCGGGATCGTGCTCGAGGACTGCGAGGAGAGAGGAAAGGTCTGCCATGGGTCGGTGCTCGATCGATGATCGATCGACGCTCGATCGACGAGCGATGCTACCGACCGCCTGTACCCGATACAACGCCGGGCGCCATTTCGTTCCGTTCCTGCAGGACTCCCTCCCGCGGGTCTCAGCGTCGAATGTGAGCGATGCGTCCGTGCGTGCCTGCTGCTCTTCTGCTCGTCGCCAC
>JBBJLY010000471.1:0-3427 GCA_037720695.1 Kofleriaceae bacterium | reverse complement strand
TGCACCCGCGAGTGCGTCGTCGAGGCGTCGGATAGCTGCCCGACCGAGCTCGAGTGTCGCGTGATCGACGGCGAGAAACTGTGCGCGGTCCCAGAGGGCGGTGGCTGCTGCAGCTCCTCGGACCAGCGCGTGCCGTGGGTGACCGGCCTCCTGACCGCGGTCCTCGGCTTCGTGATGTTCCGCCGCCGACGCACGGCCCATGCGTAGCCTCGTGGCCCTGCTCGCGCTCGGCGGCAGCGTCGCGCACGCCGAGACCACGGCGACGTCGTCGGTCTCGCAGCTCATGGTGCTCGAGCCCGGTGACACCAGCTACAGCTGTTCCACGGCGCGATCTGGCTCGACCACGACAAGAAGGACTGGAACTACCGGTGGGGCGGCCTCCAGTGCAAGGGCCGCGAGCTCTCCGACTCCAGCGTCCAGCTGCTGTTCGGCGCGTTCCGGCCCGAGTACCACGTCACCGTCGAGTACGTCGTGACCGACTACAAGGGCACGCAGTACCGCTGCATGACCGGCTTCACGATCTCGCGGAGCTGACCGCGTCCAGCCGCTCGATCAGGTTCGACAGCCGATACGGCTTCTGCAGGCAGTGCACGACGCCGAGTGACTCGCAGCGCGACTGGATATCGCGGCTCGCCGACGCGACGATCACCGGGATCCGGATCTCGCGGCGCGCGAGCTCCTCGATCAGCTCCTCGCCGCTCATCACGGGCATCATCAGATCGAGGATGATCGCGTCGATCGGCTCCTCGAGGATCAGGCCGAGCGCTTCCCTGCCGTTGGGCGCCGTCAGCACCTCGCAATGTCCCTCGAGTGCCATCGCGATCGACTCGACGACATCTGGATCGTCATCGACCACGAGGACCCGCAGCATCGTCAGGTGCCCGATCCCGAGCCGGCGGGCGCGGCGGGTGCAGCACCGCCCGGCGTCACCGCGATCCGCGCCGGCGTGATCGTGTCGCGCGCCGTCTTCGCGCACGAGCGCGTCTTCTCGTTGTCCGTGTTGCTCGCCCCCGAGCTGACCTGGAACACGCACTTGGTGTCGGTGTCGAAGAACCGGAACAGCTCGATGTCGTGCTCACCCGTCGGGATGATGCGCAAGCACGCGTTGGTCCCCATCGCGCCGTCGTCATTGCGCTCCTGGAGCGCCGTGTTCTGGCCGCACTTCTTGCGAAACCGATCCGGGTCCTCGATCGTCCAGCAATAGATCGCGACCCGGCACAGCTCGTCGCCCGGCAGCACGCCGAGCGTGCCTTCCTTCTTCAGCTTCGATTCCTGCTGCGCCTTGGTGAGCGGCGTTCCGCCACGCACGAGGCTGCACACCGACGCAGCCTCGGCATCCGTGGCCTTCGTGATGTCCTTGAGCGTCAGCGGCTCGAGCTCGGCGAGCGCGGTCTGGAATGCGGGCACATCGATCAGCTGCTCGCACGGGATCCGGGTCGAGCCTGGCACCGGGGTCGACATCTTGATCGCGGGCGCGGGCCTCTCGCGCTGCTTGTTCTCGAGCTCCGCCTCCTTCTGGGCCGCCTCGAGTCCCGACTCCTTCTTGCAACCCCACAGGCAACCGACACCCAGAACGGCGACCGCGATGATGGCGCGCATGCCGTTGCAACGTAACACGAGGGCAGCAGTTCCAGCAGGTTCGGCGACAGCCCCTTGAAGCGGCTCCCGACTTGCCGCAAAGTCCGCCCCCAACGCGCCCATAGTTCAGCTGGATCAGAACACCGACCTTCTAAGTCGGGGGCCGCAGGTTCGAGTCCTGCTGGGCGCGCTGCTGGCACGCACGGTGCTGTCGCATCGGGTGTGGCTACCCAACTCGTGCCCCAGACACCCGTCGAAGAAGCGTCGGGTGAGCGAACTCGCACGCCTGCGAAGCGGAAGAGCCGATTGCGCACGGTCGGCCGGTTCTTCAAGCAACTGATCGTGGGCGCGATTGACGACAACATCACCGACGTCGGCGCGATGATGGCCTACTACGCGGTGCTCGCGTTGTTCCCGATGCTGGTGTTCGTCATCACGCTCGGGATGCTGGTGCTCGACCACGACACGATCCTGCAGGGCGTCGCGATGGCGACCCAGACGATGCCGTTCACGACACGCCAGCTGATCGCGACGAACGTGATGTCGTTCGTCAACACGGCCGACGCCGGCTTTGCGATCGGCGGTGCCGCGCTGGCGCTGTGGGGAGCCTCGCGTGGCACGGCGGCACTCGGCGGCGCGCTCAACACGATGTTCAAGAAGAAGGAGACCCGGTCGTGGATCCGGCGCCAGCTGCTCGCGCTCGGGGTGACGGCCGCGGTCGCGTTGATGGTGGTGTGTGCGCTCGCGCTCCTGGTCGCCGGACCGACGATCGGTCACTGGGCAACCGACCGGTTCGGGCTCGGTGAGGCGTTCGATCTCGGCTGGAACATCGGGCGCTGGGTCGGCGCCGGCCTCCTCGTGATGACCGTGTGGGCGATCCTCTACCGGTTCCTCCCCAACACGAAGGCGCCGTTCCGGATCTTCACGCCGGGTGCATGCATCGGCGTGATCCTGTGGCTCGGGATCAGCGCACTGTTCGGGCTCTACCTCTCTCACTTCGATAGCTACGAGGCGACCTACGGCGCGCTCGGTGGTGGCATCATCTTCCTGACCTGGCTGTGGCTGTCGAACGTCGCGCTGCTGTTCGGCGCCGAGATCAATGACGTGCTCGCCGACTTCCGCAAGGGCCACAGCCGGGCCGCCGCGCAGCTCGCTGCCGAGACCGATCCGGCCGCACATAACCTGCTGCAGAAGACGCCCGAGGTGGAGCCCGCGCCGGTGTCCGCAGTCGAGCCCGAGGTCGAGCCGGAGGCCGAGGCCGAGGACATCGCAGAGGTGGAGGTCGAGCCAACCGTCGAGGTCGAGCCCGAGCCGACCGTCGCGGTCGAGCCAGAGGTCGAGACGACGTCCGTCGAGCAGCCGGCCGACCCCCGCGTGTCCGCGAGCTAGATCACACGCAAAACGCCGAGCGCGAGCCGGTCGGCCGAAATCGCTGTAGGCTGCGCTACGTCGCGTGCTTCAGGCGGTCGATTCACCGCTCGAATTTCGAATGTCTCCTCAGAGGCATCTCGCGATGCGCGATCTGCTGTGCATATAGTGAACTCGATTTTTGGAGGCTCCCATGACCAAGTGCCTAGCCTGTGTACTCGTGCTGGCGGCGACCGGTTGTCCCGACATTGATAACGACGGAAGCGAGGGCACTTCGGGCCCCGTTGTCGAGTTCGATCCGGGCAACAAGATCGTCCCGTTCCCCAACAACCTCTTGCTGAACCCGATGACCGGCAAGGTGAACTTGCCCGCGTCGTGTGGCGAGACGCCGACCGCAAAGGCGTTGCGCGAGGGCGTGCTCAACACGCTTGACGGTTTCGGCACGTTCGAGACCGCGATCAACCTGACGTTCAGCGAAGAG
>JBBJLY010000470.1:0-3447 GCA_037720695.1 Kofleriaceae bacterium | reverse complement strand
CCACCGACCGCCGGGAGCTTGACGTTCGGGATCGTGTCGAGGATGTAGGTGCCGCGCGTGTTCTCGGTGATCGTCGTGTTGTCATAGTCGACGAGGTGCGAGGTGGGCTCGTACACCACGTTCTCGAGCACGGCGCCGAACGAGAGCGAGTTCCAGATGTCTGGCTCCTGCTCCTTCGACAGCTTGATGACCTTTGCGTAGCAGCCACCCTCGATGTTGAAGATGCCCTGATCACTCCAGCAGTGCTCGTCGTCGCCGATCAGCAGCCGCTTCGGATCGGCCGACAGCGTGGTCTTGCCCGTGCCCGACAGGCCGAACAGGACCGACGTGTCCGCGCCATCGCGCGCCTGCGTTGCCGAGCAGTGCATCGACAGCACGCCCTGCTTCGGCATCAGGTAGTTCATGATCGTGAACACGCCCTTCTTCATCTCGCCGGCGTACTCCGTGCCGAGGATGACGAACTCGCGGCGGGCGAACGACAGGTCGATCGACGTCGGGGACGTCATGCCTGCGGTGTGCTTGTTCGCCGGGAAGCCACCGGCGTTGTAGATCACGTAGTCGGGCTCGCCGAACGAGTCGAGCTGCGGCTCGGTCGGGCGGATCAGCATGTTGTGCATGAACAGCGCGTGATACGCGCGCGCACAGATCACGCGGATCTTGAGCTGATACTTGGGATCCCAACCGGCGAACCCGTCGATCACGTACAGCCGCTCGCGCGTGTTCAGGTAGTCGATCGCGCGCTCGCGGTTGATCGCGAAGCTGTGGGCGTCGAGCTTGATGTTGACGTTGCCCCACCAGATATCGTCGCGAACCTCGGGCTCGTCAACGACGCGCTTGTCGGTCGGGCTGCGTCCCGTCTTCTTGCCGGAGTACGCGATCAGCGCGCCGGTCGACGAGATGGTCGAACCCTTCTCGAACCGAAGGGCGGCCTCGTAGAGAAAGGCCGGAGATGCGTTGCGATAGATCTCGGCGACTGTGACGCCTTGTTTATCGAGCGAGAAGGACATGTGCGGCTCCGTGATCGGGGGTCAAAAAATGCTGCCCGTGTATAGCATTCAGGGATTCGCGGTGCCCACCGACGTGGTGTCGCAGACCTTCCAGTCGTCGACCGTCTTGTCAGTGTCCTTGCCATTCGGCGACCGGCAGAACGCCCCGGGGCCCATGTCGATGGCCACGGCGGGGGTCCCTCCCTCGGTGAGCGAGACCGGCCCGGGGAAGCCCGGCAGATCGATCGTGAGCATCGCGCCCTCGTAGGACACCGCGTCGATCAGGGTGTGGGCGACGTTGTCGATCAGGGCCACGCCGTCCGGCATGCCGTTCTGGATGTCACCGGTCGGGTTGGTCCAGTCTGCATCGATCTTCAACACGCCCGGCGGCACCGTGACATTGGCGCCCGCGATCACCAGGTAGCCGTTGGCCGGCAGCGAGCCGGTCAGCTGGACCGTCTCGTAGACGGTGCCATCGTTGCCGTTGACCAGCAGCACCTGCTTGCCAGCCAGCGGGATCGTCGCCCCGGACGGGTTGTGGATCTCGATGTACTCGGCGGTGTCGGTGCCCGGCTGATCGTAGTCGACCTCGTTGATCACGAGGTGGTTCGCGCCGGTCGACACCGTCACGGTCGCCGTGCTCGTGCTGGCGAGGAACGTCGCGGTCACGGTCGCCATGCCGGAGGTCGACGTGTTGGTGTACGTGAACGTCGCGCTGTTCTGGTTGGCCGCGATGGTGACGCTCGCCGGGAGTGTGCCAGCCGTGGTCGGCGCCACCGCGAGGTTGACCGTCGCCGCAACCAGCGTCGGAACGTCCAGCGTGACGGTGAACTGGACCGTGCCGTCGATCGCGACCGCCGCATTGGGCGGCGTGATCGTCACGCTGGTCGGGGCCTCGGTCGCGCCGAGCACGCGGACCGCTGCAGTCGCCGTCTGGGTGCCGAGGGTCGCGGTCACCGTGACACTCGGGTTCTGCGCGACCGCGGTCACCGGCACGTTCACGAACGTCGCGCCGTCGGGACGGTGACGTTGGTGACCGTGAGAGCGGCCGAGCCAGACGTGATGGTAACGACGGTGGCGCCTGTGCCGGGCCGCTCAGGTTGACGCGCAGCGGGACGGGGAACGTCGGATCCGCGGTGGTGACGCGACCCGCGCGTACGACAGCGCGGGAGACAGCGGAGCCGGCCCGGTGCGCCCGCGGTGTAGTCGGCCGCGCTGCGCGGCTCGAGCTTGAACATGTTGTTGCGCAGCGTCAGGATGCCGCGAACCGAGGTGAAGTTCTGGCCGACCGGGAACGGCGGCGCCGGGAGGTAGACGAAGTCGTCGGCGATCAGCGTGTCCGCGCCAGCGGTCAACGTCAGCTCGCCGAACATCGTGTCCGCCGCGGTGACGGTGGACGCGCCGAGCGACACGATCACGCTCTCGAGCGTCAGCGCGCGCGGCCCGCCGGTCTTGACGTCGGCGTAGCTGACCGCGATCGGTGCGGGCGGCGTCTCGGGGCCCGCCATCTCGACCGTCACGCTGGTGACGGTGTCGAGCTCGGTCTGGCCCTGGTACACGGCGACCTTGCCGTCGATCGTGACGCGGGCGCCGACCGTGGCGTTCGCGAGCGGCGGGGTGCCGGTGCCGGTGAACACGAACATGCCGGAGTGATCCGCGCCGAGGTAGCCCGGGTCGGTCTCCTTGACCTGGACGAAGAAGCCGTTCTCGCCCTTGCCGGTGACCAGCGCGTTGGTGACTCGCACCAGCGTGGCGACCGGCGTCGTGCCGTCCTTGATCTTGTAGATCGTCGATGCGCAGCCTGCCGAACCGGGGTTGTTCTCGGTCGGGCAGGCGTCGCAGACGTCACCCTTGCCATCGGTGTCGCCGTCGGCCTGATCTGGGTTCGCCGTGTCGGGGCAGTTGTCGGCGGAGTTCGGGTGGCCGTCGTTGTCGCGATCGTTCGGGTCCACGACCGTGCACGACGTGGTGTCGGCATCGAGCGGGCAGGCGTCGCAGACATCTCCAACGCCGTCATTGTCGGCGTCGGACTGCATCCCGTTGTCGACCGGGCGGATCGGATCGAACACCATCGGGCACTTGTCGCTGGCGTCGGCGATGCCGTCGCCGTCGGAGTCGGAGGCGCTCGGGACGCCGGTGTAGATCGTCGAGCCGAGCACCGATTCATCGCGCTTCGGCGAGCACGACGGCTCGTTTGGCGGCACCGCGCACTCGAACGCGGCCGGCGTGGTCGCACCGGCGCCGGTCTTGAGTGCGGCGTACGACTTGCCGACCTCGCCAGTGAGGCACGCGCGCTTCATCGTGCCGCAGACGTCGATCGCCTCGGCATCGCAGGTCGGCGACAGTGCTCCGACCGCGACCTCGTCGCCGTACAGCACCTTGCCGCCGCGCATCACGAGCACGACATCGGCGGGTTCGGCGTCGATCACCGCGCGGAACGACTTGCCACCGTTGGCGCGGA
>JBBJLY010000235.1:0-13816 GCA_037720695.1 Kofleriaceae bacterium | reverse complement strand
GACGCCGTGGCGGTTCGGGGGCCAGCTCGCGATCGCGATCCGCCGGCTCAAGTTCGGGCGCCACGGTCACGTCGCGCGCGCGCTCGCGCCGCTGTGGGCACCCCTGGTTGCCGCGGTCGCAACCGACGCGATGATCGTGCCGATCCCGCTGCACTGGCGGCGCCGGTTGGTGCGCGGCTTCGACCACAGCTGGCTGCTCGCGCGCCACGCGTGTGCCATCGCCGGTCTCGCCCCGCCGATCCCTGCGCTTCGTCGCGTGCGCGCCACGCCGCCGCAGACCTCGCTTCCAGCTGACGCCCGTCGCGAGAACGTGCGGCATGCGTTCGTGGTCGACCGGCGCGCAGCGATCACCGGCCGCGCGATCATCCTCATCGACGACGTCGTGACCACCGGGGCGACCCTCGCCGCCGCAGCGCACGCGTTGCTCGAGGCCGGCGCCACGTGCGTCACCGGTGTCGCGATCGCGCGGGCTACTTCCGCTCCAGGATGATCAGCTCGACCCGGTTGTTGATCGAACCGCCCTTGCGGCGATCGTTGACCAGCGGCTTGGTGCCGCCGAATCCGCGCGCCTCGACGCGGGTCGAGGTGATGCCCCACTGGACCAGCCAGTCGCGCACGGCCTGGGCGCGCTTGTCTGACAGGTCCTGGTCTCTGGCGATGTCCTTGTCGAGGTCCGACGTCGGATGGACGTGGCAGGTCACGCGCAGCCGGATGATCTCGGGGTGCGCGCGCAGCGTCGCCGCGATCTGGCCCAGCACGTTGAAGCTCGCCTTCGAGATCTTCGCGCTGCCACCGGTGAACTGGATCGAGTCGAGGAGCTCGACGCGATCGGGACTCAGCACGACGGCCGAGTCACCCTGATCGGCGCACCCGTCGTCATCCTTGTTGCCGTTGATCGTCTCTGCGACGTCCGGGCACTTGTCCTTGCCATCGAGGACGCCGTCGTGATCGTTATCCGGATCGGGACAGCCATCGATGTCCTTGAACCCATCGCGGTCCTCGGCCTGCCGCGGGCACATGTCCTTGTCGTCTGGCACGCCGTCCTCGTCGTTGTCCTTGTCTGGACAGCCGTCGAGGTCCTGGAAGCCATCGACGTCCTCGAGATCGAGCGGGCACTTGTCCTGGGCGTCGACGACCTTGTCACCGTCGTTGTCGAGGTCGGGACAACCGTCGTCGTCTTCGAACATGTCCTTGTCCTCGGCCTCGTTGTCGCACTTGTCCACGCTGTCGAGCAGGCCGTCGCCGTCCGGATCGCCGTCGATCACCGGCGGCGGTGGCGGATGGATCGGCTCGAGCCTGGTCGCGCCCGGCGCGAACGACAGCGACACCACGCCGCGCAGCTCGGGCGAGCCCGCGGCGCTGGTCAGCCCGCGACCGGCGGCGACACCGATCGCGAACCGGTGATCCGGCCGGTAGCGCAGGCCTGCGAGCCACTCGGCTGGCGACAGCGCCAGCTTGCCCGCCATCTCGTCCTGTTTGCCCGATGGCAGCACGTCGCCGTAGACCTCGGCCGAGAACCACAGGCGATCGAACATCCGGATCGTCGTGGCGAGTCCCCACGCCACGCCGCTCCCCTGCTCGAGGTTCGCGTAGCGCGACGTCTCGCGCAGCACCCCGCCGACGTTGGCCGACAGCGTGATCCGGCGGTCGAGCGTGTCGGGGTACAGCGCGAGCAACAGCATCGGGCGCACCGACGGCTTGTCGATGCCAGTGAACTGCCCTTCGCTCGCGGTGGGCAAGGTCAGCTGGAGTCCTGCCGCCAGCGAGAACGAGCCGGTGCGGACCAGCCGCGCCTTGCCGTGCAGCGTCAGATCGCCGCGCGCGGTGCCGGTTGCCGGGTCGGTCGAGAACTCGGTGGGCGAGTCGATCCGCGCTTCGCCGTTCTGCGAGTACAGCGGCAGGCGCGCGCCGGCCTCGAACCGGCCGAGGAACGCGTACGCCCCACCGAGATCGATCAGCGTGCTGCGCTCGACGACGATCGCGTCGTTCATCAGCGTGCCGTCGGAGAACGCGTCGAGCACGAGTGGCTTGGTCGCCAGCGAGAACACCGCGCTCGCGACCCAATCGCCGTCTGCACCCACCTCGGGGGACTGGAGCTGGAACGTGTGCGCGGTGGTCGCGGGCGTCGGATCGAACACCGAGAGCACGACGTCGTCCGCGCGCGCCGCGGTTGGCAGCATCGCGAGCATCGCGAGCATCCCGAGCATCACGACGGCGGCGCGCCTGCGCCGGAGCACGAGCGCGCCGATCACGAGCACGAGGCCGATCCCGAGATCGTGCCCGGTCGCGCAGCCACCGCCGCCGTGCGCGTCGACGAACACCGCGCGCCCGCGGATCTTCACCATCGCGGCACCGGCCGGATCCTCGTCGAGATACAGGATCGCCGTGGCCTCGAACTCGCCCTGCGTCTCGGGCGCGAACACGACGCCGAAGTCGCGGCTGCCGCCGGCCGGCAGTGTACCGGTCGCGTCCTCGGTCAGCGCGAAGCCGGGAGAGCCATCGAGCTCGATCCGCGCGATCGTGAAGTCATTGCCCGGATCGAGGCTCGTGATCCGGAGGATGTCGTCGCGGGTCAGCGGGATGCCGATGCCGGTGATGCCAACATCGATCTCGGGCCCGAAGTCGACCGCGCGGTTGAGGCCGAGGCCGCTCAGCGTGATCCGCGCCATTCCCTCGTCGAGATCGTCGTTGATCAGCTCGAGCACGGCGTCGAACGTGCCGGCCATGGTCGGCAGGAAGCGGAGCAGGAAGTCGTGGCTCGCCCCGGGCGGGATCGTGACCGCGCCGCTGTCGACGAGCTCCCACATCGGCGGCTCGGTGGAGCTCGAGACCATGGCGGCACTGACCGCGAGCGGTGCGGCGCCGGTGTTGGTGACGGTCACGGGCCGCACCGGTGCTGCGGTGCCCGGGTTCTTGAACGTCGCCGGGAACTCGAGCGTCGGCGCGACGTCGAGCTCGCGGTCGATGCCGGAGCCGCGGAGCACGATCGTCTGCGTGCCCGGGCTGCCGAGCACACCGGAGACCGTGTGCGCGAGCATGATCTCGTCGTTCCCGACCAGGGTCGGGGCATACGTCACGTCGATCGTCAGCGCCTCCGCCGGCTGCAGCGTGCGCGCGCCGGGCAGGGTCAGCGTGAAGTGCGTGTTGCTGCCGCCATCGCTGCGTGTGATCGCGCCGAGATCAAGCGGGCCATTGCCGGTGTTGCGGATGATCACCGGGATCGTGCGCGAGGGCGGGTTGCCCTGGATGTCGACCGGTCCGAAGTCGACGACGGCGCCGGGCTCGACCGCGATCATCGCGCTGGTCGACACGCCCTGCAGCACGACGGTGCGCGTCGTGTTCGGCGCTCCCAGATCGCTCGTGATCGTGACCGTCGCGCCCATCGGACCCGTGCGATTGTCTGGATCCGCGCGGATCGTGACCTCGAGCGCCTCGTTCGCCGACAGGGTCTGCGGCAGCGTCAGGTTGCCACCCGTCGGGCCATTCGAGCACGGCGTCGCGCCGGCAGCCTTTGCGCGGATCGCGGTCACGGTGAACTCGCCGGACGTCGTGCCGGTCATCGGCGCGATGTTGAGCGGGCTCCGGATCGTGACGTCGGCCGCGCCGGTGTTGAGGATGCAGAACGTGCGGGACACCGTGCCGTCGAATCGGAAGCTGCCGAAGTCGACGATGACCGGCGTCGCCGCGAACCCGGTCGGCAACCCGTCGCCGTTGAGCGACAGCACGGCGGGCGTGCGCAACGGACGGTTCGCGCCGTAGGTGCCGTTGAACGTCAGCGTCGCCGCGCCGCCATCGGCGCCACCGGCGACGGGCGAGAACACGACGTCGATGTCGACCGAGCCACCGACGGCGAGCGTCGCCGGAACGGGCGTGGTGGGATCGATCGTGTAGCCGGCGGTGGTCGTCGAGAACACCGCGGTGATGCCGGAGACCGGCAGGTTGCCCGTGTTGCGGAGCGTGAACCGGCGCTCGACCGACGTGTTCTCCGGCACCCCCATGAAGTCGATCGCGGTCGGGCTGACGACGAGCACACCCTCGCGTCCCGTGCAGCTCAGCGGGACGACGAACGAGGGATCGTTGAACGCGTTGCTCGCGATCGTGAACGAGCCGTTGAACCCGGCCGGCCCGGTCGGGGTGCAGGCGATCGTCCACTGCGCGGTGCCGCCCGCGGGCACCGACTGGGAACCCGTGTTGCCCGCGGTGACCGAGTACGCGGCTCCCGTGCTGGTCGCACTGGTGATCGACAGTGGCGCGGTGCCGCTGTTCGTGATCGTCAAGGTCTGGGTCGCGTTCGTGCCGACCTCGACGTCGCCGAACGGCAGGTTCGCCGGGCCGACGATGTTCGGCGCGACGCCTCGCCCCGTGATCGTGATCGGGATCGTCGGGTTGTCCGGATCGTTGGTGTTGACGTTGAGCGTCAGGCTGATCACGCCGGGCGTGGTCGGTGCGAAGCGAACGGTGAACGGGTTGCTCGTCCCGCCGGGCACCGGCGACGTGCCGGTCAGATCCTCGGTGACCGACGCGACCGCCGGGACCTCGGTCACGGCGACCGTGAGGTTCAGGTTGCCGGTGTTCATGACATCGACCGGGACCACGCTGTTCGAGCCGACCCCGACGTCACCGAACGCGATCGTCGTTGGCGTGACGATGGCGTCGGCGCGGCCGGCGGTGCACGTGATCGTGGACGAGGCGTCGCCGCCCGCGTCGCTGTCACTCGTGAACGCAACGGTTGCGATCTGGGTGCCGGTCGCGGTGTTGGGCGGGATGCAGCGGACCCGGATGTTGCGGCTCGGTGGTGCGTTGGTACCGCCCGCGCCGAACGTGCAGGTCGTCTGGTTGAGACAGCCGAACGCGCCGTTGGTGTCGAACGTGAACCAGTTGGAGCCCTGCGTGATCGTCGCCGACTGGAGGTTCAGCGCACCCGGGAACGTGCCCGCGGTGTTGGACGCGACGATGTCCTGGACCGCGGTGGCGCCGAGCGCGACGACGCCGAACGCCTCGTCAGTGACGCCGATCACGCCATTCAAACCGGTGCCCGAGAGCGCGACCGCATCCATCGGCGTCGCGGGATCGTTGCTCGAGATCGTGAGCGTCGCGCCGCGCAGGCCGGCCTGGGACGGGTCGAACCGGACGACGATGTTGGTGATGGCATCGGGTGCGACGTTGACCGGGAACGTCACCGGGCTCTGGACGACAAACTCCGCGCCCGGGATCGAGAGCGCCGTGATCTGCAGCTGGGCATCGCCGTCGTTCTGGACCGGGATCGTGACCGTGGTGGTCGTCGTGGCGGCGCCATCGTCGTGCCGGACCGACGGTGCGACGGCCGAGGTCGGCGCGTCGATCGTGGGCGGTGCGAGGCCGGTGCCGCTGACCACGAGCATCGAGGTGCCGCCGACCAACGTGTGATCCGCATTGTGAAATTCGTAGGTGCAGCTGACGAGCCCGCTGACGGCAGGCGTGAACACGACGGTGAAGTCGAGCGGCCCCGGGCTACCGCCGCTCGACAGGTTGGTGGGGGTCGCACGCTCGGGCGTCAGCACGAACGCACCGCAGTTGGCGCCGGTCGGGTGGATGTGATCGAGCGGCTCGCCGACGCCGGCGGTGTTGGACGTGATCGTCCCGCTCTCGCTGTCCGAGCTGCCGATGACCGGGCTCGGTGAATGAGTGATCGTCGTCGGATGGGTCAGGTTCGCGTGAGCGATCCGTGTGACCCCGACAACCACCAGCATCAGGATGTAGCTAGGCCAGCGCTTCGACATCTCGTCTCCCCGGAAACAGCGACGCAGAAGGTTTCATCGTACCCCGACCAGGGGGCGGAATCAGCAAGCTGCCCTGCGGCGCGTGACGGAATCCTCGATGTAGAGTCCTTGCCATGCAGGAGAACCCCAGCGGGCTTTCATACGAGGACACGGTCGTCGGCACGGGCGCCAGCCCGGCCAAGGGCCAGACGTGCAAGATGCACTACACGGGCTGGCTCTGGGTCGACGGCGCCAAAGGGGCGAAGTTCGACAGCTCGCTCGACCGCGGGCGGCCGTTCGAGTTTCCGCTCGGCGTCGGCCGGGTGATCAAGGGCTGGGACGAGGGGGTCGCCACCATGAAGGTCGGCGGCAAGCGAACCCTGCTGATCCCGCCGGCGCTCGGCTACGGCGCGGCCGGCGCGGGGGGCGCGATCCCCGGCGGCGCGACGCTGCTGTTCGAGGTCGAGCTGCTCGGCGTCGCCTGACAGCCCGCCAGCTCGGTGAGCGTCTTGCTCGCGATCGCACACCGGTAGGCCTCGCGGGCGCCCCGCAGGCATGCCGGCAAGAACTGACCGCGGAGCTCCGTGGCCAGCTGCTCCTGCTCGCTCTGCGTCGGGACCTGATCGGGCGGCAGCTGGGCACGCTGCTCGGCGACGCCGATGTCGATCGCGTGGGTGACCAGCTCGCTGCACTCGCCCTCGCTGGGGGTGGTGGCAATGCTGGCATCGAGTGCAGCTGTCGCCGAGCCTGTCGGCTGGCGCGGGTCGCCGGGCCGACTCGAGCACGCAACGACGACCAGCCACACGATGCACCTCATGCCGGGTTGATGTTAGCGTGTCGCATGGCGCTGTGGTTCGCCGCGCTACTCGGCATCGTCCAGGGCCTGACCGAGTTCCTCCCGATCTCGTCGACGGCGCACCTGCGCATCGTGCCGGCGCTGTTCGGGATCGAGGACCCCGGTGCCGAGTACACCGCGGTGATCCAGCTCGGGACGCTGCTCGCAGTGCTCGCCTACTTCGCGCGCGACCTGATCGCGATCCCCCAGGCAATGTTCCGCGATGCCGCCAGCTTCGAATCGCGGCTGCCGTGGCTACTCGCGGTGGGCACGCTACCGATCGTGATCACGGGCCTGCTGCTGAAGAAGCACATCGAGGGCGATCTTCGCTCGCTGTACGTGATCGCCACCGCGCTGATCGTCGTCGGGATCGCGATGGTCGTGATCGACAAGCTCGCCGGCGGCAACCCGAACACCCGCCCGCTCGCGGAGATCACCTACCGCGACGCGTTGATCGTCGGGCTCGCCCAGACCCTGGCGCTGGTGCCCGGCGTGTCCCGCTCCGGCTCGACGATCTGCATGTTGCTGCTCCTCCACTACACGCGGAGCGATGCCGCGCGGTTCTCGTTCCTGCTCTCGATCCCCGCGATCGCCGGCGCGGGCATCTTCGAGGCCAAGGACGCGATCGGCAAGCTGGGGCGGGACGCGATCCCGGCGATCGGCATCGGGATGACGACGGCGGCGATCACCGGGTACATCGCGATCGCCTGGCTCATCAAGTGGCTCGGCTCACACGATCTGATCGGGTTCGCGATCTATCGGATCGTCGCCGGGCTCGCGCTGCTTGGCGCGCTGTTCGCGCGCATCCTGTAGTGCCAGATGGTGTGATAGAAGCCGTGAAAACGCGCACGTAGCCGCGCAGTTGCACGAGACACCTGGTAGGCTCGGCGCTCGCTTCACCGAGGGTAATGATGAGGATCGATCGTTTGCTTGTTCTCCTTGTCCTGCCGCTGGCATTGCTGCTGGCGGCGGTCACGACAACCAGTGTCGCGCACGCGCAGACACCCGCCTGCAAGGGCAACAAGGCCGGAAGGTACAAGGTGAAGATCGACTCCGCGCCACAGGGTGCGACGATCTACATCGAGAGCAAGCAGTGTCCGGCGATCGGCGTGACGCCGTGGACTGGCAAGCTCGCCAATGCGACGTACACCGTCATCATCGAGCAGCCCGGCTACGAGCCCACGACCAAGTCGTTCCGGGTCGGCAAGCTGTCCAAGCAGCAGGACCTGTTCGTCCCGCTGGTGCGGCAGCCGCAGATCGAGATCCGGTCGGATGCAGACAAGAACCTGGTCGGCGCGACGGTGTCCGTCGATGGCCAGTTGCAGGGCGCGATCCAGGGGCCCATGGTCATCAAGACCAGCGCCGCTCGCCACCTGATCGAGATCAAGAAGGAGGGCTTCGAGACCCTCACGCAGTGGGTGGACCTGACGACGCAACCGTCGCTCGTGTTGACGCCCACCCTGAAGGAGAACCCGAAGCCCAAGTTCGGCGTGATCGTCGTCGAGGCGGACGTCCAGGATGCCGAGGTCTACATCGACGGCAACAAGCATCCTGACAACACGCCCTCCGTGATCAACAACGTGATCGAAGGCGTTCACGTGATCGAGGTCCGCAAGGCCCCAGGTCCGCCGTGGCGCCAGACGGTCCAGGTCACGGCGAACCAGCAGACCAAGGTTCGCGCCGAGCTCGCCGCGTTGCTCAACGCCGGTGTTGGCGTCGTTCGCGTGATCTCCGATACACCCGGCGCGAGCGCGATCCTCGACGGTAACGACATGGGCCCGTGCCCGATCGACATCAAGGACGTCAAGGTCGGCGATCATATCGTCCAGGTGAAGGCCGCCGGGTTCCAGACCGGCGAGCGCAAGGTCGCGGTCGCCGCGGGCGGCTCGCAGATCGTCAAGATCGATCTCAATGCGGAGGCCCCGGGCGACCAGGGCACGCTGAAGGTGACCTCCAACGTGCCGGAGGCCGAGGTGTTCATCGACGGCGCGCTGGCGGGCAAGGTGCCGCAGGAGAAGAAGCTGTCGGCAGGCGAGCACCCCGTGGTCGTCCGGCTCGAGGGGTTCAAGGAGTACACGCAAAGCGTGCGCATCGAGGCCGGCCAGACGGTGACCGTCCAGGCCGAGCTCAAGTCCTCCGGTCGGCTGCGCGTCCTGTCAACGCCCGCCCAGGCGGACGTCCAGATCAACGGCGTGGTCGTCGGCAAGACGCCGTTCGAGGGCGACGTCGATGCCGGCATCAACGTGGTGCGGATCAAGTACCTCGGCTACCTCGACTTCGAGGAGACCGTCACTGTCGAGGGCGGCACGACGTCCACCATCTCGCGCGAGCTCGCGCTCGCCACCAAGAGCGAGACCGAGCTCGAGCAGGAGCAGAAGGGGCTGTCCTCGTTCGGCGCACGCGCGCTGCCACGCGGCCGCTCCACCGTCGATATCGACCTCGGCTATCCGTACTTCCTCAACGCGCGCATCACGGTCGGCGCGGGCCGGCTGTCCAAGCAGTTCGGTGCGTTCGACGCGACGATCGCCGTGCGCACGTTCCTCGCGCGAAGCGAGCTGGGCGTCGGTGGTCGCGCGATGATTGCGGACAAGAGCCCGTTCTCGGCCGGACTGTTCGCCAACCTGTGGTGGGGCAGCAAGCTGTTCGACGACTCGCAGCGCAACGGCGCGACGTTCGAGACCGGCGCGCTGTTCTCGCTGTCCGCGCTCAGCAATGCGACGATCACCGGCCGCGGCTACTTCCAGTTCTGGAGCGACCGCCACTGCCCCCAGCGCAAGGGCGACGGCTTCGAGGGAACCGACCCGACGGACACGTGCCAGGGCTACCTCGAGCGCCGCATCAACGGCACGGACCCCACGAACTTCAGCGAGGACGACGCGAATCGCGCCGAGGAGCTCACCGGTCAGTCCGGCGAGAGCTTCTTCACCCGCGATGCCGGCGCCCGGTTCCTGCTGTCGATCATCGGCGAGGTCGCCGTCCAGCAGCGCTGGAGCATCTACGGCATCCTCGAGGGCGCTCCGTTCCAGGGCGATAACGAGCGCGCGCTGTTCACGAATCTGTTCTCGGGCACGATGGCCGAAACCGACTACCTGTTCTACGCGCGCTTCGGCGTCACCTACAAGTTCTGATCACGACGTCACCGGCGCGAACGCGATGACCGAGTAAGCAACGGCCGTCGCGGTGCCCGGGTTGTGATAGCCGTGGCGCTGGTCGCCGCGGAACGTCACGACATCGCCCTCGGCCAGCGTGTAGCGCTCGCCGGAGACCGAGAGCTCGACGGTGCCGCGCTCGCACGTCAGGTACTCGCGCGTCCCCGGGGTGTGCGGCACGCCTGCCATCCGGCCTCCGGGTGGCAGCACCATGCGCTCGAGGTCGAGCCCGGGCAGCGGCTCCGGCAGCAGCTTGCGGATCGCGACCTGGCCGCGCTGGCGCGTTGGCAGATCCGAGGCCTTGAGGTGGCGCGCCGGTAAGCGCGGTGCGGCGAGCAGCTCGTCGACCCGGATCTGCAGCGCGTTGGCGACCTTCACCAGCACGGTCAGCGTCGGGTTGCCGGCGCCGGACTCGAGGTGGGTCCAGGTCGCGCGCGGGATCCCCGCGAGCTTCGCGATCTGCTGTTGGGACAGCCCGCGGGCCTCGCGCAGCGCCTTGATGTTGTTTGCGAGGTGGTCGTGCTCGTGGGTCGTGGTCATGGCAATGGCCTCCGCCAACGCATTAGCGCGCATGATGACATGTTGGCGGAGGATTCGTAGGCTGGTTGTCGGAGGAAGACATGCAGATCTCAGGACAAGGTGCGCTGGTGACCGGCGCAAGTCGCGGGCTCGGACGCGCACTGGCAGAGGCGCTGGCGGCACGCGGTGCACGGGTGGCGCTGGTCGCCCGCGAGGCCGGGCCGCTCGGCGATGTGGTCGCGGGGATCCGGGCGCGCGGCGGCCAGGCGCACGCGATCGCCGGCGACCTCGGCGACAAGCAAGCGATCCATCGCATCGCCGGGCAGGCGCAGGGCCTCGTCGGCGAGCTCGCGATCGCGATCCACAACGCGAGCACGCTTGGCCCGGTGCCGCTGCGGCTGCTGCTGGACACCGAGTGCGAGGACCTGACGGCAGTGCTCGAGACCAACCTCGTCGGGCCGTTCCGGCTGACGAAGATCCTCGCAGGAGCGATGGCGGTCCGTGGGGCGGGCGTGATCGTGCACATCAGCTCCGATGCGGCGGTCGAGCCGTACCCACGATGGGGCGCCTATGCGATCTCGAAGGCGGCCCAGGACCATCTGAGCCGGATCCTCGCCGCAGAGCTCGCGGACACCGGCGTGCGCGTGCTCGCGGTCGACCCTGGCGAGATGGACACCGCGATGCACGCGGCGGCGATCCCCGACGCGGATCGCGCGGCGCTGCAGCAACCCGCAAGTGTCGCGGCGAGGATCATCGAGATGATCGAGGACGATATCCGCGCGCGAGCCGGTGCTCGGCTGGTCGCGCCGGGCTGGGGTGCCGGCGGGGGTGCAACGTGACCGCCGAGCTCGCGACCCGCTGGTGGCCCCGGGTGTGGCCGGCACCGGCGAGGCAGCTGCCGGCTGCGCTTCGCGCCGACGAGGTCGATCGCCATGCCGTGCGGCTGGTCGCGATCGGCGTGAGGGCGAGCCTGCATCCGTTTGGTGCGCTCCCCAAACTGCTCGAGACGGGAGACCTCGTCGTGATCAACGATGCCGCGACGCTGCCGGGCTCGCTGTTCGGCACGACCGCAGCTGGCGAGCCGATCGAGCTCCGGCTGTCGGGCCCGATCGAAGGCACGCGGCTCGACGGCGTGCTGTTTGGTGGCGGGGACTGGCGGACGCGGACCGAGGAGCGCGCGGCACCACCTGCCGTCGCGGTCGGCGACGAGCTGCGGCTCGGCACGCTGGTGGCGCGCGTCGCCGTGGTTGCCGGCAGGCGGGTGGCGCTGGACGTCGCGTGCGACGAAGATCTGATCTGGCGCGGGATCTACGGCGTGGGAGCGCCCGTGCAGTACGCGCACCGCCGCGAGCCGCTCGCGCTGTGGTCCGTGCAGACGGCCTACGCGGCCCGGCCGTGGGCGGCCGAGATGCCATCCGCGGGGCGCGCGCTGCCCGGGGAGGTCTTGCTCGGGCTCCGGCGCGCGGGGATCGAGATCGCGACGCTGACTCACGCCGCGGGGCTGTCATCGACCGGCGACCCGGCGCTCGACCGCGGGTTGCCGTGGCCCGAACGCTACGACATCCCCGAGCGCACGGCCGGCGCGATCCGGCGAGCGAAGCGGGTGATCGCCGTCGGCACCACGGTCGTGCGCGCGCTCGAGGCCAGCGGTGGCGAGGCCGGGCAGGGCATCGCGCGCCTCAAGCTCGACGCGGCGTACCGGCCGCAGGTCGTCGATGGGCTGATCAGCGGGCTGCACGTGCCTGGCGAGAGTCATCACGAGCTGCTGCGTGCGTTCGCCTCGCGGGACCAGCTGGCGCGCGGGATCGCGCTCGCGGCCGCGAACGGCCTGTCGGCCCACGAGCTGGGCGACGCGATGCTGATCGTGCCTGCGTAGCGAGATCCCGCTACATTGGGAGCATGCGGGCCGCGATCCTCATCGTCGTCCTCGGATGCAGTGGGGCCGCACCCGTACTGCGTGGGGAGCGCGAGCCGGGCCCGACGCTGCGCGATCCCGCGATCGCGGAGCCGTATCGGCCGGCCAACCGCGCATCCGCGCCTGCCGCCGACGAGCCGTGGTTCGTCCGGCGCGACGACCTTCGCGACCAGCTGCTCGCGAGCCGCGCGCGGCAGCGCCGCGAGGCCGTGATCCTGAGCCAGCTCGACGGTCGCACCCGCAATCGCGCCGCGACGGATGTCGCCGAGAGTGACATGTGGTCGCCTTGCGTCCGTGACCACGTGCGGGCGCAACCGGATCGAGCACGCCGCGCGCTGACCGCCGCGCTCGCTCGCTACGCGACGTCGTGCGATGGCGATCGCCAGGTGGTGCTCGAGCGACCGCTCACCGGTGGCCGCGAGCGCCGCGGCAGCAGCGACGTGTTTCTCGTCGGGACCTTCACCTCGGACCGTCACGAGGTCGCGCTGCGCGTCACCTACTGCGGCGAGCCCCGGCCGCGCGCCGATCGCGCGGTGCTGGTCTCGGACCACACGACGTGGACCTCGCTGCCGCTGGTGTTCGAGCGTGACAACGCGGGCTGTCTCGCCGCGCAGCTGCCATACACCGCCGCACTCGGCGATGTGCTGCGCCATATGATCGAAGGCGTCGAGGCGACCGTGCGGTTCGAGGGTGTCGCAGCGAGCTACGAGGAGATCGTCGTCGGCGACGAGGTGCGGACGGATCTGCGCGTGATGCTCGACGTGGTCGACGCTCTCGCCGATCCGTGATCACCGCTCGCGCAGCCGCTCGAGCATCACCAGCTGGCCCAGGGCGGCCGCGATCGCGCTCTCGACGCGCAAGATCGCCGATCCCAGCGAGACCGGCGCGAAGCCCCGCGCGACGAACGTCTCGACCTCGCGCGCGATCAGCCGCCCTCGGGCCCGATCGCGAGCGTGACCGGCCCGTCGCGCCGCGCGACCGTCGATCAGCGGGGCGTCCGGATGCGCGACCAGCCGCATGCCACGCGGTGAACCGGCGGGCCACCGCGCGTCGAGCAGCTCCATCAACCGGCGGTGCAGCGTGATCGGCGGGACGTGGGTCGTCGCTCCTTGCTCGGCCCGAGCCGCGCGGCCGCCGCGGCGACGTCGGCTCGAGGCGCGGCGAGTCGAGGTAGCTCTTGTCGACTCGCCACGCGTTGGTCAGGGCGACCTGCGAGACCCCGAACGAGGCCGCGATCTCGATCGCGCGGGACAGCACCTTGGGACGCGGCACTGCGAGGACCAGCTCGATCGCGAGTGGATGCGGCGGCGGCTCCGTGATCGCGAGCCGGAGCCCGATCGTCGTGCCGTCGTCGGTCAGCACCTCGGCCGTGCCGACCCCGCCGCCGACGAGGCCGGCGCGCACGTGCACCCCCGGGGTGACGCCCAGCACGGAGCGCAGATGGACGGCCCGCCGGTCTGCCAACCTGAAGGTGTCTTCGGACAGCTCGCCCGGCTCGACGAGTAGGAGGTTCACCGGGAGACCCTACCGCGGTAGGGTCGGCCATGCCGTTCTTCCAGGAACCGCCGCGACTCGGGAACCAGTACGACGACGACCCGATGCTGCCGTCGTGGCTGGCGCGGCACCTCCCGGGCGACGACATCGTGGCCGAGCTCCGTGC
>JBBJLY010000469.1:0-3468 GCA_037720695.1 Kofleriaceae bacterium | reverse complement strand
AGCGCCGCGATGTACGCCGAAGGCGACGCGCTCGACTACTACCTGAACCCCACGCGCGGCAAGGTGCCCACGTGGAGTGACAGGTTCGCGGTGATGGCCTGGTCCGAGTGGCTCGAGAGCGACTTCGTGTCGCTGGCTCCTGCCTTCGACCTGCCGCTCTCGATCGTGACCGGTGACGCGACCGCGACCCCGACGGCGGTCAAGGACTTCATCCACCGCCTCCCGCACAAACCCACCGTCCACCAGCACGCAGGCACGCAGTTCGATTTTTACGACAACCCGGACACGGTGCAGTTTGCCAGCGAGCACGCGATCGCCCACTTCAACGCGACGTTGAAGGTGCCGGCATGACCGACCTGTCGGCACCGCGCAGCTGCTCGGTCAGCCGGCCGCACCGCGTCGCCGCCGTATCCGCTCGCCGAGTCGATGCACCAGCTCGTAGAACGTCGGCAACGCGAGTAGCGTGAACAGCGTCGACGTCACGAGGCCGCCGATCATGACGATCGCGAGCGGACGCTCGATCTCGGTGCCGTGCAACCGCAACACCAGCAGCGGCAGGAGGCCGAGGATCGCGGTCGCCGCGGTCATGATCTTCGGGCGCACGCGACCGAGGCTCGCCTCGCGCAGCGCGACCTCGAACTCCTTGCCCTCCGCGACCAGTCCGCGGGTCTGGGTCACCAGCACGAGCCCGTTCTGCACCGCGATCCCGAACAGGCCAATCAGCCCGACTAGCGACGACACGCTCCAGGTCTCGCCGGCGAGCCAGAGCGCGACGATCCCGCCGACGAACGCGTCCGGAAGGGTCGCGAGGATCACCAGGGTCTCCGCGACCGAGCCGAGCGCGAGGTAGAGCAACAGGAACACCGCGAGGATCGCGATCCCGACCGCGAGATAGAGCGACCGCTGCGCACGGGCCTGGGTCTCGGCCTTGCCTCCGACGTCCACGAAGTAGCCTTTGGGCAGCGCGAGCTGCTTCGCGAGCGCCTCGCGAACCTCCTCGGCGGTCGAGCCGAGGTCGCGATCGGAGACGCTGGCCTCGACCGCGATCCGGCGACTTCCGGCCTCGCGTTTGATCGTCCCGAGACCGAACGTCGGCTCGATCGCGGCTAGCTTGCCGAGCGGGATGCGGGTCCCGTCGTGGCCATCGATCAACAGCGCCGCCAGCGAAGCCGCGTCACGCCGGTGATCCTCCGCGAGCCGGATCACGAGGTCGAACTTGCGCTGACCGACCCACACCTCCGAGATGACTTTTCCCGCGAGCCCGATCTCGATCGCCTCGACGACGTCACCGGGCGTCAGGCCGACGCGCGCCGCGGCCGAGCGATCGACCTGCACGCGGAGCTGCGGCAACCCGGTCATCCGCTCTGCACGCGCGTCGGCGACCCCGTCGACCTTTCGCATGATCGCTTCCGCGGCCTCCGCCAGCGTCGACAGCTGCGCCGGATCGGGTCCGAAGATCCGGACCGAGAGATCCGAGGGCGTGCCGCCGAGCCCCTCGTCGATCCGCATGCCGAGCGGCGTCGTGAACGAGGCCGAGACCCCGGGCACCTTCTCGACCGCCACGCGCATCAAGCGCTCGAGGTCGGCGGTGCTGCGCTCGCGATCCTCATGGAGCACGATCAGCACGTCCGACAGCGTGTGCGGCATCGGGTCCTCGGTGCGCTCGGCGCGGCCCGTACGGCGCACCACGTCCTCGACCTCGGGGAACGAGCGCAACACATCCTCGACGCGATGGTTCAGCCGATCGACCTCGTCGAGCGAGGCCTCCGCCGGCAGGGAGGTCTGCATCAGGACGGCGCCCTCGTCGAGCTCGGGCATGAAGTCCGAGCCGATCTGCGTCGCCAGCCACAGCGCGGGGAGCGTGATCAAGAGCGTCGCGATCCGCACGATCCCGGCATGGCGGAGCGCACCCTCGAGCAGCGGGCGATAGGCACGTTTGATCGCGCGCACGATCGCGACGTCCTCCGGCTGAGACGCGTGCCGCGGTCGCAGCAGCCGGGCCGACACCACCGGCACGAGGGCGAGCGACAGCACGAGCGCCGCGAGCACCGCCGCGATCACCGCGCCAGCCAGGGGCTGATACATCCGGCCCTCGATGCCGGTCATCGCGAACAGCGGGAGGAACACCGCGCATACGATCAAGGTCGCGAACGCGATCGGCCGCCCGACCTCGACCGCCGCCGCGAGCGCGTACGCGTTGCGATCGCCATCCGGGTACTTCGCCAGCCGGTGCAGGATGTTCTCGACCATGATGATCGAAGAGTCGACGAGCAGCCCGACCGCGATCGCGAGCCCACCCAGCGTCATCGTGTTGATCCCGATCCCGGCGACGCGCAGGACCAGGCCGGACAGCGCGAGTGACAGCGGCAGCGTCAACGTCACGAGCAGCGCGGCGCGCACGTTCCCGAGCAGCACGAACAACACGAACGCGACCAGCCCCGCGCCGATCAAGACCGCCCGCCCAACGCCACCGAGCGCCGACTTGACCAGCTGCGACTGATCGTAGACGGTCCGGATCGTGACGCCCTTCGGCAGGCTCGGAGCGAGCTCGTCGATCGCGCTGCGGATCCCGTTGGCGACCGCGACCGTGTCGGCACCGAACTGCTTCACGATCCGGCAGCTCACGACCTCGCCCGCGAGTCGATGGGCGAGTCCACGACGTACCGCGGGTGCCTCGCGCACGTCGGCGACATCGGCGAGCAGCACCGGAGTCCCACCGCGCATCGCGACCACGGTCTCGCGCAGCTGCTCGACCGATTCGGCCCGACCGTTCGCGCTCACCGTCCACTCCATCTGGCCCTGGGTCACGAAGCCACCGGCGGCACTGACGTTCGCGCCCTCGGTCGCGTGCACGATCTCGTCGAGCGACACGCCGCGCGCCGCCATCCGATCCGGATCGATCTGAACCTGGAACTCGCGCAGGTAGCCACCGAGGCGTTCGACCGCGGCGACCCCCGGGACGGCGAGCAGCCGGTTCTTGAGCTCGTTCTCGGCGAGGTCGCGCAGCGTCATCAGATCCGCCGAGCCCGGTGCCGCCTCGACCGTGATCTCGTAGATCTCGTTCAGCCGCCCGGTCAGGCTCGACAGTAGCGGCTCGCCAGTCCCCGGCGGGAGCTCGACCTGGGACAGCCGCTCGGCGACGAACTGCCGGCTGCGCGCGTAGTCGGCGTCGGTCTCGAACTCGATCGTGACCTGCGCGACGCCGAGCGTGGACTGCGAGCGGACGCGCCGCACCGCGGGCAGACCCGACAGCGCGGTCTCCATCGGGATCGTGACCCGGGTCTCGAGCTCCTCCGGCCCCATCGCCGCGTTCTGGATGATCACGTTGAACACCGGCGCGGACAGATCGGGAAACACGTCGCGCGGGAGATCGCGGAACGACACCACGCCGAGCACGCCGGCCGC
The DNA here is from genome assembly GCA_037720695.1 of Kofleriaceae bacterium. Lineage (GTDB taxonomy): Bacteria > Myxococcota_A > Polyangia > Haliangiales > Haliangiaceae > JABFXX01. Next base: position 63 of record JBBJLY010000469.1, on the reverse strand, counting down.
GAGCACGAGCATCACCGCGACCAGCGGCTTACCGAAGCTCTCGACGACGAGTCGCCGGATCAC
>JBBJLY010000049.1:0-39142 GCA_037720695.1 Kofleriaceae bacterium | reverse complement strand
CAAGCTGCTCGACGGCACGCGTAAGCGCTTCCGGGCCGGTGCCGGGACGAGCTTCGATGTCCTGCGAGTCTCCGAGGAGCTGACCCGCGCTCGCGTCGAAGCAGCGCGCGCGCGCGCGGGCTATCGGGCAAGCATCACACGGCTCGCGGTGTCGACCGGGACGCTGCTCGACAGCGCTGGCGTCTCGGTGACGAGCCTCGGCGGCTCACCGCGATGACGCTGGATCAGGTTCGCGACGGAGCCGGCGGAAACAGCGCGCCGAGCACGTGATCGAGGCCCGAGAACAAGCCGTCGTGGCGTAGCAGGCTCATCAACCGTGGGTCGAACTCCACCCCGCGTGCCGCTTCCTCGTCGATCGCGCTCCGCAGCTCGTCACGCACGAGCGCGTACACGTGATGCGAGATCGCGAGCGAGCTCGGTCCGACATTGGACTTCGCAAGCCCACTGCCCAGCGCGAAAGTCATGACCGTGTCCGTGAGCTCGTGGAGCGTCACGAACAGGGTCTCGGCAAATTCTTCGTCCGACTTGATCGTGCTCATCAGCTGCAGCGAGTCGAGGTCGACGAACCCGCCATCCACAACTGCATTGTTCGATCGCAGGCACTGGCCTGTCTCGTGGAGTGCGTGAGTGCAAGGCATGTAGCCGAGAGCGAACATGCGCGCGACGAGGGCGACCCAGTCCGTCAGGACCTGTCTCGCATCGGTGCGGCCTTCCAGCGCGGCCAGCCGATGCCGATATCCGTCATGCGAAGGCTGCTTGCTGTCGATCGCCGCATCGATGTGCAGCGCACGCAGCGGCAGACTGCGGTAGTGATAGACGTACGCCGAGAGCCCGCTGACCAGTCGTTGATCCACGAGGGCTGCCGCTCGCTCGGACAGCATGGGCATCAGCATCTCGCGAAATGTGGCGACGACCGGGTCCGGCCACTTGACGACGATCAAGGGCACGGGCACCGCGGCGAGCTCGCCATAGCGTTCGAGGTGAGCGGTCTGAAACGCTTGCGCCTTGATCGCCTCTGGTAGCGCTTCGTCGACCAGGAGGGCCATCGGGACCTTCTGCTCGATGATGGGGAGGTGCTCGATGTGCGAGTGCTTCTTGTCGTTCCGGGTATGCCGGATGTGCTTGATCCCCACGAGCATCTCGTGGACGTCGGTGGCAAACACTTCGGTGCCCTTGATCCCCAGCACGCCGTCGTCCGCGCCGCGCATGTAGAACGCCCGATAGTGGCCAGCGGGTCGGAAGAACGCCCCGGCGTTGAACGTGCGGCACGTCGTGCCGACGAACATCCCGGTCTTCAGCGAGTCGTAGGTCTTGCGGACCCAGGGACTCGCGGCCTCGAGCGCCTGCGCGAGTCGCGGCGCTGCGGAGTCCAAGCTCCACACGATGTCGGCGGATCCGATGCTGACCGAGCGCGTGAACTGGCCGTCAAACTCATCGTGTTCCATGTATCCTCAACTGCAATGCTGCCCGGGCGCGTCATGTGGCTTCGAATGAGACACACGTAGATGAGCGACGTCTGGCAGGCGCTTCGTGCCGAATTTCTGCTGAGCGCAGAGTTCATTCACCTCAACAGCATGCTGGTAGCTTCGCACCCCCGTCCCGTGCGAGAGGCGCTGGAAGCATACGCTCGGCGCCTCGACGAAAACCCTACGCTCTGCCTGTTGCGGGAGCAAGAGCGCAACCAGCAGCGAACGCTCGATGCGGCCGCATCCTACATGGGAGTCCGCGCAGCGGACATCGCGCTGACTGATAGCACCGCGATGGGGTTGGGACTGCTCTATCACGGCCTACCTCTCGATGCGTCTTCGGACATCCTCACGACGGTCCACGAGCATCGCTACACGCACGAGGCACTGCGGCTGGTCTCGCGCCGCTGCGGCGCGTCGCTGCGGAAGATCTCGCTGTACGAACATGGTGGGTCGGCGAACGCCGAGGAGATGGTGTCCGCCGTCGAGCGCGCGATCCAGCCGAACACGCGGCTGATCGCGATGACGTGGGTCCATTCCGGCACGGGGGTGAAGACGCCGGTGCGCGAGATCGCGGAGGCTGTCGCGCGCGCGAACGTTGGACGTGTCGAGGCAGACCGCGCGATCCTGGCCGTCGACGGTGTTCATGGCTTCGGCGTCGAGGACGTGATGATCCCCGAGCTCGGCTGCGACTTCTTCATCGCGGGCTGTCACAAGTGGATTTTCGGCCCGCGGGGGACTGGTGTGATCTGGGGCCCAGCGTGGTCGCGAACTCGGCCCAGCATTCCGCCGGTCGAGCCGGAGTGGATCGACTCCTGGATGCACAAGGAATCAGCGCCGGTGGTCACCGCGTCGGCGATGAGCCCCGGCGGCATGCGCGCGCACGAGTACCGCTGGGCGCTCGCGGAGGCGTTCGATCTCCACCTACGCCTGGGAAAAGCGAACGTCGAGCGCCGGATTCGCGAGCTCAATTCCCAGTGCAAAGAAGGGCTCGCGGCGATGTCCCACGTCCGGCTCGAGACCCCGATCGCACCCGAGCTGTCGTCGGGCATCGTCTGCTTCGAGGTTGATGGCATGGAGCCGGCGGCGGTCGTTCGCTCTCTGATCGAGAGCCAGATCATTGCCTCTGTGACTCCCTATCTGCCCACCTACGTGCGGTTCTCGCCATCCCTCATCAACACCCCGGAAGAGATCGAGACCGTGCTCGAGGCCGTCGGATCGCTGCGCTGGGCGTGGGTCTAGACGATCACGCTCGGTGCGCTGAAGTAGCGCTCTCGAAAATCAGGAAAGATCGCGACGATCACGCCGGCTTCACCGCGCGCGTGGAGTCGCCTCGCGATCGTCAGCGCGCCGGCGAAGGCGGCGCCGCAGCTATGGCCGACGAACAGTCCCTCCTCGTGGCCCAGCCGCTCCGTGGCGGCCCACCCGTCGTCGCTCTTGATCGACAGCTTCTCTGCGAGCTCGGCTTCCTTGTAGATCGCCGGGATGATCGAGGTCGGCATGTGCTTGAGGCCGTCGAAGCTGTGCTTTGACTCGGCCGGCTCGACGGCCACGATGCCGATCTTCGGGTTCATGCCCCGCAGATATCGGCCTCCGCCCATGATCGTGCCGCCGGTCCCGATGCCCGCCACGAAGTGGGTGATGCGACCTTGGGTCTGCTCCCAGATCTCGGGGCCGGTCGTCAGGAAGTGCGCCTTCGGGTTCGACTCGTTCGAGTACTGATCGGCATAGAAGTAGTCCGCCGGGCTGGCGGCGGCGATCTCGGCACACATCCGGATCGCACCCTCACTCCCATGTGCCGGATCACTGAAGATCTGTTTGGCTCCGTATGCCCTGGTCAACTGTTTGCGTGGCTCCGAGACGCTGTCCTGCATCACCAGCGTCACGCGCAACCCGAGCAGCGCGCCGATCCATGCGTACGCGATTCCGGTGTTGCCGCTGGTGGAGTCGATGAGCGTCTGTCCTCGCACGAGCCGGCCGGCGTCCATCGCATCACGAATGATCTGGAGGGCGGTGCGGTCCTTCACGCTACCGCCAGGGTTGAAGCCTTCCAGCTTCGCGTAGATCTCGATGCCCGGCAGCTCGCGGGCCACGTGGCGGATCCGGACCAGGGGCGTGTTACCCACGGCGGCCGTCATGTCCGCGAGCGGGCGAGGGCCGCGCGACGCGCGAGTGACGATCACTCGAAGCTCCCGGCCAGGCTGAAGTAGCGATCACCGCCGTCCCCGAGCAGCGCGTAGACGGTCTTGCCGGGACCGAGATCGCGTGCGACCTCGAGCGCGACGTGAAGGACGGATCCACCGGGGAGCCCGGTCAAGATGCCCTCTTCGCGCGCGAGTCGCGACCGCGCGGCCCACGCCTCGGCGCCGCTCACCGGCACCAGCGTGTCGCGCGGATCGAGCCACGTGTGCGGGGCTGACTCCGGCTGATATTCGTCCTCGCAGTCGTTCCCCGACGGACCATCGACCGCGATGCAGCGGACGTCGGGATATCGTCTGCGGATCGCGCGCGCGATCGCGACGAACGTGGCGCCACTCGCGACACACGCCACGAACGCGTCGATCGGTGTGGCTTGCGCTTCCGCTGCCGCGATGATCTCGGCGGCCGTCGTGCGCTCGTGGATCTCTCCGGTCATCGGATTCGACAGCATCCGCGGACAGAACGCAGCTGGTGTGTTGTGGGCGAGCTCGTCGGCGCGACGCACGGCACCGGGCATGCCTTCACTGGCAGGCGTGGTGAGCAGCTTCGCGCCGTACAGCCGTAGCAACATCTGCTTCTCGGCGGGAAGGCCTTCCGGCACGACCAACACGAGCGAGAGTCCTCGCACGGCGCACGCCAGCGCCATCGCGATGCCCGAGTTGCCTTGTGTGGCCTCGATGACGATCCCGCCGACGCGAACGGCACCTTCGGCCAGCGCGCGGTCGAGGATCGGTGCCGCGACGCGGTCCTTGATCGAACCCGACGGATTGAACTGTTCGAGCTTCGCAAACACCGTTGCATCCATCGCACCGACGATGCGACCGAGTTGCACCGTGGGCGTGGCGGCTATTGTCTGGAGAATGTCGTCGATGGGACCTGCCACGCGCGCTGCCTGACGAACGATCTCAGGGCGAGATCTTGCGCTCGAGGACCTCTGCGACGTCTTCGACTTCGAGCGACAGGGTCCGCTTCTTCAGCAGCATCGGCAGCTCGACAACAGCGTTGTCGCGGATCAAGCGAACCGCGACGGTCGCGCCCACCCCACCCGACTCGGCAAGGACCGCTGCCACGGCTTCGGCCTTGTCGACCGGCTTGCCGTTGATCGTCACGACCTCATCGCCGACACGCACACCAGCGACCGCCGCCGAACCGTTGGAATCGAGCTTCTTCGCCAGCAAGCCGCCGTTGGGACCAGAAACGGAGGCCATGCCCAGGTTTGCAGGTGCGACTTTGGTTGCGGACTTCGTCTTCTCCATGGTCATCGACTCATACTACGGTTCGCGTGCATTTTGGTGAACGATGTGGTGGCCACCGACGCGGTATGCGTGTGTGTCACGCGACCACCCGATTCGTTCTGATCCGATGGGTCGAACCCGAGGCCGATACTTGACGCATGCGCGTGCATTCGCCGAAGCTGTGAACGGTGGCCAACGCAGTAAAGATCGGTCTCCAGTTGAACCCGACCGTGCTGGAGCTCCGATCGCAGGGACTCGACACGAGTCTGTACGACTATGCCGAGCTGCTGTGCGATCAGTTCGCAGGCCCACTCGATTCCGGCTACGTCATCGATCCCGTGATGCGCCCGATGCTCGACGAGATCGCGGATGGCCACCCGCTGATCGCGCACGGCAACTACGGCAACGAGTTCGGGTTCGAGCCACTCGACGAGACTCCCGGTGTACTCCGCCACATCGCACTCGCTCACGCGATGAAGAGCCCCTGGTACGCCGACCACATGTTCTTCGGCTTCCAGGCCAGCTCGTACGTGTGGTCGAGCCCGCTGCCGTTTTCACGAGCCGAAGTCGAACGCGTTGCGGGTCGAGCCGCCGCCCTGCAGGACCGGCTGAAGCTGCCGCTGCTGCACGAGAACGCGTTCTACTACGCACCGATGCCGGGCAGTGAGATCCCCGAGGCCGAGTTCATCGCGACGATGGTCGAGAAGGCGCAGACGCATCTCCTCATCGACCTCCACAATGCATACGCGAATTCGGTCAACTTCGAGGGCTACGACGCGTGGGCGTTTCTCCGGACGCTTCCGCTTGATCGCGCGATCGAGATCCACATCGCGGGTGGGCAACAGGCGGAGGGCTGGTATCACGACTTTCACTCGCACGCCGTTCCCGAGCCGGTCTGGGACATGCTCTCTTATGTGCTCGCGCGTGCGCCAAATCTTCGTGCGGTCGTGCTCGAGGTCCAGGGCCCCGCGCACAGTCACGTCACGCGGGGCGTCGACGCGAGCTGGGTTGGCATGATCAACAATGACCTCCGGCGAGCACGCGCCGTGGTGGGGGCGAGCCTCGAACCGGCCGTTGCCGCTGCGCGATGACCACGTTCGCCTCGAAGCGCGTCTATGATGTGTGGATCCAGTTGATCCAGGATGAGGAGCTGTATCAGGCGATGCTCGATGGCTCGCATGGTCAGCTCGAGGGTCGGAACCTCGATGCCGAGGCGCTCGCCATCCTCGATCAGTTGCGCGCCGAGCCTGGGACGCAGTGGAACATCGAGAATCTGCGGTACCGATCTGCGGACGAATGCGCCGCGACACTGGTCAGCTTCATGCCGCGGATGATCGCGCTGCTGACCCGCGGTGATCGCGACTGGCTCCAGGATCTGTGCTTCGAGTACCTCGCCTACTACCACTGGCGCGCGCTCGGGCACATGCGGTTGGCGGAGTGCGAACGGTTCGCTGGCTATGTCCGGTCTCGCATCATGAAGCGGCGGGTGGCGCCACCACACCTCGACGACACGATCACGTTCGAGCTCGCCGTCGTCCGCCTGATCCGCTCCACCATGTCGATCGCCGCGGACGCGTGGCCGGTTCGCCGGCTGTGGACCGAAGCCGACCTCGCCACCCTGCGCCCGCGCCGGTCGCCGGTTCAGATCGTGCTGGAGCTCGCCGTCGATCTGAGGCCGTGGATCGAATCCGGGGATCCGACGCGGGGCGTGGTGGGGCAAGGTCCGATCGATCTCCTGATCGATATCCCATCGCTCGACGAGTCGCATCGGATCAAGACGATCTCGGAAGGCGCGAGGGAAGTCCTCGAGCGGTGTGACGGCGTCCGAACGGTCGAGCAGCTCGCGAACGAGCTCGAAGACGAGGTCGGGTTACCGGCACCCGAGGTGCGCCGGCTGGTCGGGACGTGGCTGAACGACCGGATCCTGACCGCGTGACCGCCGTGAGTGACGTGCCACGCTGGTCGACCTTGCCGGCCTACCTGGTCAGGCTCGCCGGGTTCGCGTTCGACCGGCTGACACCGTTGCAGTGCAAGCGAGCAGCAGCAGCGGTGGATCAGCTCGACGATGCGGAGGCGGCTCGGATCGCAGCCGGCCGTGCACTCGATGAGGCGCTCGGTCAGGAACGATACGCGGACCATCCGGCGTTTGACGACCCCGCCCTGCGCAAGCAGGTGTCTCGACACGTCAAGCAGGTCCGCGCATTCGGCCGCAAGCTGGCGGACGCACCGCCGCCTCACGAGTCATTTGCCGAGGTCATCCGCGTGGTGCCCCACATCGCGACGGCGGTGGACTCGGTGGTCCGCACGCATTCACGATGGCAGGAGGCCGGTCTCGCGTTCGAGGCCGTGTTCGCCGAACAGCTCGAAGAGACGCGGATCGCGATCCGTCATCTCTACGCGGACGAACGGCTGCAAGAGGCGGTGTTTCTCGAGAGCCCTCGCGCGTACGAGCGGATCCAGCAGCTGACGGCGACCCAGGGGCCACGCAATGCGCGCGCACGCCAACGCGAGCGGCTCGCGGTGATGTACGCGCAGCGGTTCTGTGCGAAGAACGACACCAACAGCATCTGCGGCCCTCACGGCGTCGCGTACCTGACCGCCGCGCCTGGCGCCGCTGCGCGGATCGAGATCGTGACCGAAGATGCCAGTCGCGAGTCCTATTTCTCCCAGTGGGCAGCGCAACGCTTGCTCGACGAGGCGGTGACCCGGGCCGGCGACGATGCCCGTCTGACATGGCGAGCTCACCCGACGGCTCGTGTCGATGACAGCTCGGTGTCGTGGTGCGTGATGGATCACGACGCGACGTCGACGTTCCGGCGCCGCTACGCTCGGAGCGTGCTGCCACCTGGTGGCGCACAGTTGCTACGTGGGCTGACGACGCCGCGCACGGGGAGCGAGGTCACCGCGCTTGCGCTGGAGAGTGGCCTCGACGGTGGAACCGAGCTCGATGCATTCCTCGCGGAGCTGGTCGCGGCGGGTGTCGTCCTGCGTGGGCCGATGCTGTCCCCCGGGTTGTTTCACCCGCTCCGCGCGGTCGCGACCGAGGTCGCTCGGTGGTTGCCGTCCGCGGCGCGAACCTGGGCGCTCGAGGAGATCTCCGCCATCGAAGGTTTACTCGCGGGGTTCGCGAAGGCACCGCTGCACACCCGGCTCGAGCTGTTCCAGCAGCTGGTCACACGCTTCGAGGCAAGCACGGGGATCACCGCGCAACGTGGCGAGGGACTCCACTACGCGGATCGCGCGGTGCTGCACGAGGACTGTCACGTCGAGGTCGACTGTCAGCTCGGTGCGGCGCGGGCCACGCTCGACGGCGCGCTCCCGGCACTGGTCTCGGCGCTCGAGCTCCCCCTCGAGCTCGCACGAGAACGCGTCCGGGCCTGGTTTCGGACGCGATTTGGCGATGGCGTTCGGATCCCCGCACTCGAGGTCCACCGGGCATTCGACGACAGCCAGGTGCTCGAGGCCCCGGTGTCGACACCACGGGCCGCTGCGCTGCAGGCCGCGATCGATCGGGTCGGCGACGTGATCGAGCGCGCGGTCGCCGGCGCGGGCGGCGGGACCGCGCGGATCGCGACAGCCGACCTGCGCGATGCGCTGTCGCTGGTCGCCCCGCCAGCGCGCGCCGGGTACGTGAGCGCCGACCTGATGTTGCGTCGCCGCGGTGACGGGAGCGTCGATCTCGTGCTCGGCGAGGTCCACGGATTCTGCTGGCTTCCGACCAGCCTGCTCGACGTGCTCCCGCCGGACCATCGTGAACGCGTGGTCGAGCTGATGCGTGCGGCCGTCCGCGAGCTCGAGCGTGGAGGACGCGCCGCGGAGTGCGTCTTCCTCCACACCCAGGCGACAGATCGACGGTTCCCGATCGCGGCGGCAGACCTGCAAATGGTCATTCCGAGCGATCGGCCCGCCGCGGTCGATTTCGGGACGCTCGACATGCGACTCCACGGCGACGAGCTCGAGTTCCTGTCGGGCGACGAACAGATCCTGCCGCTCGTCGCCTATACGCGCTATCCGTTCCTGCTCTACACGAGCCGCCTCGCGCCGCTGTTCGACGACTTCTCGGAGCGTTACTTTCCAGACTCCTTGCTCCCGGCCTCGCTACGGCAGCGTGACGCACCTCGGCTCGCGATCGACGACCTGGTGTTCCGACGTCGCCTGTGGAGGCGATCGGCCGGGTCCTTGCGCGCGGCGCTGGTGGCCACGACGGAGTCGACCCTGTTCCGGCGTGCGCAGACGGTGCGGCGAGAGCTCGGCTGCGGCACGCAGGTCTTCGTGTCATTCCCTGGCGAGCCCAAGCCCGTGCTCCTCGACTTTCACAACGTGTTCCTGCTCGAGGCGGTCGTGAATCTCCTGGAGCGCCAGCCCGACGATGCGACCGTCAAGATCAGTGAGATGGTCCCCGGGCCAGACGAGCTCGTCGCCAGCGGTCCCGACGGCCTGCGGACCTCGGAGCTCCGTATGGGATTCTACCGACCATGATCGCGCGAGGATGACGACGATGCCCGACCATCATGTCGCGCTGGGCGGCGGCTGGATGCTCTGGCGCGACGTCGAGCTGCGGAGCGCCGGATTTCCCGCGCCGATGATCGATGCGCTCGCCGACGAGCTCCTGGCGAAGCGAATCGACGAGGGGCCGAAGGCCGCGCTCGAGGACGAAGCGTTCGCGGCGGCACGATCGGATGCCCAGCGGCGGGCGAGCGAGCACCTACGCGCGATCGCGCGCGATCCTGCATTCCGCGAGGCGGTGACGTGGCAGAACCGGCGCGCGTTCAACAACAGCATCGACTCGCTGCTCCGGCTACCGGTGACCGCGACAGATTGGCGGGTGCGCCAGAAGGAGTTGCTCGTCGTGAGCTACGCGCAGCGCTACTGCTCCAAGAACGAGCGCGCGGGGTTCTTTGGCGCGTCGACGCCAGCGCGCTTCGTTGCCGACGGCCCCGCGCTGACCGTGCGTCCTGGCCCGGGCCTGATCGCCAGTCGCTCGGCGTATCTGGAACCCTGGGCGATCGACGCGCTGGCGGACCAGCTGTCCCGAGATCCCGAGCTTCGCGCGGGGCTGATGCCGCGCCGGATGCCGACGATCCGGCTCGAAGGCTCGACGCTGGTGGACGCGAGCAATCGACGCAACGAGCTGCCGCCCGGGTATGCAGAGCTGATCGCGGCGTGCGATGGCGAGACCCCGGCACAGCGGATCGCCGAGCGGATGGTCGATTCGCCCGGTCTCGATCTCGGGTCGGTCGACGAGGTGTTCGCGCTGCTCGACGATCTGGTCGCGCACCGCATCGTGCTCTGGACCCTCGAGGTCCCGACCCGGGGCGGCCCGCCGGAGCAGCTGCTGCGGACCGAGCTCGCTCGGATCGCGCCATCGGCGGCGCGCGATCGGGCGTCCGCGGCGCTGTCATCGCTCGAGCGTGGGAGAGACGCGGTGGCCGCCGCGGGCGGGTCGGCCGAACAAGTCGCGCACGCGATCGGCGACCTCGAGCGCCTGTTCGTCAGCCTCACCGGGCTCGACAGCGTCCGGAATCCTGGGGAGGCCTACGCTGGACGCACGATCGTCGGGCTCGATTGCGTGCGCGATGTCGACGTCGCGATCGGACCTGGCGTGGTCGCGCGACTCGCGGGCCCGCTCGAGCTCGTGCTCCAGAGTGCACGGTGGTACACGCACGAGATCGCACAGCGATACCGGACCGCGCTCGGCGCGGTGTATCGCGAGCTTCGTGGGGACGGCCCTGCGGTGGTCGACTACGCGCGGTTTCACGCGCGTCTGCCGGACCTGTTCCCCGGACCCCGTGCACAGGATTCGATCGTCGCGCAGGTCGTGACGGAGCTGCACGTGCGCTGGCGTGAGGTGCTCGGGCTCGAGGGCGGCGAACGCCGCGTCGAACGTTCGGCCGAGATGCTGCGACCGGCGGTCTTGCGGGCGTTCGCGGCGCCCGGGCCGGGCTGGCCAGCGGCCCGGCATCACTCCCCCGACGTCCTGCTCGCGGCCAACGGGATCGAAGCGGTCAACCGCGGCGACTTCCTCGCGGTCCTCGGCGAGGTCCACGTCGGGATGAATTCCCTCCTCGTGCCCGGCGTGCCGAACGCACAGGGCGATCCGGATGCGCCGTTCGCGCTGCGCGATCGCGATGTCGATCGGAAGTGCGTTGCGCCGGTGTGGAGCCGCCGTCGCAGCCGGGTCGACTACTTCTCTCGATCGCCGGGCGACTTCGACCTCGAGCTCGCAGCGCCGAAATCCTGGCGACCACGGTCGCAGGTGCTCGCGATCGCAGATCTGGTGCTCGAAGAGATCGATGGCTCCCTGATCGTGCGACCGCGCGCCGGTGGTCCGGCATTCGATGTCATCGCATTCCTCGAGCACTATCTGATCGGCGCCAGCTTCTCCGAGTTCTCGGTGCACGGCAGTGGCCACGCCCCGCGCGTGGTGGTCGATGGCGTCGTGCTGGTGCGCGAGCGCTGGGTGTTCCCGGCGGCGAAGCTCGCGTTCGCGCATGCATCCGATGGCGCCCGGCGATTCGAGGCGGCGCGCGCATGGGCGCGAGCGGAAGGATTGCCGCGACGGGTGTTTCTCAAGGTGCCCGAGGAGACCAAACCGGTATACCTGGACCTCGCGAGCCCGACGTTGGTCGAGCTCGCCGCGAAATTTGTCCGCAAGGCCTCGACGGTCGCGATCTCGGAGATGCTGCCGGATCTAGACGACCTGTGGCTCGTCGATGCCGAGCGCAAGCGCTACACTAGCGAGCTTCGATTCGTCGCGGTCGATCCGGAACCGTGGGTACCCGCGTGAGCTGCATACTGTAACGAGGCGGAGCAGTACCAAGATGGCCAGAGGTGTACCCGGATCACACGTGGTCCGTGCGGGCGACGTGACGCTGTGGAGAGACTGTTGCTTGCGAGGGACCGGGTTTCCGACCCGGCTGCTGCTTGGAGCTGCGGCCGAGGACAGCGTGCGCTTGATCGATGCTGCGCTCGAGACTGAACGGGCGGGTGGGCCGCGCTGGATCGAGGCACGCACGGCGATCGAGACAGCGTTCAACGCGGACTGGCGGCGAGTGGCCGTGCACCTGCGGGACGTGGCGGGGTCGGCGCTGTTTCGCGAGGCGCTGTTGTGGCAGAACCGAGCCGGGTTGCTGCGCGGCGTCGATGCGCTGGCTCGTCGCCCCGCGGGCGCGACGGATACGCGTACGCGCGTACGCGAGCGGATGGTCGCGAGCTATCTGCAGCGGTACTGCGCGAAGAACGACACGATCGGGTTCTTCGGTCCGGTGGGGTGGGCCACGCTGCGCGAGGATCAAGCGACGACGCTCCAGCTTGTTCCCGGGCGCACGTTGGTCGACCGCCGAACCGTTTACTTCGAGCACTGGGCCATCGACACGCTTGCCGCGCGGCTGTCGGACGACCGCGCGCTCCGGACCACGCTGCCGCCGCGCCGGATGCCGACAGTTTGGCTCGACGGTGATCGGCTCCATCACCCTGTCGATCGCGTCAGCGTGCTCGCCGCGGCCACCGCCGCGCTGATCGAAAGGTGCGACGGTGAGCGATCCGCTCGCGCGATCGCCAACGAGCTGGTGAGTGTGCCGGCGCTGGAGCTGGATTCGGTCGAGGACGTTTATGACTTGCTCGACGAGCTGGTCGCCGCCCGCATTATCTTGTGGCGCCTCGAGGTTCCCACCGGAGGACTCCACCCGGAGGGGTGGCTCCAGCAAGCGCTGGCAGCCGTGGAGCCGACGCCCGCGGGCGAAGCGGCGAAGCGGGCGCTCCAGCAGCTGGAGGATGCGCGCGACGTGGTCGCAGGTGCCCGGCACGCCGATGAGCTCGATCTCGCACTTGGCACATTGGAAGAAACCTTCGTGCGTTTGACCGCTGTACCGGCCGCCCGTCGTGCCGGTGAGATCTACGCCAGCCGCGGGATCATCTACGAGGACTGCCGGCGGGATGTCTCCGTCAGCGTGGGCATCCCGTTCCTCGAACGGATCGGACCGCAGCTCGCGTTGATCCAGACCAGCGCGCGTTGGTACACGCATTCGATCGCGTCGGGCTTCCGCATGCTGTTCGAGCGTCACTACCGCGCGCTCGTCGCCGAAGTGGGGTCCTCCGAAGTTGACCTCATCCGCTTCTACCTCGCCGTGCGGCCGGAGCTCGTCACCGAGGATCGGAGCATCGTGCCAACGGTGCTCGCGGCACGCGAGGAGCTGCAGCGTCGGTGGGCGGAGATCCTGGCGTTGCCACCGGACCAGCGCCGGGTCGAGCGTCGGGTCGCGGACCTGGCGCCTCGGATGGGGGCTGCGTTCTCGGCGCCCTCGCCAGGATGGCCCCTGGCTCGCCATTGTTCACCGGACTTGATGATCGCCGCGGCCGGCCCCGAGGCGTTCGCACGCGGGGATTTCCTCGTGGTGCTCGGTGAAGTTCATGCGGGCATGAACACGATCGCCATGCCCGCGTTGGCCAAGGAGCACCCCGATCCCGATCGGCTCCACCAGCATCGGCGACAAGACGTCGGCCGCTCGGTGGAGTGGGTCGAGGCGCTCGGCAAGGTTCACCGTGGCAGCGTGTATTCGCTGGCCAAGGACGATATCGACATCGAGCTCGGTGACGCGCGCTCGCATCGACCCCGATCGGAGGTGTTCGACATGGCGGGCTTCGTCGTGGTCGAGCGTGACGGACAGCTGTGGGCGCGCCGCCGCGACGGCACGCTGGAGCTCGATCTGGTGGCGTTCCTCCAGAAGGACCTGATGAACGAGAGCTTCAACTTCGACATGTTCGCAAAGGTCGCTCACCGGCCCCGCGTCACCATCGATGGGTTCGTGTTCGCGCGCGAGCAATGGCGCTTCGACGCCGCGGACCTGGCGTTCACCGGGCTCGCAGCGCCGCTCGATCGCTTCGTGGGTGCCCGCCGGTGGAGTCTCCAGCACGAGCTCCCGCGCTACATGTTCGTGAAGGCTCCCAACGAGATGAAACCGATGTACCTGGACCTCGCCAGCCCGGTGTACGTCGAGATCTTTTGCAAGCTGGTGCGAGCGAACGAGACGATCGTGGTCACCGAGATGCTGCCGACTCTCGATCAGGCCTGGCTGGTCGATGCCGCCGGAGACACCTATTGCAGCGAGCTCAGGATCGTGATGGTGGATGACGCGGAGTTCAGCTCCGTCACCACAGCGACCACAGCCTGACGCGGATCAGGCGCTGGAGCGGCAGGTAGAGGTACGCGTAGGCCAGGCTACGCTCCTCGCCATAGATCCGGGCGTGTCCGGTCAAGCCCGTGATCGCGTGCTGCAGCGTGAACGACGAGGTCCTCACCACGATCCGCTGGTGGGCTCCGGCGGTGTCCATGGCGTCACGGATGCGCTCCACGCGCGCACGGATCTCGCCGTGCGGCGCCCCGTGCGCGCGGAGGACGACGACGTCTCCGACCGCGATCTGATCCAGCGGTTCGCTCGCGGACAGCGAGATCTCGGCGACGACGGAGCTGATGTCATGCACCTCGGCGAACAGCTCGCCCGGTGCCAGCGTGGCCTGCAGCTTCTCGTCGAGGTGTGGCGTGGTGACCACGCCATCGATCGGGCTACGCAAGGTCAGCAGTGACTCGTCCGAGCGGAGCTGCGCGATCTGGGTCTCGATGCCTGCCTGCTCGGCGACGGCGACCTGGATGTCCTCCTCTCGCGCGCCCGCCTTGAGGAGCGTGAGCACCCCTTCCGCCGAACCAGCTGCGCCGATCGTGCCAGCGAGCCGACCGCGCGCGGTGTCGGCGCTCGACCGCGTTCCAAGCGATGCGCGGGCGAGTCGACTGGTGATCGCGACATCGCCGGCTTGCTGCCTGACCTCCGACCGGGCCCGGTCGACGCGTCGACTCGCGACCGCCATCTCCTCGGTCGTCGCGCCCGCGCGGAGTTGAGCGAGATGGTGAGCCGCGATCTCCAGCTCGGCCTCGAGCTTCTCGATCCGCACCCGGAGCTCCGGGTTGCGCAACCTCGCGAGTGGCTGCCCGCGGCGCACGTGCTCGCCCTCCGCGATCAGGATCTCATGCACGCGGCCCGCGGTCTGCGACCGGACGTCGGCGCGCTCGTAAGGCACGACCACGAACGTGCCGTCGAGCTGGACCGGTCGCGGCCAGAACCATGGGGCGACGAGGACGGCCACGAACACGAGCAATTTGACCGTGCGTCGACGAGTGAACACCTGACGACGCTCGCGCACGAGCCAGCGAACACCGCCCCACACGTTGCGCACCATCACGTTCCTGAGGAGGTACGCGGTGAGGCCGACCGCGAACACCAGCCCGGCTCCCTGAAACCGCTCGACGATCGGGGCCAGGAGGCGGAAGTACCCGACGTAGATCAAGACCCCGGTGAACACGAGGCAAAGCGCCGCGTAAACGATCATGATCTTGCGCGTGCGCTGGGGGAGGTCCTCGGTCTCGATCTCGATCCCGAGCAATCGAGCGGAGAGCCACGCGCGGGCGAGCTTGAACGACCGGTCGCGCAGGTTCGGAAAGCTGAAGTAATCGCAGATCGCGTAGTACCCGTCGTTCTTCATGAACGGGACCAGCGTCAAGAACGCGAGCCCGCTCGACAGGACAAGCGCGAGCACGAGGCCCGGATAGATCACGAGGTTCGGGCTCAAGATCGTCAGCGCGATCGAGAGCGAGGAGATGAACAGCACCGAGACGATCGATCCGGCCAGCTGGATCATCAGCTTGTGCCGGCGGGCCGTGATCATGTAGCTGCTACTCGTGTCGCAGAATGCGGCAGGCTGCACGTAGTAGAACATCATGAAGCCGATCTCGGTGACGTCTCCGCCGTAGTGCTGGCAAGCGAAGCCGTGGCCGAGCTCGTGGAGGATGGCCGACGTGAGCAGCACGGTGACCGCAACCCCGATGTCGAAGGCACCGGCCTCGACATGGTGAAAGCCGACGGTGGCGAACGAGGAGGCGCCGAGCAGCACCATCGCGATCATCGCGAGCAGGCCGGGCCACCCGAACGCGAACCGGCCCACGCGGCGGCTCATCCACGTCAGCATCCCGCGGGGATTGAACATCACCCAGGTCGGGTGCTCCGTCGCACCATGCGCCTTGATGTAAGCGCGCTGGATCAGATCGTAGAGCTGTCGTGCGCGGATGTTATTCGGGTTGTCCGCCAGGATCTGCGACAGATAACCGGCCGCAGCGCGCGGGTGCCCGTGCTCGACCTGGCGGAACGCCTCCGAGAACAGGGCGGACTCCGCGGAGAGCGTCCGGGGTTGGCCCCGAGCTGCGTCACCAGCACGTGTCCGCGGTGCGCGGGCCTGGAAGCCTGCGTTGCGCATCGCCTTCCGCACATACCTGCGCGCGGCCTTCGGGCTCACCCGGTACGAATCGATCTCGAGCAGCATCAGCTTCTGCGCGCGAGCGATGAAGCGATCTGCGGTCTCGGCAGGGACCTCGACGTCGAATTCCTCCGCCAGCACCGCGGCGATCTCGGTGGCAGAGCGCTTGCCGTCGAGCGCGCGGAGCATCGCCGCCTGCAGTGGATTGAACCGAAAGTACGTGCTCCGAACCGGGTCCTTGACCAGCACCATCTCGTTGCCATCGACCTCCTGGTCGAAGTACTCGAGGTCCCCACGAACCTTGGGAGCGTGGTCGGACATGGTCTACATCAGGAACCGCACGCGGAACCAGCGCACGACGCGGCGGGTCGCCAGGTCGAGCACGGAGCGCTTGCCAGCTTCGACCTCGCCGTAGCCGGTCATGTTTGCCTTGAGCAAGCCGCCGGCATTGTCGAGCTCCACGACGACGCGGACCCGATTGCTCTCGCCATCGACGACCGGCGCGATGAAGTTGACCTTGCCCTCGAACGGATGCGTGGGATAGCTCTCGACCTTCACGGTGGCTGGCATGCCGAGCGCGACCACGTCGACCTCGCGCTCGGGGACCAGGATCTCGGCGCGCATCCGTCGCGTGTTCGCGATCTCGCAGATCAATCCACCGACCTCGACGCCCTCGTTGACGCGCTCGCGAAACCGTGGCGTCAGGATCTCGCCGTCCATCGGCGCACGAACCACGGCCATCGCCAGCTTCTCGTCGACGTACGACAGCTCGGCACGCGCGCGCTTGAGGACCGCCTCCTTCGCCGAGATCTCCTCGGGGCGCGATCCCGCCTGGAGCAGCCGCAGCGAGGCGACGGCCTCCGCGACCGCGCGGGACTTGGAGCCGAGGTCGCGACTGGCCTCGTCGGCATCCTGGCGCGAGCCCACACCCTGGCGCGCCATCAAACGGCGGCGACGCGCTTCCTTGGCAGCGAACGCGGCCTCGTTGCGGCGCGCCGCGAGCACGGCTCGCTGCTGATCGATCTCCTCCGGCCGGCGGCCCTGACGCAGGGTCGCCAGTTCGGCGTCGATCTTCTCGATATCCGCGTTCACCTTCAGGCGCTCGGACTTGAGCGCGCGGTCATCGAGCCGCGCGATCACGGCGCCTTTCTTCACGGCTTGACCCTCGTCCACCAGGATCTCGACGAGCGTCCCGGCGAGCTCGGTGCGGACCTTGACGCGCTCGCTCGGGATCAGCTTGCACTCCGCGTTCACCCGGAGTGGGTAAGGAATGAACGCGGTGATCAGGACGACCGCTGCGAGCCCCATCAGGACGCGGAGCCACGTGCGCTGGTGCCAGCGGCGCGCGTTCTGCTTGAGGACCTCTTCCTGCTCCTCGACCGCGATCTGCGCCGCGCTCGGCCGGAACGGCATCGGCACGGGCGCAGGCGGTGGCGCTGGCACCGGTTCGACGGGCATCGGGGCTGGTGCGGCCGCGGTGTCGGGGATCTCGTAGCCCGGGGGTGGCAGTGGCGCATCGAACGCCCTCGGCGAGGGGCCGGGTGGAGGCACGAGGCGGAGTGCCGCGACTGGCATCGGGCCCGAATCGATCATCGCCGCCGAGGTCAGGACCGTTGGCCCGTCAAAGTCCTCGGTGAAGGGATCTGCTTCCTCGCTACTCGGGCTCCACGGTCGGTGCCCGACCGGAGCGGGTGCCGCAGCATGCTGACGGTCGAGCAGGTTGAGTGCGTTGAGTTGCGAGACCAGACGCTCGAGCAGATGGTGGGTAGCACTGGGGTTGTAGCGCTGCGCGATGTCGGTCAGCTCGTCGAGGCTGCGCCGTCCATCCATCAGCTGCGCGAGGTGGCACTCGAGCTGGTCGAGCTGCACGAAGCGTTGCATCGATGGCTCGTAGAGCCGGACCGACTGCTCGTCGTGTGGCACGAATCGAACATCGACCCGCAGCGTGGGTGCGAAGCGGCGTGCGTGTAGACCGACGACGCTCAAGCCAGGAGCTCCCCCTGCGTCGCATGTCGTCGCATGCGAACGTTGCCTGTCAAACCCGTCTGCCACCTCACTGAATCACGATACACCGTCGGTGAATGCGAGCGTGAGGCCGAGTTGGGAATTCGCGTCCGAGGCACGAGGCGACCCACACCTACACGAAAAGCTCGGTCGAGCAATTTCTCGACGATGGCGATCGATCACGCGCGTGCGTGTGGTTGGAAAGGGAGGTCGAAGCGGCGTTGACGAGTAAGGCAGTGTTATCGTGATGTCGGTGAAGGCCTCCGTGCGCCTCTGGTTCGCCCGAAAGGTCGTCGTGGTTCGCGCATTCACAATTGTCGCGCTGGTAGTGCTGACCGCAGGTATCGCGGCAGGCCAGCCGGGTCCCGCGAGCGTGCCGGCACCCGCGGTCGAGGGCAACGCCAAAACGGTCAAGCGGCTGGCGCCGCCGCTCGGTTGCGATCGACTGACGATCGCCGAGGGTCTCCCGAACTCCAACGTCCGCGCGGTCGCGCAGGATCACAGCGGCTTCATGTGGTTCGGTACCGCGAGCGGCCTGGCCCGGTTCGACGGCACGGCGATGCGAGTCTATCGACCAGGCCCCGAGGCGACGAAGATCTCGTCCGGCTACATCAATGCGCTCGTGGTGGATGCGAGCGGAAAGCTATGGGTCGGCACGCCGGAGAATGGCGTCAACCTCTACGATCCGAACACCGACCGGTTCACCCAGTACGCGCGTGGCGCGGGCAAGCTGAGCTCGGACGGGGTCACGGCGATCACGCGTGATCGCAAGGACCGCATGTGGTTCGCGATGAGCGGCGGCGGGCTCAACCACTTCGACCCCGCGACCGGAAATTTCACCGAGTTCGCGGCGAAGCCACTCGATGTCGAGATCACGGCGATGCATTCCGACAAGGCGGGCAACCTGTGGCTTGGCACCGCGAGTGACGGTGTCATCCGGTGGAACCCCGATGACGGAACCAGCACGAGCTATCGCGTGCCGGTCGGAGAAGGGTCCGTGCTCGGCTCCGCGTCGATCACCGCGATCCTCGTGGGGGCGACCGGCACGGTCTGGATCGGAAGTGATGGCGAGGGGCTGATCTCGCTCGACCCCGTGAAGCGTGTGTTCACGCGCCGGGCCCAGGCCGGCAGCGATCCCACCAGCATCAGCGACAACCACATCTCCGTGCTGTTCGAGGATCAGCAGAACACCCTCTGGATCGGGACGTCGAGCGGTCTGAACCGCATCGGGGCAGCGGGCCGCGTGACTCGCTACGAGTACGACCCCGACGATCCGGCAACGCTCCCGTTCCCGGGCGTCGAGTCGATCTTCCAGGACAAGGGGGGTGTGATGTGGGTGGGTGGGTTCACGATCGGGTTGTGCAAGTTCGACCAGCTCCGTCTCAACTTCGGTCACTACCGCACGCGTGCGCATGTCAGCTCATTCTTCGAGGACACCGACGGGACGCTGTGGGTCGGTAGCTATAACGACGGGCTCTACAAGTACGAACGAGCGAACCAGCGGGTGACCGTGTATCGCGACATCTCCGGCGACACGGGGCCGGTAAAGCTTGAAAACGCCTGGCTGACCGCGGTGCACCGCGATCGGCGAGGAACGCTGTGGGTCGCGATGAAGGGGCAGGGCCTGCTTGCCTTCAACACGAAGACCGAGACCCACCGCCAGTATCTTCCGGATCCCGACAAACCCGATCGCCTACCGAACGACACCATCTTCGACATCTGGGAGGACGACCGCGGGAGGCTGTTCCTCGCGACGTGGGGCGGGGGGCTCGTTCGGTTCGATCCGCAGGCCGACGTGTTCGCGACGTTGACGCCGGCCGGACTGACCTCTCACCATCTCTACGACCTCTATCCAGATCCCAAGGACAAGAACGTCCTGTGGATCGGAACGGCCAAGGGCGGCCTGGTGTCGTTCAACCTGGTCGACGGCAGCGCGACCAGCTTCCGCCACGACGACGAGGATCCAGCGAGTCTCAGCAGCGACGACGTCCTCGCCACGTATCGCGAACCGAGCGGCATCCTGTGGGTCGGCACCCTGGGCGGGGGCGTCAACCGACTCGACCCCGCGACCGGCCGCACCGAGAGGTTCACGACCAGCAACTCCGGGCTCACCAACGATGCCGTGTACGGCATTCTTCCCGACCCGGACGGGAACCTCTGGCTGAGCACCGACGGCGGTGGCCTGTTACAGCTGGATCCGAAGTCCCGCAAGTTCGCCGTCTACGGCGCCTCGGACGGTGTCCAGAGCAGCGAATTCAGCCAGGGCTCGTCGATGCGGAGCAAGTCGGGTGAGCTGTTCTTCGGCGGCGCTCGCGGCTTCAACGCGTTCCAGCCGAAGCAGATCAAGCGCGACACCTACAGCCCCCCGGTCGTCCTGACCGGCTTCACGATCAAGAATCAGGAGGTCAAGATCGGTCGACCGATCTGGACGCTGCCGACGATCGACGTTTCCCATGAGGATTCCTTCGAAGTGCAGTTCGCTGCGCTGTCGTTCGCCGCGCCCAAGCAAGCTCGCTACGCGTACAAGCTCGAAGGCTTCGACGAGGAGTTCGTCGAGAGTGACCGCCCGTTCGCGACGTACACGCGGCTCGGCGGTGGCACGTACACGCTGCGGGTCCGCGCCGCGAACCGGCACGGGGTGTGGAACGAGACCGGGATCTCGCTCAAGTTGCGCGTCGCCGCGCCGTGGTGGCGAACGTGGCCGGCGTTCCTCGCCTACCTGCTCGTGTTCGCCGGTATTGCCTATCTCGTGTACCGGATCCAGCGCGAGCGCGTGCGACGCGCGGAGCGCGAAGGCCGACTCGCGGTGGTCGAGCGGGATCTCGAGCTGACGGGCGCGGTGCAGAACGGCTTCCTTCCCGACAACAACGAGATCAGCACGACGCGGTTTCGGCTGTGCAGTGCCTACCGACCTGCGGAGTCATGCGGCGGTGACTGGTGGTGGCACGAGAGACTCTCGGGCGGCCGGCACCTGATCATGGTCGGCGACGTCACCGGCCACGGGCCAGGACCCGCGATGGTGACCGCCGCCGTCGCGACCGCGTTCCAGGTCATGATCGAGAACGGCGTCGACGACGTCAAGCTGGGCTCGATCTGCTCAATCGTGTGGTGTTGCGCGTCGCGAAGGGCAACTACCACATGACGATGACCGCGCTCGAGCTCGACGAAGCGACCGGGGCGTGGATCCTCCACAGCGCAGGCGGTCCTCCGATCCTTGGCCTCAACCCCAGCGGCAACCACCGGGTGCACTTCTGCGCGGGCGCTCCACTCGGTACGAGCGTGGGCTTCGAGGTCGGCCGCATCGAAGGCCGGCTCGAGCCGTCGGAGCGGATGCTGATGTACACGGATGGCATCCCGGAGATCGAGCTTCCCAACGGGCAGGTCGTCGGGATGCGCCGGTTCGCGCAGCTCTACGAGCGAACGCGCGGCAGCCACATTCGCGATGCCGCGGCGACCATCCTCGCGCACGCGACGACGACCCTCGGCCAGAATCCGCAGGCCGACGACTGGACGTTCGCGATGATCGAGTGGAGCTAAGCGCGCGGCGGTGCGGCCGGCGACGTGCTGCGTAGCCGCATGATCCCGCGCGCCACCAGCGCGGCCGCGATGATGAAGCCGAGGATGGTGGTCGCCGGCGACGGATTCGAGAACGCGTTGATCACCATCAGCGCCGAGACCGCGAGCCCTGCCAGCAGCAGGATCACGGCCCACGTGCGGTCGGAGATGTTCTCGAGCGGGGACATCGCACTCAGATAGCACGCGCGGCCGGCGTCGCCCCAGCGTTTCGGTGGTTCGCCGCGCAGTCGCCACGCTCGCGGCGCGCAAGATGGTGCCCGGCGCGTAGCCTCAGACGGCGAACAGATCGAGCATGGTGACCAGCTCGTAGCCGGCTGCCTGGAGCCCGGTCACGATCCGCGGCAATGCGTCGAGCGTCCACTGCTGGCCCTCGTGAAACAGCAGGACCTCGCCGGGCGTGATGGCTTCGGGAGCGCAGCGCGCGGCGAGCACCGCGGGATCGCGATCCCCGTAGTCGCACGAGTCGAGGGTCCACAGCGCGACCGTGTAGCCGCTGGTCAGCAAGGTCAGCAGGGTGCCGGCATCGATCGAACCGTGTGGAGGGCGGACCCACGGGCGACCGCTGATCTGCCCGCCGATTGCCTGTTCCGTCCGCGCACATTGATCGATCAGCGCACGGCGATCCAGCTTGGTGAACCGCGTGTGATCGTAGCCGTGGCTGGCGACCTGGTGACCGCTGCCGGAGGTATTCGTTCACGAGTTTCGGATGACGCTGCGCGTATTCGCCGATCACGAAGAACGTGGCGGGGACGCCGAGCTCGTCGAGCTTGTCGAGATATTGCAGCGTCATGTCGTCCGGCCCATCGTCGAACGTCAGCGCGACGCGCTTGGCCGTCGTGGGCCCCTTGCGCAGCAGGCCTGGGACCCGGTCGAACACCGCATTCCGGACCAGCGCGCGAACCGAGGGAACCACGGGGTTTGAATACGTGACTTTCTGGGTCCCGACAAGCGCAAGCGTTCGCGACGAATCTTCGACGGATGGTGCCATCACCCCACACCACATATGCAGACGCTGCGCCGCGCAAGCCGTGCGGTCAGCGCGCGTTTGCGTAGTGCGCGTGAAACGTATCGCGCAGCTCGGTCTTCTTGAACTTGCCCGCCGAGGTCCGCGGGATGGTCTCGACGAACACCACCGCATCCGGCAGCCAGAACTTCGGGAATCGATCGGCGAGGTGCGCGCGGAGCTCGTCCGCTGTGACCTGGGCGCCCGGCTTGAGCACGACAGCAGCCAGCGGGCGCTCACTCCACTTCGGGTGCGGCACCCCGATCACCGCGGCCTCGCGAACCGCCGGGTGACCCATCAGCACGTTCTCGAGCTCCTGCGACGCGATCCATTCTCCCCCGCTCTTGATCAGATCGGCGACGCGGTCGGTGAGCTGGACGAAGCCATGCGCGTCCATCCGCGCGACGTCACCCGTGCGGAACCAGCCGTCGTCGGTCCAGCGCTCCGGGGTGTGGCCGCCGGCGTAGCTCGCTGCGACCCACGGTCCGCGGACCAGCAGCTCGCCACTGGTCCGATCGTCGCGCGGAACCTCGCCGGTATCGTTGCGCACACAGACATCGACGAGCGGTGGCGGCACGCCCTGCTTCGCACGAAGCTGGTAACACACGGCATCGCCGGCATCGGCGAGGTGAGGCGGAACGCGCGACACCAGGCCGATCGGCGACGTCTCGGTCATGCCCCACGCATGCAGCAGCGTCATGCCGAGCCGGTCGAAGTCGCGGATCAGCTGCTCGGGCGCCGCCGAGCCACCGACGATCATCCGCAGGCCGGGCTGGAGCGTCCACTTGCCGGGATTCGCATCGAGTGCCTCGCGGATGCCGAGCCAGATCGTCGGCACGCCGGCGGCGACGGTCACCCGCTCCGAGACCAGCAAGTCGAGCAGGCTCGGCGGATCGAGGAACGGACCCGGGAACACGAGCTTCGCGCCGACCATCGCGGCGACGAACGGTAGGCCCCACGCGTTGACGTGGAACATCGGCACCACGGGCAGCAGGATGTCGGCGCGCGACAGCGACAGCGAGTCGGGCAGCGCGGCGACCAGCGTGTGCAACACGGTGGAGCGGTGGCTGTAGACGACGCCCTTGGGCTTGCCGGTCGTGCCGCTCGTGTAGCAGACGCCCAGCGGGTCGGTCTCGGCGAGTGCGGGAAGCGTGACGCCGTCGGCGCCAGTCTCGAGGAACGACTCGTATCCCACGTGCGCTCCGGCGGTACCGACCACGATCACGCGCTCGAACTTTGCGCCAGCAGCGACGATCTTGTCGAGCAGGGGCAGCAGCACGTCGTCGACGATCAGGAATCGATCGCGCGCGTCGGTCGCGATGAAGGCGATCTCGTCGGGGTGGAGCCGCAGGTTCAGCGTGTGGGTGACCGCGCCGGCGAGCGGGATCCCGAAGTACGCCTCCATGTGCTCGGCGTGGTTCCACATCAAGGTCGCCACCCGCTCGCCGCGTCCGATGCCCGCCGCGACCAGCGCCCGTGCGAGCTGCCGTGCACGCTCGACGATCGCGCCGTAGGTGGTGCGGTGCAAGCTGCGGTCGGGCCGGCGCGACACGACCTCGCCATCTCCCATCCAGCGCTCCGCGCGATCGACGATCAGGTCGATCGTGAGCGGGGTGTCCATCATCGTGTGGGCCATCATGGTCGCGAAGCTAACACCGAGTCGGCGCCGTCAAGCACGTCGATCCCGAGCTCGCGTTCCGGCTCGTCGTCGACCCCGACCAGCACGACCTCGGCACCCTCCTCGTCGAGGAACGCGGGTTCCCCGACCGTGGTCCAGGTCGCGCGCGTGCGCGGCGTACGCTCGAACAGCACGATCAGGCTCGCGGCGTCGGGCGGTCGCACCTCCTCCGGGACGTCGGGCTCGAGCTCCGGCTCGTCCACGCGGTAGGCGAGGTGCGTGTGATCGTCGTGGCGCACGAATGCGTAGCAGCCATGCGCGATCGCACGCGCGGCGGGCTGCACCCGCTCGCCGCGGGTCTTCGTGACGTAGCGCTCGGACTGTAGCTGGTCGCCGACGACGCGCTGGAACGAGCCGACGCGCTCGACCCGCGCCCACAGCCGCTCGCCCGACGGAGCTGGCATCCGCTTCTTGCCGATCCTGATCCGCCGGTGCTTGCCGCGTGCACCGAGCACGACGAAGAAGCTCTGCACGCCAGGCTCCACAGGACCTTCGGCCGGCTGCACGGTCGGCCGGTAGAAGAAGGTGATGTCTCCGCGCTCGAGGACCTCGACCATCATTCCAGCTTGCCACGTGATAGTGTGCGCGACGATGAGGGGTCACATCGTCGTGTTCATGTGCGCGCTCGCGGCGTGCGGAGACAACATCCAGGGCTTCACGCCCCCCGTCCTGGCAGGGCTCCAGCTGACGACCGACGAGGACACGCCCGTGAGCACGACGGTCGATGCGACCGGTGGTGCTGGCACGCTGTCGCTCACCGCGACTGACCCCGAGCATGGCGGGGTCACGATCGAAGGCCTTCGCATCACGTACACGCCGGAGGCTGACTACAACGGCAGCGATGCGTTCTCGGTCACGGTCTCCGACGGTGCCCAGACGGTGACCGCGCAGGCCTCGGTCTCGATCACCGCGGTCAACGACGCGCCGGTCGCGGTCGCGGACACGTTCGCGGCTGCCGAGGATGTCGCCTCGATGTTCGCGCACAGCGCCGTGCTCGAGAACGACACCGACGTCGACGACGACCCGCTGACCGTGACCTCCGTCGCCAACCCCTCCGTCGGGACCGTGACGACCACCGGCACCGTGATCACGTTCACGCCCCCCGCCAACTTCGTCGGCGCGGCGACGTTCGAATACACGATCAGCGACGGCACCGAGAGTGCGAGCGCTGTTGTCACCGTGAACGTCGGCGGCGAGAACGATCCTCCGGTCGCGGTCGATGACACCGCCACCACCACGGAGGACACCGCGGTCGTGATCACCAACCTGCTCGCGAACGACACCGATCCCGAGGGCCAGACGCTGTCGGTCACGCTGGTCGGCAATGCCGTCAACGGCACGGTCACGCTCACTGGTAACGACGCGACGTTCACCCCCGATGCAAACTTCAGCGGCACCGGCACGTTCGAGTACACCGTCTCCGACGGCGCCGATACCGACACCGGGCTGGTCACCGTCACCGTCCCGGCGGTCAACGATCCCCCGATCGCGGCGGACGACACCGTGACGACCGCGGAAGATGTCGCCGTGCAGCTGACGCAGGCAACGCTGGTCGCGAACGACACCGACACCGAGGCCAGCGCGCTGACCGTCACCGCGGTCGGCAACCCGACGAACGGCACGGTCGTGCTCGCCGCCAACGTTGCCACGTTCACGCCGGCCGCCAACTTCAACGGCACCGCGACATTCGAGTACACCGTCAGCGATGGCACCGACACCGACATCGGCCTCGTCACCATCACCATCACGCCGGTGGCAGACGCGCCGGTCGCGGTCGACGACGCTGCCACCACGCTGGAGGACATGGCGGTCACCGTCACCACCACGACGCTGCTCGCCAACGACAGCGATCCGGACGGCCAGACGCCCACCGTCACCGCGGTCGGCAATCCGCAGAACGGCACGGTCCTGCGCGCGGGCAACGACATCACGTTCACGCCGACCGCGAACTTCAGCGGCATCGCGACGTTCGACTACACGATCTCCGATGGCACGCTGACCGACGTTGGCACCGTGTCGATCACGGTGACGCCGGCCGACGACACACCGGTCGCAAACGACGACGCGGCCGGCGTCCCGGACGACACGGCGCTCGAGCTCGCGCACACGACACTGCTCGCGAACGACGTCGATCCCGATGGGCCTGCCCTGACGATCTCCCTGGTCGGCAGCCCGGTCAACGGCACCGTCGTGCTCGGCGCGACCACGGTCACGTTCACGCCGACGATCGGCCACGTCGGCCCCGCCTCGTTCGTCTACACCGTCACCGACGGCACGGTGACCGACACCGCCACCGTGTCGATCACGGTCACCGCGGGCCCGGTCTGCGGCGATGGCAACGTCGCCACGGGCGAGCAGTGCGACGACGGCGATCTCGACGCGGGCGACGGCTGCACCAGCACCTGCCAGATCGAGAGCGGCTGGAGCTGCGCCGGCGAGCCGAGCGCCTGCACGGCGATCTGCGGCGACGGCATGTCGGTTGGCGACGAGCCGTGCGATGACGGCGACGCCGACGAGACCGACGGCTGCACCAGCGCGTGCGTCGTCGGCGCGGTGTGCGATGTCACCGAGATCCCGGGAGGCGACCGGTTCGCGGTCGATCCCGAGACCGGCCACTGCTTCGTGTCGTTCGACACGCAGAGTACGACGTTCGCGGGTGCGCAGACCGCCTGCGTCGCCAGCGGCGGCTACCTCGCAACGGTGACCAGCGCGAGCGAGGAGATCGTGATGCGCGGGACGCAGAACCCGGCCGAGAACCCGTGGATCGGCGCGAGCGAGGACGGCAACGACACCGACGCGGTGTTCGACTGGGTGACCGACGAGCCGTTCAGCTTCACCCGCTACGCGCCGAACGAGCCGGATGACGACGTCGGCAGCGGCGGCCTCGGCGACTGCCTCCACCTCGGGAACAGCGCCGGCCAGTGGGCCGACACCAACTGCCTGATCGATACGTTCGTGGTCGGGCGGATCTGCGAGCTCGAGCCGTCGTCGTGCGGTGACAGCGTGCTGCAGGCGGCGATCGGCGAGCAGTGCGACGACGGCAACACCGTCGATGGTGATGGATGCTCCGAGAGCTGCGAGCTCGAGCCGCTCGCGATCTTCACGTTCACCGGTGCCACAGGCGCCGAGACGACGTTCACGGCAGACGCACCGCTCGCGCCGGGCTTGGCTGCATTGCCGGTGATGAGTCGCGGCGCAGGCGTCGTCGGATCGTCGAACGTGGATGCATTCTCCGCGAATGCCTGGGCGCTCGCGGGCGCTGGCATCGACCTGACGGACTACTTCTCGTTCTCGGTAATGCCCGCGGCCGGCGTGTCGATGTCGCTGCTCGCGCTCGAGCTCGACGAGCGACGGTCCGGCACGGGGATCCGTACCTGGGCCATCCGATCGAGCCTGGACAGCTTCGCCAGCGATCTCGTGGTCGTGTCGGTCCCCGATGACACGGCTACCCGAGTCACTCGGCGGATCGCGCTGCCAGGCGCATTCCTCAACCAGACGATGGCCGTCGAGTTCAGGATCTACGGCTACGACGCCGAGGCACCCGGCGGCACATGGCGTCTCGACAACGTCGAGGTCTACGGCTTCACAACCGGCCCGTGACCGGACGATCGTCAGTCGGCGCGGGGGTCACGAAAAGTCCAGACCTGGCGCATGTAGGCGTTGTGTCGTAACGGAAGGCTGGACTCAGCGTAGTGGGGGTAACCCCAATGCGACGAATGCTCACATACCTCATGCTCGCGTGCCTTCTCGTCGGTATCGGAGGGATGGTCTACGGCTTGAGCATGGACGTCCCGAGCGGCGGATTCGGCGGCGAGTGCGGCAGCCGTTGCCAGCAAGCCAGCAGCGATGCGAATGCGCGTAGCGCTCGGATCATGAAACCGTCGATGGCCATCGCAGGCGTGGGCATCGCGATGGCCATCGGGCTCCTCGTGACGCGTCGTCGCAAGGTCCGTCAGCGATGACGACCCGACGGGTCAGCCGCGCCAGTCCGACCCGCGGACAACGGGTCTACTTGACCTGATAGTTCTCGTACACGGTCGCGGGCGACGACGCCGCGTCGCCCATCCGCATCATCACCTTCGCCTTGGCCGCGCGCTTGCCATCGTGGACGGTCGTCGAGCTCGCCTTGGTCTCGTACGACTGCTGCGCCGCGGCCGTCTCCGCGTCGGCGATGAAGTCCTTGACGTCCGTCGGCGTCGGCGCCTTGACGTTGCGCGACACCTTGATGTCGACCGCGTCCGTCACGTACGACTGCACCAGCTTGCCCTCGAGCTTCTTGAACAGACCAGGCGACTGGAACATGTCGACGGTGGCGACCTTGCCATTCAGTGACACCGCATAGCCGATCATGCGCGCCCGATCCGCGGCGGGGATCTTCGCGAGCGCGCCGTCGACCTTCGTCATCCACTGCTTCATCGTGCCGTCCTGCTGCTGCTTCGCGACCTTGCGATAGGTGTCGGTGTCGTTGCCCGTGCCACGCGCGCGGTTCTTCGCGTTGACCTCGTTCCACACGTCCTGCTGCGCCGCGAAGCTGGCCTGACCGCGGAGGCGACCGTGGGCGAGCGCCTTCGCGGTGGTGAACTCCTTCGACGAGTTGTCCCACCGTCCATGCTCGACGCAGAACACCGGCACGGTCTGCGTGGTGTTCGCGGGGATCACCGTGTTCTTGCCGATGATGCGATCCTGTTTGCCGCCGATGATGACCTCGCCGGCGAGCACGAACAGCGGCTGATTCGAGCTGTTGATCAGGGTCAGGTTGTTGACGTCGTCGGAGTCGATCTTCTCCTTGATCTTGACCTGCTTCGCCGCCATTCCCTGGTCGAGCGTCAGCACCTCGACCTGCTTGCCACGGGTGCCGGTCGCCACGATCGGGGTCAGGGTCAGGCTGTCGATCTGGATCGGGGCCAGCATCGTGGCGCGCTCGGATAGCGCGGCCGGATCCGCACCCGGCTTCCGCGGCGTGTCCGCCCGGGCGAGGACAACGAGGAACGGGATCGCGAGTAGACCGATAGCTCCGCGCATTCTGGGCCTCCAGCCGGCGACAACGCGCGACGGACACGTTCGATCTGTCGGAGGTTGCCGGGCGGCAGAACCTGCAGGGGTTGTGGCTCTGGCGCCACACCTTCACCGGCTGCACCCGGACCGTCACAGCGTGGCAGGCCGCGGGGTTGCCTGATACAGCGCCGGCCAGCGGTGGGAACTGGGTTTGCACCACCGCCGGGTCGACATGCACCTCCGGTTCTTGCTCCTGATCGGCGCGCTCCTCGGAACCGGCTGCGAGCCGCCGCTCGACTGCTTCGACCGCGGCCAGCTCCAGGCCTCGTACACCGATGGCGAGCGCGAGGCGAACGAGCACAACGCGTCCGAGCTCGAGACCGGCCGCCAGGTCGGGCTGTCGCTCACCGAGGCCGACGGCCGGGGCGACGGCACGCGACACGGCTACAGCGATGGCTTCCTGACCGGGCACGTGCGCACCTACAACGGCGGCTACGCCGATGGCTACGACGATGGCGGGGTCGAGGGGGCCAGCGATCCCGACGCGTGCGCTGACGGCACCAGCGCCGGCCTGAGCGACGGCGAGTCCGTCGGCTACGACGACGGCTACTCGAGCGGGTACGCCGATGGCGCGAGCACCGGGTACAGCGATGGCTACAATGCCGGGCTCTCGACCTGCGGCGAGGGGCTCGCGCGCAAACCTGCCGAGGAAGAGCCAGCCGATCCGGGCGATGTTCGCGAGTGTTACCGGCGCGGGCACGAGCAGGCGCTCGACCCCACCGCGTTCGAGCGTGGGCTGGCCGCCGGCAAGGCCGCGAATCCTGACTACCAGCGCGGCTACCAGGCGGCGTACCCGACCGCGTTCACCCGCGGGATCACCGACGGCGAGGTCGCCGGCTACGCCGATGGCTACGACGACGGCTACCTCGACGGCTTCGAAGTCGGCTACGCCGCGGTCTACGACGACTGCTACGACGCGAGCTACCCGAGCGGCTACGACGCCGCCTGGGGCGACGGCTTTGACGACGGCTGGGCTGGCGGCTACGACGACGGCTACGCCGAAGGTTACGACGACGGCGACGACTGCTGATCGTCGCCAGGTAGCTCGAGCACGCCCGCGAACAGCGCGTCGATCTCGAGCGTGGCACCCGTGGTGAGCACGATGGTCTGGCCGGTCCCGAGGGAGCTGTACAGCCAGCGACTAGCCGGGGTCCGCGCGAAGTGCTCGACGTGCGCGCGGTCTTGCGCGATCAACAGATAATCGGTGAGCGAGGGCAGGGACTGGTAGCCCGCCCACTTGAGCCCGCGATCGTACTGCTCGGTGCTGGCCGACAGCACCTCGACGATCATCGTCGGGTTCGCCAGCACGTCATCATGCTCGATCGTCAGCGAGCCGCAGACCACCGTGACATCGGGGTACTCGTAGCGCCGCTCGCTCGTTCGCACCCGCTGGTCCGAGCTCAGCACGGCGCACGTTGCGCCCACTGCCCCGTCGAGTGCCGCGCTTACGCGTACGCACAGGCGATTGTGCCGGGGACTGCCGCCGGCCATCGCGTAAACCTCGCCTTCGAAGTACTCGTGCTTGCAGGTCTGCAAGCGCTCCCACGCGAGGTATTCCGCCACCGTTAACCGCGAACGCTCGGCGACCCGCATCTGGCGAGTCTAGCCGATCACGCTACTTCTTCGCGTCCTGCCGCGCCTTCGCCGCCTTGGCCAGCAGCTCTTCGGTGATGTTGCTCGGGGTCTCGGAGTACTTCGAGAACTCCATCGTGAACTCGGCCTTGCCCTGCGTCGCCGAGCGCAGCGGGGTCGAGAAGCCGAACATGTCGGCCAGCGGGACCTCGGCGTCGACGCGCGCGTTGCCATCATCCTCGGTGGAGCCGAGGACGATGCCGCGGCGCTGCATGATGAGCGACAGCATGTTGCCCGAGAACTCCGCCGGCCCCTCGATCGAGACCTTCATGATCGGCTCGAGGATCTTGGGGCGGGCGCGCGGGAAGAAGTCGCGGAAGGCACCGCGGGCTGCTTCCTGGAACGCGATGTCGCTCGAGTCGACGGCGTGCGATGCACCATCGTTGATGACCACCTTCAGGCCGACGACGGGCACGCCGAGCCGAGGGCTCTTCGCGATCATCGACTTGAAGCCCTTCTCGCACGACGTGATGAACTCGCGCGGAATTGCGCCGCCCTTGATGGCGTCCTCGAACTCGAACTCGCCTTCCATTGGCTCGGCGTAGCCGGAGACCTTGCCGTACTGACCAGAGCCACCGGTCTGCTTCTTGTGCGTGTAGTTGAACTCGACCCGCTGGCCGATGGTCTCGCGGTACGCGACCTGGGGCGGCGACGTCACCACCTCGGCCTTGTACTCGCGCTTCATGCGCTCGATGTAGACGTCGAGGTGAAGCTCACCCATGCCTGCGACGATGGTCTCGCTGGACTCGGGGTCGACCCAGCACTTGAACGTGGGATCCTCGCGCGTGAACCGGTTCAGCGCCTTGGACATGTTGATCTCGGCGCCGGAGTCCTTGGCCTTGATCGCGACCGAGATCACCGGGGACGGCACGAACATCGACGTCATCGCCACGTTGGTGGTGCCGTCGGTGAACGTGTCGCCGGAGTTGCAGTCGACGCCGAACAGCGCGCAGATGTCGCCGGCGCCAGCCTCGGTGATGTCTTCCTTGTCGTCCGAGTGCATCCGCACGAGGCGACCGACCTTGACCTTCTTGCCGTTGCGCGAGTTGACGATGAACTCGTCCTTGCGGACCGCGCCCTGATAGATGCGGACGTACGTCAGCTGGCCGTAGCGGCCATCCTCGAGCTTGAACGCGAGCATGACGAGCGCCTTGGAAGCGTCCGACGACAGGACGATCGGCTCCTCGCTATTGCCTAGATCGAGCGCGATGTTCTCGACGTCGCGCGGCTCGGAGGAAGTTGCAGACGCCGTCGAGCAGCAGCTGGACGCCCTTGTTGCCGAGCGCGGAGCCCACCATGACGGGGGTGCACTTGAGCGCGATCGTCGACTGGCGGAGGCACTTCCGGATCAGCTCCGGCGTCACCTTCTCCTCGAGCATCGCCTCCGTGAGCTCGTCGTTCACCATCGACAGGTTGTCGAGCATCTCGTCGCGCATCTTCTGCGCCTGCTCGACCAGCTCGGCCGCGATCGGGCCGCGCTCGATGGTCTCTCCGTTGTCGCCGTAGAACGTGAACGACTGCATCTCGATCAGATCGACGACGCCCTCGAGCTTGTCCTCGAGGCCGATCGGCATCTGGATCATGACCGGGTGCAGCTTGAGCTTGTCGCGCAGCTGGTCACGGACGCGATACGGGTTGGCGCCCGTGCGGTCGAGCTTGTTGATGAACGCGATGCGCGGCACCTTGTAGCGGCGCATCTGGCGATCGACGGTGTAGCTCTGCGACTGCACGCCGGCGACGCCGCACAACACCATGATGGCGCCGTCCAGCACGCGGAGCGAGCGCTCGACCTCGATCGTGAAGTCGACGTGGCCTGGGGTATCGATGATGTTGATGTGGTGCTGCGTCTTGATCGGCGAGCCCGGCACGGACATGACGTCCTTCGCCTTCTCACCCGGCGGCCACTGGCAGAACGTCGCGGCGGACTGGATGGTGATGCCACGCTCGCGTTCGAGCTCCATCGAGTCCATCTTCGCGCCGACACCGTCCTTGCCCTTGACCTCGTGGATCTGGTGAATGCGGGCCGTGTAGTAAAGGATCCGCTCGGTCAGCGTCGTCTTGCCGCTGTCGATGTGAGCCGAGATCCCGATGTTGCGGACTTTGGACAGGTCGGTAAGCATAAGAGCGCGAGATTGCTACCTTGCACGCGGCCCCAAAGCAAGAGGGGAAATGAGGCAGTTCGTGAGGTCGCTTTGCTACCTTCAAGACCAGCGACATGGAGCAGCACCTCGACGACAACGCAGCAAGCGAATTTGTCTCCGGGACGTTGCCCCCCTCGTTGCTGATCAAGGCGGAGACCCACCTGGCCGGGTGCCGGGACTGCCGCGACCTGGTGGCGGCGCTGGCTGCGGATTCTGCTGAGGATTCGAACCTCCAGACCTACCCACACGAGCGGCTGTCGCCATCTCAGGTCACCCAGCGGCCGACCCGGACCCTGACGATCGGCGACCGCGTCGGCCGCTACCTCGTGCTGACCGCGCTCGGCGCCGGTGGGATGGGGGTCGTGTTCGCCGCGTACGACCCGCAGCTCGACCGCAAGGTCGCCCTCAAGCTGCTCCGGGCCGGCCTGACCTACAACACCAAGGATGCGCGGACCCGGCTCCGCCGCGAGGCCCAGGCGATCGCCCAGCTCTCGCACCCGAACGTGGTCGCGGCGTATGACGTCGGCACGACGGAGGAGGGTGACCTCTACATCGCGATGGAGTTCGTCGAGGGCGACACGCTGACCACGTGGCTGAAGAAGTGGCCGCGGACCTGGCGCGAGATCGTCGACGTGTTCTTGCAAGCCGCCCGCGGCCTGGTCGCGGCGCACTCGGTGGGGCTGCTCCACCGCGACTTCAAGCCCGACAACGTGCTGGTCGGTGGCGATGGCCGCGTCCGCGTCACCGACTTCGGGCTCGCGCGCTCGCTGATGGTCCCCGACGAGGCAGTGCGTCCACGGCCGGACATGGCGGCGCTCAGCGTCGAGCTGACCGCGACTGGCACGGTGCTCGGGACGCCGCGCTACATGGCACCCGAGCAGCTGACCGGGCCCGATATCGACGCGCGCGCCGATCAGTTCAGCTTCTGCGTCGCGCTGTTCGAGGCGCTGTGGGACGCCCACCCGCTGCCCGGCGCGACCAGCGTCTCGATGCTCGAGAAGGGCGAGAAGGCGATCTCGCCGCCGGAGGGCACGAAGGTGCCACCCGCGATCATCCGCGCCGTCCAGCGCGGCCTCGAGCGCGATCGTGCCAAGCGGTTCGCGACCATGACGGCCTTGATCGCCGAGCTGGTGCCGCCGCCGATGCGCTCGTCGCGCAATGCCGCGCTCGCCGGCGTCGCGATCCTCGTCGTCGGGGCGGCCAGCACCGCCATGCTCGTGCGCCGAGATCCGCCGGCCCCCCAGCCGGCGCCTGCCAGCGAGCAGGCCAAGGACGAGCTGATCGCGCGGCTCAAGCGGAGCGAGGAGGAACGGCAGCAGCTGCTGATCGAGCTGACCAAGCTGAAGCTCGCCGCCCGTGACGTCGAGTACCTGATCAAGAAGCTCGAGCAGAAGGATGCCGAGATCCGGTTGCTGGTCGATCGGGTCGCCGAGATCCAGGCGAAGGCCGTGCTGCCGAAGCCGAAGCTGCGGTCGCGCGAGCCCTCGCAGTCAGTCCAGGTCGTGTCCGCGATCTCGCACGCCGAGGCCGACCTCGAGGGCTGCTTCATCGAGTGGAGCGAACGCGAGCTCGGCGACGCCGATTTGCTCGTGCGGCTGACGGTCGGGTCCGACGGGCTCGGCCATTCGGCGTCCGCGATCACGGGCCCCGACTCGCCGATGCTGAAGCTGTGCGTCACCGGTGCCCTCAGCCGCGTCGGCTATCCGATGGGTCCCGAGGTGCTCGACGTCGAGGTCAACGTGCAATGGTCCGCAGGCATGCTCGCGCTCGGGGCGAAGGTGATCGGCCGGCGCAGGGATGCCGGCTCGGTCGAGCTCCAGTGATCCTCCGCGCGGTCCTCATCGTCGCCTTTGGACTCGGGGTCGCCGAGGCCGCGCCGCGCCTCTCGATCACCGTCGAGCCGCGCGCCGTACCCGCGGAGCTGTCACGCGTGATCTATCTCGAGCGCTGCCGTGGCGGCTGCACCGTGATCGGCGACTCGGTGACCGACGCGACGGCGCTGCGCTCCACCATCCCGCCGACCGGGCCGCACACGATCAGCGAGTTCGAGAACGCAGCTGGCGTGCGGGGGGCGCCGGCCGATGCGGAGTGGGCCGCGGTCGTCGCTTGCGTGCGCGAGGTCTACTCGCCGTACGACGTGCTCGTGACCGATCAGAAGCCGGCGAGCGGCACCTACCATGCCGCGATCGTCGCAGGACTTCCGTCGCAGATCGGCTACGGCCAGGACGTGCTCGGGATCGCGCCGATCGCGAACGACTGCAGCGCGCAGGACAACGTGGTCTCGTTCTCGTTCGCGAACCAGCACGGTCCGTCGGACCGGATCGAGAACCTGTGCTGGACCGTCACCCAGGAGAGCTCGCATGCGTTCGGCCTCGATCACACGATCGCGTTCCTCGACGGCAGCTCGACCTGCAATGACCCGACCACCTACCAGACTGACTGCGGCGGGCGAAAATTCTTCCGCAACGCGCACGCAACGTGCGGCGAGTACACCGCGCGCGAGTGCAAGTGCGGCGGCAAGCAGAACGCGCACGACAAGCTGGCGTCGGTGTTCGGCCTCGGGATCCCGCTGACGCCGCGCCCGACGTCGACGCTGGTGTCACCCGTGGCAGGTGGACCATTCCTCGCCGAGGCAGGCTCGCGGCGCGGCGTCGATCGCGTGACGCTGCGGCTGAACGGCGCGCCGTGGGCCGAGCTACCGGGCGTCGCATTCGGTGCCGCGGGCCAGCCCGATCCCGCGCGCTATCGCCTCGAGCTACCGGCCGGTGTGCCCGACGGCATCATCGACGTCACGGTCCGCGCCGCCGACGATCTCGGCACGTTCACGGATTCGGCGGCGTTCACGTTCACCAAAGGTGTGCCGTGTACCAGCGCGGACAGCTGCCTGGCGTACCAGCGGTGCACGGAGGGGCGCTGCGCGTGGGACCCACCGGTCGGCCAGCTCGGCGACAGCTGCGAATATCCCCAGTTCTGCGAGAGCAACCTGTGCCGCGGCTCGACCGAGACCCAGATCTGCACGATCGAATGTGATCCCGAGGGCGCCGACTGTCCGTCGGGCTACAGCTGCGCGCGCGCCGGCGATGACCACGTGTGCTTCATCGAGAGCGGCGGCGGATGCTGCAGCACGTCGCGAACTGGCGCGGCGTGGCCCGCGTTCGCGATCTGCGCGCTCGTGCTCGGCTTCATCACACGCCGACGCACGGCGTGACGAATCCTGCTGACGGCTCGACGCAGCCCGTAGTATCCACGACTTCCATGGTTCGTCGGGTGATCCTTGCGCTCGCGCTCGCGCTCGTCTGCAGCGCTGCGAACGCCGGTGCAGCCCCCGCATCCGACAAGCCGCTGATCGGCCTCGGCACCCCGGGCGTGATCGCACCCCCCGGCCCGGAGCGCTTCACTGCGTCGGCCTCGGTGTCGAACGTGCTCTACCTCAACCGCTGCGCGGGCGCGTGCCGGATCTTCGGCGCCGAGGTCGACGACGCGCGCAACATGCAGTCGTTCATCCCTCCCGCCGGGCCGCACGACTTTCCGGCCTTCAAGGGCCGCGACAACATCCTTGGCAATGCCGACGACGACGACGAGTGGAACAAGATCGTCGCCTGCGTGCGCGAGGTCTACTCGTATTACGCGATCGAGGTCACCGATCAACTGCCGCCCAGCGGCACGTTTCACATGTCGATCGTCTCGGGCACGCCCCAGGTGATCGGGCTGCCGGCGAACACGCTCGGCATCTCGCCGTTCTCGTGCGCGGGTGCGGACAACGTGATCTCGTTCTCGTTTGCCGAGGCGCACAACTCGATCAGCAGCGACGACTTCGTGAAGCGTGTGTGCTGGACCATCACGCACGAGGCCGGGCACGCCTACACGCTCGAGCACACGTACCACTGGCTCGACGACGACACCTCCGGCTGCAGCGACGTCATGAGCTACGACGATCAGGCGTGTCATCCGCTGCGCTACTTCCGCGGTCGCGCTTCGACCTGCGGCGGCTTCGAGGAGGAGCCGTGCCGCTGCGGTGCGGTGCAGAACCCGCACCAGAAGCTGCTGACGCTGTTTGGACCCGGCGCGCCGACGGTACCGCCAGGCACCGCCACGATCTCGAAACCCGGCGCGGGCGGCCCGACTGAATCCGTCGTCATCGCGGCCGCGGGGTCGCGGCGTGGGCTCAGCAAGGTCGAGCTGCTGGTCAACGGCCATCGCTGGGTCCAGCAGCGAGGCGAAGATTTCGGCCTGATGGGCCAGCCGGACCCCTCGACCTACGTGTTCCAGCTACCGGCAAATCTCCCGGGCGGCATCGTCGACCTCGTGGTCCGCGCGACCGATGACCTCGGCGACGTGATCGAATCGCCGCAGGTCACCGCGACGCGTGGCTCGCCATGCGAGTCCGCGGCCAGCTGCCTCACCGATCAGGTGTGCGATGCGGGCCGCTGCCTGTGGACCGAGAGCGGTGCGTTCGGCGAGAGCTGCGCCGAGAGCGCGTTCTGCGACACCGGGCTGTGCGCCGGCACGGCCGACCGCAAGGTGTGCACGCAGGAGTGCCTGGTCGCCGACGCCTCGACCTGTCCCGACAGCTTCGTGTGCGAGCCAACCTCCGACGGCAAAGGCGTGTGCTTCTTTCCATCGAGCGGCTGCTGCAGCGCAGCCAACACGCCGGCCACGCCGTGGCTTCACGGTCTCGCAGCTGCAGGATTCTGGGCGCTGGTGTTACGGCGCCGCCGAAGAGGAGAACCATGACCCGACTTGCCCTTGTCACACTCACCGCCATCACCATGCTCGCCGGACGTGCGGCCGCGCAGGACGATGTCGACCACGTCCCGACCGACGGTCACCCGATGGGGATCCCTGGCGCGTTCTGCGGCACCGCACACCCGCACGCCAGCTCGGCGTTGCGCGATCCGGCGGCGTTGACCTCGAGCGTCATCTACGTCAACCGCTGCCCCGGCGGCTGCACGTACACCGGCGCCCTCGAGCACGATGCGGCCACCAACAAGGTCGCGATCCGCGGCACCGCGCTCGGCACCGTCTACACGTTCCCCGAGTTCAAGAACTTCGCGGGCGCGAGCGGGACGGCGGCGGACGCCGAATTCGACGGCATCGTGTCCTGCATCCGCAAGGTCTACTCCTATTACAACACCCAGGTCGTCACGACGCGGCCGGCCTCCGGCACGTACCACGTGATGAACATCGCCGGCGTCGGTACGGACCTCGGCCAGGCGCCCGACGGTGGTGGCGGCGTGCTCCTCGGCATCTCCGACGTCCGCTGCACCGGCGCGATCGACAACATGACGTCGTTCACGTTCGCCGACTCGCACAAGGTCGGCTCGATCTCGAAGGATGCCGCCGACTACATCAAGAACGTGTGCGTCACCGCGGTGCACGAGGCGGGTCACTCGTTCGGCCTCGAGCACGAGTTCAACTTCGTCGATGGGACGTCAGCGTGCAACGATCCGATGTCCTATGACATTGGCCTGTGCAGCCCGCCGTACCGGTTCTTCCGCAACAAGCTCGCGTCGTGCGGCGGCTTCGAGGAGATGCCGTGCGTGTGCTCGTCGGGCACGCAGAACTCGCACGTCCGACTGTTCGCCGTGTTCGGCAAGGGCGCGCCGGCGATCGCCGCCCCGAACGTCGCGGTCACCACGCCGGCCGCGAATGGCATGGTCGCCAGTCGGATCATCGGCGGCATGGGCTCGGAGCGCGGGTTCGACAAGGTCGAGCTCTACATCAACAACTTCAAGTGGGACACGCTGCCCGGCGCCGTGTTCGCGATCGGCGGCGGTCAGCCCGACCCCGCGGTCTATAACTTCCCGGTGCCGGACACGCTGATCGGCGACGTGCCGACGCTGGTCGGGACC
>JBBJLY010000468.1:0-3516 GCA_037720695.1 Kofleriaceae bacterium | reverse complement strand
GGTCACCGTGACGCCCGGCGGCACGCCGGTCGGACTCGCCGTCGACAAGCGCGGGCGCGCTGTGATCGCCCTCCGCGACGGGCGGCTCGCCGTGCGGGATGCCGGCGGGTGGACCGCGAGCACCGTAAGTGAGGCACTACCCGCGGCGCACCCCGGTGCACCGCCGGCGAACAGCCCCTGAACGTTGCCAGCAGCGACATTCACAAGCTACCTTGCTGTCAGCGATGGCACCGCATGTTCTGGTCGCCGACGACGACGCCTGGATTCTCCGCATGGTCGCGACCGTGCTCGAGAAGCGCGGCTACAGTGTCGAGACCGCCGTTGATGGTGAGGACGCCCTCGCGAGGGCTCTCGCGCGCACGCCCGACCTGCTGATCACCGACGTGATGATGCCCAAGATGGACGGCTGGGCGCTCGTCCGTCAGCTGCGCTCGCACGCCGAGCTGGTGATGCTGCCCGTGATCTTCCTGACCGCGCTGTCGTCCGAGGACGATCGCATCCGCGGTTTCCGGCTCGGTGCCGACGACTACGTCACCAAGCCGTTCCGGTTCGAGGAGCTCGACCTCCGCGTGGCCAAGACGCTGCGCCGGACCCAGGTCGCGATGCAGGAGACGCGCGAACAGCTCGGCGGCACCAGCCTGCGCGGCGACCTCTCGCAGGTCGGCCTGTCGTCGCTGCTGATCCTGATCGAGCTCGAGCGCAAGACCGGCCTGCTCCAGCTCCGCGCGCCCAACGGGCCATCGGCGCAGGTGCTGGTGCGCGAGGGTAAGGTCGTGCACGCGCGGCTCGATGATGCAGAGGACCCGGTCGACGCGGAGTGCGTCTACTACCTGCTGACGTGGGGCGCGGGCGAGTTCGAGTTCATCGCGTGCCTGGTCGAGGGCATCGATCGCATCAACGTCTCCACCACGCACCTCCTGATGGAGGCCGCGCGGCTGATC
Source organism: Kofleriaceae bacterium (assembly GCA_037720695.1). Taxonomy (GTDB): domain Bacteria; phylum Myxococcota_A; class Polyangia; order Haliangiales; family Haliangiaceae; genus JABFXX01. The sequence goes on along the minus strand of JBBJLY010000468.1, from coordinate 2,575 downwards.
GACGAATCGTCCGAGCCGACCGCGAACCAGCACGTGGCGACGATCCCGCCGATCAGTACGCCGAGCAACGACGACACGATCTGAGCGCGCTCAGCCGGCGAGCATCTCGTCGGCCAGCTTCTTCACCAGCTGGGCATCCGCGCGATCGCCGAACTGCTTCTTGATCGCGCCGATCACCCGACCGGCCATCTTCGGATCCTTCTGCGGCAGCTCTGCGACGGCCTTGGCAACCGCCTCGCGCAGCTCGGCCTCGTCGAGTCCCTTGGGCAGGAACGTGCTGCACCACGCGACCTCGAAATCGATCTCGGCAAGCTGGTCCTTCGCCCGCTCGCCCGCGTTCACGTAATCCTGGCGCGCCTTCTCCATCGACTTCTTGTAGGTGGCGATCACGTCGAGCACCAGCGTGTCGTCGACCGTGCCCGTGAAGCTCTTCGCCGTCCTGCGCTCCATGATCTTGGTGTTGATCATGCGGATCAGGTTGGCGGTCTTCATGTCCTTGGCCTTGATCGACGCGGTGAGCTGCGTGCGCAGCTGTTCTTCGAGGGTCGACATCGACCTCATCTACCACGTCGCGTGGGCCAGGAGTGGAGGGGCCGGGCGTCACGCCCGGACCTGGGATCAGCGCTCGAACAGCTGCGGCTGAACCAGGTCCGCCGCGTGGTCAGAGCTTGAACAGCCGCGGCTGAACCAGATCCGCCGCGGTGTCCGCGACGCGCCGCCGCTGCTGCTTGCCCCTGCGCGTCCGGCGATACGGCTCCCGACGCTCGTCGCGCGACCCGATCCGGCCCATGCCCGGCGAGGTCGACCCGAAACTCAGGCCGAACGCCAGATCGACGGCTCCGGTGGTGGACAGCACGAGGCTCAACGCATCGACCCGTTCCAGATCGTCGGCCAGCGTGTTGACCGTGTCGTCGCCCGCGATCGCCTCCCCTACCACCGACACCTTGAGCCGCCACGGATGGCCATCGTGCAGCACGCTGCCGATCGCTTCTGCCAGTTCCTCGCCGGTGGACAGCAGCGCACGCGACACGGAGAGCGGCGTGATCGGCACGATCCGCTCGCCGTCCTCCCCGCTCGCGACGATCTCCAACCTCGCCGCGCCGCGCGCCCGCCCGGCCAGCCGCAGCGCGACGCGCTCGGCGAGCAGCGCCACCGCCGCGGGTGCGCTGGGTGCATTGGCCGCCTTGCCGATCACCATCTCCTCGCGAATGGGTGCCTCGGGCGCGTACGGGCGCAGCGTCTGGCCGCTATCGCCGCGCGCGAGCGCCTGGTAGTCCGCCTCGAGCGGCCGCGTGACCGACGGTGCCGGCAGGGCCGCGAACGCGCCGAGCGTGCGGACCCCGAGCGCCTCCAGCATGTGCTGGACCTCGGGGCTGATCGACAGCAGCGACAGCGGCAAGGGCGCGAGGAACGCCGCCGAGCCGCCGCGCGGCACGCTGACCACCGACGCGTCGTCATCCGAGCCGTGGTTCGCATTCCACGCCGCGACCCAGGCGGTGAACCGATCGTCTGCGATGCCGATCCGCCCCGTGATCCCGAGCGACTCGAGCTTCTGCAGCAGCCGATCCCCGAAGCTGGTCCCGCGCGTCTTGCTGGGGACCTCGCAGTACATCGCGAGGTGCGCGCCGCCCGCACCGACCCGCCCGCCAACGTCGACCACCGGCGTCGCCGACAGCAGCGCATCCGCGAGCGCGCGAACGGTCTCGCGCTCGAGGGCCGCGTCCGCCGTGATGATCCGGATCTCGGGTGAGGCCGCGCGTGCGGCGGTGGCCGTCATGCCGACCCGCACGCCGAGGCTCCACGCTGCGCGCGAGCACGCTTGCACCACCGGGCTATGCAGCGCGACGCGTGACACCGTGCCTGCAGCGGGGTCGTGGCCTGCCCCGACGACCGCGACCGCTGCACCACGCAGCGCTGGATCGATCCGGGTCACGCACTGGAGCGCGAACTGGGGAAGATGGAGGCAGGCGATTCGCATACCCTAGGTGTAGCTTACTGGTCTGATGTTCAGTACTGCAAGCACCTCCGGCGCGTGCAGATCTCTCTGGCATAACTACTCGAAACATTTATGTTCGCCACGATGACGCGCCCGAATTCGCAGACCATCTCGCCGACCGCCCATTACACCGGCTACGTCTGGTTCGCGCACGGCCAGTCGCACGAGGCGTTCGCGACCCGCACGGGCCGCCTGATGTATCGCGTGCTCCGTGGCCCCAACCTGGTCGCGCACAAGGCGCACCTGCCGACCCTCGAGGGCATGTTGCTCGCGCGCCACCGGCTGATCGATCGCCGGCTGACCCACGCGATCGACGCCGGCGAGATCTCCCAGGTCGTCGAGGTCGCGGCCGGCCTGTCGCCGCGCGGCTGGCGGTTCCGCAACCGCTACGGCGCGAAGCTAACCTATGTCGAGGCCGACCTGCCCGACATGATCGCCCACAAGCGCGCGATCCTCGCCCAGCTCGGCGGCGAGACCCCGCACCACCGCACGGTCGAGATCGACGCGCTCGCCGCCACCGGACCGACCTCGATCGGAGACATCCTCGCGACCCTCGACCCAACACGCGGCACCGCGATC
>JBBJLY010000234.1:0-14095 GCA_037720695.1 Kofleriaceae bacterium | reverse complement strand
TCGGCGTTGACGAGCGCGCTCGTGTCGTCGGCCGCGGACGGCCCTTGCGGGCGCTTGGTCGGCGAGCCCGAGACCACGTCGCCTGCGCCCACGAAGCTGCCGCCCTTGACGGACAGCGCGATCGGCTCGGAGCGGATGGTGCGGTAGGTCGCCAGCTTCGGATCGAAGTACGAGAAGGCGATCGCGGGTACCTCGGTCGCCGGGCCGGTGACCTGGGCGACGACCTTGAACAGCTTGGTCTTGCCGTCAGCCGACAGCTCGCCGGTCGGGCGCTCCGCCGGCACATCAAACTTGTCGCGCGGCAGGCCGCCATCGCCGTCGAGCTTGCCGAGCGCGAGCGTGTCGAGCCGCTGGTCGCTCTTCACCGTGATCGCGAGCTCCACTGGCTCGCCGAGCTGGACGACCGAGCGACTGGTCCGGACCTCGATCGAGTACTGCTCGCCGACCGCGCCGGCAAAGCTCGCGGGCTTGTCGGTCTCGGGCAGCGCCTTGACCTCGAGTGCGCGTGCGACATCGAACGCGCGAAACAGCCGGGTCGAGGCGTTGCCGAAGAAGTCGGGCCGGCCGACCGCGAGCGCGGCGACGACCGACGCCGGCGGCAGCAGGACCTTGCCACCGGCAGGGATCGTGCGCGGTGCGATGTAGAACGTGGCGGTCAGCCGCTTGAAGCGCGTGCCACCAGTCGTGGCGTCGTCGATCTCGTACGGCAACTGCAGATCCTTCGTGCCCGCAGCGAACGTCAGCGCCTTGCGTGGGTCAGGCACCGGCGGGCCGCTGACGGTGAATGCATCCGAGCTCAGCATCGGGATCGAGAACGTCTGGTCCTGCGGCTGCGCCCGGAACTGCCACACGAGCTTGACCGGAACGGTCTCGCCGACGAACACCGGCCGCGCTGGCAGCTGGAGCTCGAGCTTCATGTCCTCGGTCGTCGGCACGGTGTCGACCTCGACATCGCCAGCGCGCGACGTCGCCTGCTTGCTGCCCTGCACGACCGTGAGGCCGGGGATCCGCAGCGCGCCGGCCTTGTGCATGACCACGCGCCAGCGCAGCACCCAGGTGACGCGCACAGAATCGACGCGGCGCCCGTTCACGATCTGGATCGAGCGCTGGGTGTTGGGCGTCACGCCCATCGGCGTCACCGTGGCGCTGGGCAACTCGAGCCTGGGCGGGGCGGGTGGGGGCGCCTCGTCGAACCCCTCGACCAGCAGATCGAGCTCGAACGGCACGTCGGCATGAGGCTGATCCTCGAGCCGCCACTGCGCGGCAGGCGCCGGCTGTGCGTGGGCGATCGCGGCCAGCGCCACGAGCATGAGCAGCGAGAGCGACGTCCGCATCACCAGTCCTTCTCGACGGGATCCGACGCCTTCTCTTGCTCGCGCTTCTTGCGCTGCTGCTCGGCATCCTTGTCGCGAGCCCGCTGCGCGGCGCCGCCCTGTTGCTGCTGCTGTTGCTGCTGCTGCTGCTGCTGTTGCTGCTGCTGCTGCTGGTCCTGCTTGTCCTGATCCTGCTTGTCCTGCTTCGGCGGCTGCAGCTCGCGCAGCGCGTTCTCGAGGTGCTCGATCGCCTTGGCCTGGCTCTCGACCGCGGGCGCGATGCTCTCGCTCGACTTGGTCGCATCGCGTGCCTTGACCAGGGTGTCGCGCGCGCTGCCGATCTCGTTCTGTGCGAGCCGGGTCTCGGCGGCGGCTGCGGATAGCGCCTTCGCGTCGGGTGCACCGGGCTGGGGCGGTTGCTTGCCGGCGGCATCGGCTTGGGCGGCAAGCGCCTCCGTGATCGACCTCGCCATCGTGCCGTGCTCGTCCTCGCGGGTGGCCAGGCCGGGCAGCTTCGGGCCGCGCTGGAGGTCGTCTTGCCCCGCGATCGCGGAGGTCTGATCGCGGGTCTCGCCCTGGTCGCGGATCAGCTGCTCGAGGTGCTCGATCACGGAGAAGAACATCTTGCGCAGCTCGTCGAGCCGCGCGTGCGCGTCCCGGGCCGGTACCAGCGGATCGGTGGTCTGCGCGGCGAGCGCCTTGCCGAGCTGGTCGAGCCCGGTGGCGGCCTGCGCCCGTAGCTCCTCGGCGCGGGCGAGTCGTTGCCTGCCCTGCTCGAGCTGCTGCTTCGCGGTCTCCGCGGCCTTTGCTGGATCTTGCGCCGCGCTGCCACTGCCTGCTGCCGGCGGGGCGGGTGGGGCCGGCTGGGCAGCTTGCTGCTCGAGTGCCGCGACCTCCTCGACCAGCAGCTCCTTGAGACGCGGCATGCGATCGACGTTGCGCGCGAGGCCTTCGCGCACCTGCTTCGCGCGCTCCGCCGGCGCGAGATCCTTTGCGGCCTCGGGACCGAGCAGCTTCACCACCAGGTCTTGATCGCGATACGCGAGCTCGATCGTCTGCTTGAGATCGGAGAATTGCTCGATCGCCTTTGCGATCGCGACGAGTGCCGCCTGCTGGTGATCGATCGCGGGCGCTGGCTTGTCGTTCACGAGCGACTGACGTGCGCGCTCGATCGCGGCCGTGGCATCGGTCACCGACGGCAGCGCGAGCCGCACGCGATCGAGCAGCTTCTCGCGCTTGGGATCTGGCTTGGCATCGGGCGCCGCGGGCGCGACCATCGCCGCCGACAGGCGCGCACGGACCTCGTCGATTCGATCATGGAGCCCGCCCTCGCGCTCGGCGAGTGCGGCGGGTGCGAGCCACGCCGGCAAGCCGCTGGGAGCCGTGTTCGCCGGAGTGACGCCCACGCTCGGCTGGTCCTCCGATGCAAGCTTCGTCTCGCGCAGCAGCTCGACCTGATCCTGCCCGACCCCGCGCAGCACCTGCACCGGATCCAGCAGCTGCTCGCGCGCTCGCTTGAGCGCAGCCAGCGCCGCCTCGGCGCGGGCCACCCCATCCTCGGCCGCGAGCTCCTGCAGCTTGCGGCGCGCATTTGCGATCTTCTGACGCGCGTCGGACAGGTAGATGTCGACCGACTTGAGCTGCACCATGCGGCTCTTCTCCTGCTCCTCCCGCTTGTCCTCGGCCTTCTTCGCGATCTGATCGATCTCGTCGGCTGCGAGATCCGAGATCACGCCGACCTCGGCGACCACGCCGCGCTCGCGATCGGCGAGCCCGGTGAGCACGCTCTGCTGCGCCAGCGGATCGGCGCCCGTGGTCTTCTTGATCGCGAACCACGCGGCGCGTGCGCCGTCGAGCACGTCACGTTGGGCGCCGATCACGGCGTCGAGCCGCGCCTCGAGCTTGCCCTCGGCGCGACGCAGCTCGTCCGCGAGCGCCTGGACGCGCGCGCGCACGATCGCGAGGTTCTGCACGGTGTTCGCATCACCCTTGCGCAGGCGAAGCGCGTCGTTGAACCACGACATCGCCTGGCGCGCGAGCTCGAGCGCCTTGGCAGGATCGCCGTCCTTGCCTGACTTCACCTTCTCCGCATGGGCGGCGTACGCGAGCCCGAGATCATAGGCGGCGCGGAACCGCAGCTCGGGATCGACCCCCGCGCGGCTGCGCGCATCGAGCAGCGCCTTCTCGGCACCTTCGTGATCGCCCGCCGCGAGCTTTGCGACGCCGTCATTGTAGGCGACCCGCGCTTCGCGATGCTCGCCGGCACAACCGACCACGAACAGGCACGCGAGCACGATCCTCATCATGAGGTCCTCCGTTCCCCTGCGCCCGCGCCGACCCACAGCGAGGCGAGCAGGAACACCAGCGACGCGAGCACGAACCAGATGTATTGCTCGGCGGGAATCACGCGCATCGAGGCTTCCGCGGCAGCGCGGACGATCGGCTGGACGTGGCTCGCCATGATCGAGTCGAGGTCGATCGCGGACGTGCCCGCGGGGACGTACGCGCCCTCGGTGACGAGCGCGATCTTGCGCAGCTGGTCGCCATTCAACTTGCTGATCACCGGCTTGCCCTCGTGCATCAGCGGTGTGCGGGCGCCGGTCTGCGGATCGACCAGTGTGATCTGGCTGCCGGCCTCGCTGCCCAGCCCGACCGCGAGGATCTTGACACCGGCATCGCGCGCGAGCTTCGCCGCCTCCTCGCTGTACGGATCCTGATCATCGCCATCCGTGATCAGCACGATCAGCTTCGCGCCGGGTCCGGCCGGGAAGCCACGAAGCGCGATCTTGATCGCCTCGCCGACCTTGGTGCCCCCGCGGCCGGCACTGCGGGTGTCGACGGTGTTCAGCACGGTGCGGAAGAACGAATGATCGGGCGTCAGCGGGCACACCGGCGCGGCGCGACCGGCGAACGCGACGAGCCCGACGCGGTGCCCATCGAGCCGCTCGACCAGCTGCGCGATCTCGGCCTTGGCTCGCGCGAACCGGGTCGGTGCAGTGTCCTCGGCGAGCATCGAGCGCGAGACATCGAGCACGAACATCACGTCGGCCGACGCGCGCGAGGCGGTGATGGTCTCGGTCGAGCCACGGGCCTGCGGGCGCATCAACGCACCGATCGCGGCCAGCATCGCGAGCAGCACGAACGCGAGCCGCAGCACGATCCGTCCGAGGCTCGCCTGCGCGGTCAGCCGGCGCTGCATCACGGGTGACAGGAACGTCGACAGCGCGCCGCGACCGTTGAGCTCGAGCACGAACAGCCCGGCGACGATCGCGAGTGCGAGCCACACGAGGTGGATGCGTTGCAGCTCGAGGAAGTGGAGGTCGCTCACGGTAACCTCCGGAGCACGGTGCCGCGCAGCCCGAGCGCCAGCACGACGAGGATCATCGCGAGCGCGACGAACCAGCCGTAGAACTGGTGGTACTCGGTGAACCGCTCCTCCTCCATCGTCGTGCGCTCGAGCTTGTCGATCTGGCCGTAGATCCGCTGCAGGCTCGCGTTGTCCGTGGCGCGGAAGTACTGGCCGCCGGTCTTGTCCGCGATCTTGCGCAGCGTGGTCTCGTCGATCGAGACCTGCGTCTGCATCAGCCGGGTCTCGCCGTCACCGACGTCGACCCGGATCGGGGCGACGCCGTTGGTGCCCGCGCCGATCGTGTAGACCTTGATGCCGGCCTTGATCGCATCGTCGATCGCGGTGTCCTCATCGATCTCGTGGACGTTGGACTCGCCATCGGTGAGCAGGATGATGACCTTGCTCCGGCTCTTGAAGTCGACCAGCCGCTGGACCGCGAGCTCGAGCCCCGCGCCGATCGCGGTGCCGTCCTCGCTCTCGGGCGCAAACGCGAGCTGGCGCGCGGCGGTCGCCAGGTTGCCGTGATCGAGCGTCAGCGGGCTGCGCGTGTCCGCGAACTTTGCGAATGCGACCAGGCCGATCGCGTCGTCGACCCGGCCGGCGAGCCGCTTGCCGCCGAGGACGAACCGCTCGAACACCTGCTTCACCGCGTCGAGCCGGGTCAGCTCGCGGTTGCGCTCCGACAGGTCGAGCGCGCGCATCGAGCCCGAGACGTCGACCGCCATCATGATCGCGATGCCGTCGCGGCGTACGCGCGCGCTCCTGTCACCGGCACGTGGGCCTGCGAGCGCGATCGCGAGCGCGACGATCGCGACGCCGAACAGCACGTCGGGGACCCAGGCGAGCGCGGTGCGCCACGTGCTTCCGGCGGCCGGCAGCGCACGCAGGGACGAGAACACGACGCGGCCGGCGCTGCGCATCGACCACCACACCGCGAGCGGCGCGAGCAGCGCGGCGGCGAGCAGCAGCGGGTGTGCAAATTCGAACCTCACGCCGCCCTCGGGAGCTGGAGCCGGGTGTCCTCGATGAAGCCGCGCGCGGCCTTGAGCGTCGCGAGCGACTCCTCGGCGTCGGGCCGATAGCCGGCGAACTTCACCCGATCGCAGCGCTCGAGGAAGTTGGTCAACAGCGCGCGATGCTCGGTGCCGAGCTCGGGACGGGCGGTGGCGACCAGCAAGAACTCCTCGGTCGTCAGCTCGGGCGCGCGGATGTCGTAGCGGTGTTCGAGGTAGCGGCGCACGATCGCCGACAGCGCGACGAACCACGAATCCGCGGTCTCCGGATCCGGCGCTCCGCGATCCTCGAGTGCGCGCAGCTGCGAGACCGCCTCGTCATAGGCCGAGCGTTGCTGCTCGATCCGGCGTCGCGAGCCGAGCGCGCGGATGAGCAGCACGGTGCCCGAGCCGAGCACCAGCACGAGGCTGACGAGGCCGAGCACGAGTACCCAGCTGGTCCCGCCGACGTTCGCATCGAGCGTACCGGCCACGGGTGCGAGCTCCTTGCCGAGCGCCTCGGTCTTGACCGGTGCGATCTCGATCGCGATCTCGTCGGTCAGGATCTCCTGCGGCTTCGCACGTTCACCGGACTTATCCGGTGTCCGCGAATCGCTGATCTCGAGCCTCAGCGGCGGGACGCGATGGCGGCCGCTGGTCTGCGCTTCGAGCGTGTAGGTCTGCTCGTGGATCTGGCCGCCGGTGGCGGTGCGCCGGGCATCCCGTACGAAGCCGACGACCGCAAATCTGCCGAGCTTCTGATCGCCGGCTTCCTGATACGGCGCGTCGATCGTGATGCCGGGTGGGGCCTCGACCTCGAGCCGCGCGTAGATCGGCTCGCCGAGGCTCGGCTTGGCAGGCCACACCTTGACCGTGGCCGTCACCGGGCCGTGCTCCGTGGTCTTCGCGAGCGCGTCCTTCGGCGGCGCGGGGACCGTGGCCTCGGTGGTGGCCGGGCCGTCGTCACCGCCGCAGCTGGCGAGTGCGACCACGATCGCGAGTGGCACGAACCTCATCGCTTGAGCCTCCGCTCGCGCTCGCGAAAGTACCGCAGCAAGGGATCGACCATGGAGCGCGAGGCATCGAACTCGACGAGATCCATCCCGGTCGCGCGCAGCTGAGCGCGGAGTTGCTCGCGGCGGCGCGTCGCGGTGGCGGTCAGCTCTTTGCGGAACTCCGCCGAGCGCGTGTCGACCAGCCGCACGCGCCCCGACTCGGCGTCCTCGAGCGTGACGAGGCCGGTCGGGGGCATCTCGTGCTCGCGCGGGTCGGTGATCAGCGCCGCGACGACATCGTGCTTGCGGTTCGCGTGACGCAGGACTTGGAGGTAGCCCTCGTCGAGGAAGTCCGAGATCAGGAACAGCACGGCGCGCCGTGGCAGGACGCGGCGGCAGAACTCGAGCGCGGCGGAGATGCTGGTCGCACGACGCGGCTCGCCGCGGGTGGCCGACTGCAGCTTGGCCCACCACTGACGGACCGCGCGCGGCAACTCGAACAGCGTCTTGCGCGCCGAGACGCCCGCGGGCTCCGCGCGGCCGCGCGAAAGCACCTCGCGGACGACGCGGAGCGCGTGCTTGCCGCCCTTGCGCGGGGGAATGTAGAGGTCCGCGCCACCGTGGAACAGCAGCAGCCCGACCTTGTCGCCGTTCTCGACCGCGCTCATCGCGAGCAGGGCCGACAGCTCGACCGCAGCCTCGAGCTTGCTGCGCCGGCCCGAGCCGAAATCCTGCGACGCACTGACGTCGACCAGCAGCATCACGGTGAGCTCGCGCTCCTCGACCAAGCGCTTGACGTGTGGCTCACCCGTGCGCGCGGTGACGTTCCAGTCGATCGTGCGGACATCGTCGCCGGGGACGTAGGGACGCACCTCCTCGAACTCCATGCCGCGTCCCTTGAACACGGAGAGATAGGCACCTGCCATCACGTCGGCGACCTGCCGGCCGGTGACGAACTGGATGCGCTTGACCGCTTGGGCAATTTCGGCGGGGAGCACGACAACCTCTACGGGACCGGAACGTTCTCCAGGATCTGGGCGATCACGTGATCGGAGGTCTTGCCCTGCGCCTCGGCCTCGTAGCTGACGAGTAGCCGGTGGCGCAACACGTCGTGCGCGATCGTCTTCACGTCGTGGGGCGAGATGTACGTGCGACCCGACAGCACTGCCTGCGCCTTGGCCACCTTGATCAAGGAGATCGAGGCGCGCACGCTGGCACCGTTGTCGATCAGCGGGGCGAGCGCGGCCAGGCCCGCGGCCTTGGGATCGCGGGTCGCTGCGACCAGGTCGACCGCGTATCGCTTGACCTTGTCGTCGACGAACACCTGGCGCACGAGGTCGCGCGCCGCGAGGATCTCGTCGGTGCCCATCACCTTGGACGCCACCGGCTCCGAGCCCGAGCCCGCCATCCGGTCGATGATCTTGACCTCGTCGTCCTTGCTCGGATAGCCAACCTTGATCTTCAGCATGAAGCGATCGAGCTGGGCCTCGGGGAGCGGGTAGGTGCCCTCCTGCTCGATCGGATTCTGGGTCGCGAGGACGAGGAACGGCTCGGTCAGCTTCAGCGTCTGATCGCCGAGCGTGACCTGCTTCTCCTGCATCGCCTCGAGCAGCGCGGACTGCACCTTGGCCGGCGCGCGGTTGATCTCGTCCGCGAGGATGAAGTTGCCGAACACCGGGCCGCGCTTGATCGTGTACGAGCCCTCGCGCGGGTTGTAGATCTGGGTACCGACGACATCACCAGGCAGCATGTCGGGGGTGAACTGGATCCGGGAGAACGTGCCGTCGAGCGCGCTCGCCAGGGTCCGGATGGCCAGGGTCTTGGCCAGCCCGGGGACGCCCTCGAGCAGCACGTGCCCCCCGGCGAGCAGGCCGAGCAGGAGCCGGTGGAGCATCTCGTCCTGGCCGACCAGGACCTTGCCGACCTCGGCTTCGAGCGTGGCGAACCGACCCTGGAGCTTGATGACTTCTTCGGTGAGGCGATCAGACATAAAAAACTCGCTGGAGGAAACCGCCGGGCGGACGGCCTGTCAACCGGCCAAGGGGCTCCGTCATTCCCAGCTGCGACACGCGCGCAGGTTGATGCGACATCCCGGATCGCGATCGGAACCTCGAACCAGGCGTCAGATACTGGTTCCGGTGACTTGCGTCGCGTACCCGGAGGTGTCGCACGGGTCGCAGCTCGCGAGAGCTCGGAGCTCGCTGCACTCGATCAGGCATTACGTGTCGCCGCCGAGTGGCAGTTTGCCTCACCTCGGCCGTCGACGCGGACGACTGTCGCTCGATGAAGATCGAGTATCGAGACTGGTGATCTCTATTGACGTCACGATTCCGTTCAGCGAGAGTGAACGCATGAACTCGAAGCCGCGCCACATGTACTGTTCGACGATCCTGATCGTCGACCAGGTCATGGCCCGCGGTGGTGACGCTCGTTAGTCCACGAGCAAGATCCTCTCCGCCGCGGGCTCCTGGCAAAGGGGCCCGTCTCGTTTTCGGCGATCGAGACCTCGGCTCTCCCACGGAACCTCTCTTCCGCGACCTCGAGGTCACCATGTCTGCGTCTGCGTCATTACCTCCGACCCAAGATCTGAGCTGGACCGAACACCCCGGTCGAGCGCTCGTGAAGCTCGCGTGGCCGATCACGGTCTCGATGGTCTCGTTCTCCACGATGACCCTCGCCTCCACCGCATTCGTCGCCCACATCGGGGCCGACGAGCTCGCCGGCGTCGGGCTCGCCGGCGTCGTTGGCTTCGCATATGTTTGCTTTGGCATCGGGCTCCTGCGCGGAGCCAAGACCCTGGTCTCGCAGGCCGTCGGCGCCAATCGCCGCGACCGGATCCCCGAGCTCGTCGGGGCGGCCGTCGCGCTCGCGATGCTGCTCGGCATCGCCGCGCTGGTGCTCGGCCAGCTCACGGCGCCGCTGCTCGCCAACGTCTCGGCATCGCCGCGCGCCGGTGCGTTCGCGGCCCAGTACCTCGCGATCCGCTCGCTCGGCGCGCCGCTCGTACTGCTTTACGCGTCGCTCCGCGAGGCGAGCTACGGCGAGGGCAACAGCACGATCCCGATGCGAGCGGCGCTCGCGGGCAACGCCGTCAACATCGCGCTCGACGTGCTGCTGATCCTCGGGCTCGAGTGGGGCGTCGCCGGCGCCGCGGTCGCCACGATCTTCGGCAACGCGACCGAGCTCTCGGTGCTCGCGTGGCCGATGCGCGTGCGGCTCAAGAAGCTCGTGCTGCGCAAGGCCGCCGTCCGTGCGGTGTGGGCGCAGGGCATGCCGAATGGCATCCAGTTCGTGATGGAGGTCGGATCGTTCCTCATCCTCACCGTGCTGGTTGCGCGGATGTCAGCGATCGACGGCGCCGCACATCAGATGGTGCTCCACCTGGTGAATGTGTCGTTCCTGCCGGCGCACGCGCTCGCCGAGGCGGCGGCGGTGCTGGTCGGGCAAGCGGTCGGCGCGAATCGTGACGTCCTGGTCTCCACCGTTGCCAAGCGTGCGCTCGTGATTGGCTCGGCCTACTCGCTTGTGTGCTGCATCGCCTACGCGATCCTCGGCGGCATGATCACGACCGCGATGGCATCGGGCGATCCCGCGCTCGCGGACCGGGCGGCCATGCTCGTTCACGTCAGTCTCGCGTTCCTGGTCGCCGACGCGGCGAACGTGATCGCGCGCGGCGTGCTGCGTGGTGCGAGCGACGTTCGCTACGCGGCAATCCTTGGCATCGTGACCGCGTGGCTGTTCACCCCACCGCTCACCTGGCTGCTCGGCGTCCACTGGGAGCTCGGGGTCGTCGGCGGCTGGATCGGCCTCGCGTTCGAGATCATCGTCGGTGCCTCGCTGTACTGGCGCCGGGTCTATCGCGGTGGCTGGCGACCGGCCGCGGCGGCCGCCCGGCGGGCCATGGCGGGGGTCTCGGTCTAGCGCCGCGGTAGTGCGTGATCGCCGGCGACGTGCTGCTACATTCCCGCGAATGACAGCTCTTCGACTGGTGGTGGGCGCGCTCGCGCTCGTGACAACACTTGGTTCGACCGCACACGCCGACTATTCGAAAGCGTGGGCGGCGGCCAAGGAGAACTTGCCCGCAACCACGAAGGGCGTGCTCGTCGGTGATGTCGCGCTCGGCGTCAAGACCGCGACCTATGCGACGCTGTTGCCGATGGTGCTCTCCGAGGAGCGCGACCTCCAGCAGGGGCTCGCGCTGGTCAAGGGTGCGTGCAAGATCGACGCGGTCTCCGTGGTCGACGGCTTCGTGATCGCCGGTGATCCGGAAGCGGAGCAGGGCGCGGTGTTCATCCAGCTCGCCGGCATCGATCGGCCGAAGCTCTCGACCTGCATCCAGAACGTGTTGAAGGTGATGGGCGAGGCCAAGGCCACCGTCACCCAGGACGGCCAGTTCACCGTGATCGGAAATGGTCGCGATGCCGTCTACGTCGCATGGGTGACGGCGGACGTGATCGTGATCGGCATCGAGCCCGAGAAGAAGGCCCAGCTGCAGGCATGGATCGGGCACAAGGGCGCCTTCGCGCACTCGCCAGTGCAGGCGCAGCTCGCGAAGGTCGACGTCAAGGCACCGGGCTGGGGCGCGCTCGCACTCGACAAGCCGTTCGACGACAAGGACATGCCGATCCGGTCTGCCCGCGGCACGCTGTCGATCGCCAACGGCGTGTTCATTGGCGAGCTGATCGGCAGCTTCGCCTCGCCCAGGGACGCGAAGAAGACGGCCGACGAGATGACCAGGGAGATGACGCGCGAGGTAGGCCGCAAGAACACGCCGCCTGCCGCGAAGAAGGTGATCTCCGCGTTCAAGATCAAGCAAACCGGCGCCCACGTCACGGTCAAGGGCAAGGTCAGCGAGAAGGACCTGGTCGCCGCGATCTCGTCGATCAAGTAGCGCTCAGGGCTGCTTGGATTCCGGCGGCGCCTTGCCGCCATCGGCGGGTGGCGTCTCGCCGAGCCCAGCCGGCAGCGGCGGCAGCTCGTTGATCGCCGGCAACAGCGCGATCTCGATCCGGCGGTTGCGCGCGAGATCCTTTGCGGAGGTCGCCTTCTCGATCAGCGGGTCGTGCTCGCCTGCACCCGCTGGCACGAGGTTCTTCGGGTCCATCCCGGCCTTGACCAGCACGCGGGTGACCGTCAGGGCACGCGCGGTCGCGAGCTCCCAGTTGTCCTTGAACAGCGCGCTCTTCAGCGGCTGGTTGTCACTGTGGCCGACCACGAGGTAGCGGCGGTCCGGGAACTTCTTCAGCGTGAAGCCAACTTCCTGGACCTTGATCAGGCCGTCCTCGGACAGGTCCGCGACCGCCGACGGGAACAGCACCTCGGCGGGGAGCGAGATCACGAGGCTGCCGCGCCGCGCGGTGACCTTCATCGCGCCGGTGTCGATCATGCGCGCGAACTGCTTCTGGATCTCGGCGATCGCCGCCAACCGGTTCTCGATCTCGCGCTGCTGGACGCGGAGTGCCGCGAGCTCGTCCTTCGATGCGTTGAGGTTGCCCGACAGCTTCGTGTTTTGCGCCGTGAGGTCCTTGCTGTCGACGACGCACTTGGCCGCGATCGCCTTCGCATCGGCCGCGACCTTGAGGTGCTGATCCTGGGCCGCCTTGCATTCGACCGCCGCCTTCTCGGTGCTCGCGAGCTTGCCGGCATGCTCGGCCTGCGAGACCTCGGTCGCCTTGACCTGCTCGCGAAAGTCCCAGGCGAAGTAACCAGCGGCACCAGCAGCCGCGGCCATCACCAGCGCGAACAGCCACAGCTTCCACGGAAACGGGCGAGGACGCAGCGGCTTGCCGGGCTTGCCGACCTCGTCTGTATCGTACTTTCCCATGACGACCTCCCAGTCCGACGATATCGCGATGCGGGTGAGCGAGGTCAGGGGCCGTGGTGCTCCGATGTGGTTGTCTCGATCAGGGAACGTGCCGCGGTGACGGCCTCGGTCGAGCCGGCGAGGGCCAGCACATCACCAGCGCACAGGGGCTCGGTTGGCGATGGCGTCGCGAGGCCGGAATCGCCGCGTCCGATCGCGAGCACGGTCGCCCCGGTCTTCGCACGCAGGTCGAGCTCGGCCAGCGACTGTCCGACGGCCGACGACGTGGCGGGAACGACGATCGAGACCATGCCGCCAAAGCCCGGCAGGATGGTCTCGACGGACTGCGCGAGTGGCATGTCGCCACGTTGCGTCGACAACATCTCGAGGATCACCGCGCTGCCCGCGCGCACGTGGCCCTCGAAATCGGCCATCGAGCGCCGCATCAGGACGACCAGCACGAACGCGACCACGATCACGATCAGCGGGCTCGCCGGCACGAACGGCTGGATCAGCGCGATCGCCGGGACCGCGATCGCGAGTGCCATCCCGAGCTCGAACGTGATGATCAAGGCGCGGCGTGGCGCGCGTCCGAGATCGATCGATCTGCCTGCCGGGATGACCTCGATCGCGAGCCGACGAGCGATCACGCCGACGCGGCGGATCAGCCCGATCGCGAACGGGGCCGCGACCGCGCTCGTGACGAGGATCAGCAGCGCATCCGCGCCGTAGCCGACAAACCCGGTGTCCGCGAGCAGGTCGGGGCCGAGCGTCGATGCCGCGATGATGATCGCGATCAGCACCGCGAGATCGAGCACCAGCACGACGACCGGCCGGCGCACGCGTGTCCACGTGCTCTGTGGGCGCGAGCGCAATCGCGAGAACCACGCGTCGTAGAAGCTGATGAACGTGCCGAGCCGCTTCGGCAGGCGCGCGGAGACCCAGCCGGCGACCCGCTCGGAGCGCTTGAACAGGATCGGCGACACCAGCGTCGTCGCGCATGACACACCCACCGCGATGGTGAGCAGTGAGCCGCCGCCGGCGATCTGCGCGATCACGAACGACAGCTCGCCGATCGCCGCGAGCGAGAGCCCTGCACGCACCGCTTGCTGGACTCCATGACCGGCCAGGAACACCCCGACCGCGACGCCGACTGGCTTGACCAGCAGCACCACGGCGGTCAGCGCGACGATCCGTGGCGCCTCGAGCAAGAGGTCACCCGGGACGATCGTCATGCCGACCGAAACAAAGAACACCATCGCGAACACGTCGCGGAACGGTTTCACGAGCTCGAACACGTCGTGGCCGCGGCCCGACTCCGCGATCAAGATGCCCGCGACGAATGCACCGAGCGCGACCGAGTAGCCAGCGACCGCGGCGAGCTCCGACATGCCGAAGCACAGCGCGAGCGCCATGATCAGTAGGGTCTCGACCCGGGCGCGCTGCGCGATCCACGTGACGACACGCGGCACGACGAGCAGCCCGACCACCAGCATCGCGACCAGGAAGCCGCCGAGCCTGCCGAGCATGATCGCGAGCTCGCGCGCATCGAGGCCGGTACCACTCGCGACGCCCGCGAGCACGGCGAGGCTCGTCGGTCAGCACGCCGAGGATCACGAGGCCCTGATCCTTGTACTTGTCGT
>JBBJLY010000233.1:0-14098 GCA_037720695.1 Kofleriaceae bacterium | reverse complement strand
TAGGGCGTTCGCGCCGGCGTCTGGCCGCGGCACCAGGCCTCGAGTTGGATCGCGGTGGCGGATCTGCGCACGACCGTGTCGCCGAGCCAGCGCGAGGCTTCGATCGTCGCGCTCGACTTGCGCAGTCGATCGCAGCGCTCGAACGCCGCGTACTGGCGCACCGGATCGGGCTCGCTGCGGATCACGTCGGCGAGCAGATCTGGATCGGTCTCGGCCTCGAAGTCGCGCACGCCGGCGATCTGGCGGGCGATCGAATCCGTGAGCCCGAGGTCAGCATAGACGAGGGCAGGGACGCCGAGCCGGAGCCGCGCGAGCACCAGCACGAGGTAGTGAGTCGGCTTGCGTTTCGCCGCGAGGTACAGCGTGCGCCGGGACCGCATGCCGACCGCATTCAATACAGCGGGCGACGCGAGGAGATACCGCTCGGCCTCGTCGGACACCGCGTGGTCCGTGCTCGCGATGGCATCACTCGCGAGCCTCGCGCAACGTCGTCACCGGACGCGGTGAGCAACGCAGCGAGCGTCGCTGCCCGCGGGTCGATATCGAGCAGGACGCTCTCGCCGTAGGTCAGGGACGCGCCGCGGCTCGTCATCACGACGACGCGCGTGCCGACCTTCAAGCGATCGCGGCAGGCGCCGGCCCCGTACGAGAAGATCGACACCGGGCTCGAGCCCTTCAGCTGATCGATGATCTTGAGATCGAAGCTGCTCCCGCGCTGGGTGACGACCTCGACCCGCGCGACCGCGTCGGACCGCTCGGCGGCGAGGAACGCGGTCGGACCGTAGCCACAGGGCGACAGCGTGACCGGGATGGGGGCGACCCGGGGCCACGCGCGAGGCGTGGCGCGGGGAAGGAACGGGTTCCGGGGCACGGCCGAGGCCGTCGCGCTCCCGACGACGAGCACGGCAACCACACACGCGATCGAGGTCATCCGCATGCTCGCTATAGACGCAGCGACCCCGGCAGGATTTTGGAGTTTCGTCGGCGCGGCCGCGGCAGGGAGGGATCCCGCAAAGATTCCGCAAGCTTATTGCCACCACTTCGAGGCCGCGTGTAGGATTGCTGCATGGCGCGAATGACCAAGGCCGATATCATCGAGGCCGTCTACGAGAAGGTTGGCGGGTTCTCGAAGAAGGAAGCCGCTGAAATCGTGGAGACCGTGTTCAACGTCGTGAAGGAGACGCTCGAGCGCGGCGAGAAGATCAAGATCTCTGGTTTCGGCAACTTCGTGGTGCGCGACAAGAAGGACCGCATGGGGCGGGATCCGCAGCGCGCGGTCCCGATCCTGATCCCGGCCCGCCGTGTGCTCACGTTCAAGCCCAGCCAGGTCCTCAAGAACATCTTGAACGGACTGCCGCCGGTCTAGGACCTTGCGGGTCCGGCGCCGATCGACTATCTCTAGCCACCCTTTGATCGGGGCGTAGCGCAGCCTGGCAGCGCACCAGACTGGGGGTCTGGGGGTCGCTGGTTCGAATCCAGTCGCCCCGACCAGCAAGGCCGGTCACCCCCAGTGACCGGCCACCTTTTTATCTGCCCTCGTGACTGCCCGGCCTCTCGTCCTGTGCTCCAACGATGACGGCATCGAGTCGCCTCATCTCGAGGCACTTGCGGCCCTGGTGGAGGCGTTCGCGGACGTCATCGTGGTCGCGCCGGAGCGCCAGCGCTCCGCGGCCTCGCACGCGATCACGCTGCACAAGCCGCTGCGCCTGACCCAGGTCCGCCCCAACCGCTACTCGCTGTCGGGCACGCCGGTCGACTGCGTGTACCTCGGCGTGATGAAGCTGTGCGACCGCACGCCGAGCGTGGTCGTGTCGGGCGTCAACGATGGCTACAACCTCGGGAGTGACGTGTTCTACTCGGGCACCGTCGCGGCCGCGGTCGAGGGTGCGCTGCGTGGTGCCGCGGGAATCGCGTGCTCGCTCGCTCCGGGATCGACACACGTCGACGAGGCCATCCGGTTCGCCGCCGCGGTCGTCAAGGCTGCGATCGCCGAGCCGGCGCCACCCGGCACGGTGTTGAACGTCAACATGCCGGGCAGCGGGGGCGACCGCTACCAATGGACCACGCTCGGTCGCCGGTTCTACGAGGACGACGTCTCCGAGCGCCAGGATCCGCGCGGTCGCCCGTACTACTGGGTCGGCGGCGGACCGGCCGGCCACGACGATGTCGAGGGCACCGACTGCGTCGCCGTCGCGCGCGGCTGGAACAGCATCACGCCGATGCATCTCGATCTGACCGATCGCGGCCGGGTCGCGCAGCCGCCGTGGACCGTGGACGGTTTCACCGTGATGGTAGGTTCAGGCGCATGAGGGTTTGCATCCTGTACGTGGCGCTGTTCGCGTGTGCATGTCCCAGCAAGCCGACGACCACTGGCACCGGCAACGGCACCGGTCACACCGCGACGGGCACGCTCCCGGCCGCGTGCGAGGGCATCCGCGGCAAGCTCCAGCAGCTTTATCGCGCCGAGGCGCAAGCCAAGGAGCCGGCGCGCGTTGAACAAGCCGTGGCCGACAACACCGCGATGGTCCTCGCCGACTGTGCCGCGCAACCCGACAAGGTCGCGGCCTGCGTGCGCGACGCCAGTACCGTGCAGGACGTCGAGGCACGCTGCGTGACGCCGCTCGATGACGAAGGCACCGAAGGGGAGGCGATGCGCCGATGATGAAGCTGCACTCATTACTGCTCGTGCTCGTGGTCGCCTGCGGCAGCAAGCAGACGCCTGCACCGATCCAGAACCCGGGCAGCGAGCAGCCGCCCGGCGGCGTGACCGACACGCGCAGCGAGATCGACAAGCGCCGCGAGACCGCGTGCACCGAGGTCGGGCAGAAGGTCACCGCATGTGCGGTCGACGATGCGCACGCCGAGCTCGCCGCCGGTCGGATCAAGAAGGAGCAGCACGAGGCGATCACCGCCGCGGGCATCCAGAAGAAGAACACCGAGGAGTTCGTGACCAAGTGCAACGTCCCGGACATGTCGTCGCGCCAGGTCCGCGTGCTCGAGGTCTGCGTGCGTGAAGAGGCCGCGTGCGGGCCATTCCTGGCCTGCCTCGATCACCTGAACGACAAGGGCGTCAAGACCGAGAAGTAGTCTCGCCCACGCTGCTGCGTTACTGTCCGCGGCGATGAAGATATCGCACGGCCTCGGATGGTCGATCTCGATCGTGCTCGCCGCGGCAGCTGGATGCGGCACCAAGAAATCCGAGCCTGCCGCGGGCTCGGGCTCCGCACCCGCCGGCTCGGGCGCGATGGCGCCGGTGCAGCGCTACTCCGAGCTGCCTGGCTCGGCGCTGCCTGCCGTCGAGCTGGCCGAGGATCCCAAGCGCAACGAGAAGATCGCGCTCGGGCACGCGCTGTTCTTCGACAAGCGGCTGTCGGGGGCCGCCGACCTGTCGTGCTACTCGTGCCACCAGAACGAGGACGGCAATGGCGGTCACGATCCAATCGCGATCGGCTCGGGCAAGAAGCCGCTGACCCGCCACTCGCCCGTGATCTGGAACGTCGGTCTGTGGAAAGGCGCATTCTACTGGGATGGCCGCGCGAAGACGCTCGAGGACAACGTCAAGGGCGCGTGGGGCGGCGGCAACATGGGCGCGGGCGCGGACACGCCCGAGACCGCCGGCCCCAAGCTCGACGCGCACGCGATCAAGATCGCCGGCCTCCCCGAGTACAAGAAGCTGTTCGAGGCGGCGTACGGCAAGACCCCGGCGCAGGCCGCGCAGGTCACGTCGGCGATCGCGGAGTACATGCGCACGATGGTCTGCAACGACACCGCGTACGACAAGTTCGTCGCGGGCGACAAGGCCGCTCTCACCGCGCAGCAGATCCGCGGCCTCGATCTGTTCGGCGGCAAGGGCGCTTGCACGCTGTGCCACAACCCGCCGCAGTTCTCGAACGCGATGGCGAACGCTGGCGGCGTCTATCACAACGTCGGCATCGGCACGGGTGTCGCCGAGGACAAGGTCGACATCGGCCGGATGAAGGTCTCGAACCAGGCGACCGACTGGGCCGCGTTCAAGCCGCCCAGCCTGCGCAACATCAGCAAGAGCCCGCCGTACTTCCACGACGGCTCGGTCGGGACGCTCGAGGAAGCCGTCAAGATCATGTCGAGCGGCGGCATCGCGAACAAGAACAAGACCCCGCTGCTCGAGGATCGCAAGCTCGACGACGCGGAGCGCGCCGATATCGTCGCGTTCCTCAAGGGTCTCGAGTGTGGCGGCAAGCTCGAGCCACCCGCGGCGCCGGCGAAGCCCGCGAAGAAGTAGCTGGGCGCAGATCTCGGCTTGCGGACGTACCGTCCCGCTGGCAGAGTGCCGGAGCTTCGCGGGGCGCGAGCAGCCGATCCCATAGCTCAGTTGGATCAGAGCGACGGTTTCCTAAACCGTAGGTCGCAGGTTCGAGACCTGCTGGGATCACGACTTCGTTGCAGCGGCGCCGCGCCAGCACGACCGCGGTGGCGGGCCCGTGCGGCGTCAGCTCCCGCTTGGCCTTCACGACCGAGACGCTCGCACAGGTCAA
This sequence comes from Kofleriaceae bacterium, assembly GCA_037720695.1. Lineage (GTDB taxonomy): Bacteria > Myxococcota_A > Polyangia > Haliangiales > Haliangiaceae > JABFXX01. Next base: position 9,584 of record JBBJLY010000233.1, on the reverse strand, counting down.
GTGAAGGACGGTCGCGCTGGAAGTCAGGGCGTCTTCGGGCCAGGTGCCGGCGCCGGGGCGGGCGTCACGCTCGGATCGGTCGGCTTCGGCTCGTCGGTGTCGCTGGTCGCGGCGCCCGTGCCGTCGATCTTCTGCGCTTCCGTGGTGGTCGGATAGGTGCTCGGCGTCTCGCCCGCACGAGCCGGGCTCGTGTTGGTGCCGCTGCTGCCTTTGCTGCCGCCGCAGCCAAGCGCCGCGGCCGCGAGCACGAACAAGAGAGAATGCTTGATGGTCATGCGCACGATGCGAGCAAGGAGTGTGCTCGCGCATCCGCCCGATCCTGCGATGCAGATCGTGTGCGCGGACGCCCCGCGCGTCCCGACCGGCATCGCCATCAAGGTCGAATAAAGAGACATTGTCCGAGCGGTTGCCTGGTGACCGCGAGCTGGTACATCGCTCACTGCGCATGCCCATCCAAACTCACGATCATGCGCATCACGGTCACGCGCACACGCATGCGCCACCGGTCGATCCGGGCCGCGCGTTCCTGATCGGAATCGCCCTCAACGTCGCGTTCGTGGCGGTCGAAGCGATCGCAGGCCTGATCGCCGATTCGACGGCGTTACTCGCGGATGCCGCGCACAACCTCGGTGACGTGCTCGGGCTCGCGATGGCCTGGGGCGCAACCGTGCTCGCGCGCCGGCAGCGCACGGCCCAGCGAACGTACGGCCTGCGGAGGACGACGATCCTCGCGGGGCTGGCGAACGCGATGCTGATCCTGGTCGCGATCGGCGGCGTCACCTGGGAGGCGATCCAGCGGCTCGGAGAGCCGGCCCATGTGGACGGCGGGCTGGTGGCCGGGGTGGCCACGGTTGGTGTGCTGGTCAACTGCGGCGCTGCGATGATGTTCGCGCGCGGTCGCGAGCGAGACGTCAACCGACGCGGGGCCTACCTGCACCTGATGGCCGACGCCGCGGTCTCGGCGGGCGTGGTCGTGGCGGGCCTGATCGTGTGGCAGACCGGCTGGAACTGGATCGATCCAGTGACCAGCATCGTCGTGTCGTTCGTGATCCTGTTCGGCACGATCAGGCTGTTGCGCGAAGCGCTCAACCTCCTGCTCGATGCGGTCCCCGGGCACATCGATCCCGTCGCGGTCGAGGCGTACCTCGCAGGCCTGCCGGGCGTGCACCAAGTCCACGATCTCCACATCTGGCCAATGAGCACGACCGAGGCCGCACTCACGGCGCACCTCGTGGTGTCGCCGTCGGCGCAGACCACGCGCTTCCTGCACGACGCGTCGAGCGAGCTCGATCGGCGGTTCGGCATCGCGCACACCACGCTCCAGCTCGAACCCGGCGACGCGGCGGGGTTGTGCCGACAGCCCGGCGACGGCGTGTGAGCTGTCAGCGCGGTTTCGGTTTTGCCTTCGGTTTCGGTTTCGGCTTTGGCGTCGCCGGTGGATCGACCGTCGCACCGAGCTGCGCGATCAGCTTCTTCGGCGCCTGCGCGCGGTAGCTCTCGTCGATCCACGCCTTCAGCATGTCGGCCGAGGGGGTGTGGTCGGCGAACGAGGCGCTGACCCAGCCACTCTTGCCCAGGCCGTAGGCGGTCGGCTTGCAGAACGGCAGCATCAGCGCCATGCCGCTCGACTGCGGCAGCTTGCACGAGATCGAGAGCGGCTCGCCTTCGATCGACAGGTACGCAAACGTCTTGTCCTTGACCGCGAGGTCCAGGTGCCCCGGCCACGGGCTCTTCGTGTGGGTGCCTGGATAGGCGAGACCGAACGCGCGGAGCTCCTTCAGCAGTCGATCATTCGCTCCGGTCGCGGCTTTCTTCGCAGGCATCCCTCGATCCTACTGGCAGGACGGGTCGCGCGCGCGACGCTACTGCGCCTTCGAGATCGTGACGCGCGTGATCGTCACCGGCGTGGTCGGCTTGTCATCGGCACCGCGCGCCACGTTCGCGATCTTGGTGATCACCTCGACCTCCTTGCAGCGGCCGAAGATCGTGTGGCGGTTGTTGAGGTGCGGGGCGGAGACCTCGGTGATGAAGAACTGGCTGCCGTTGGTGCGCGGGCCGGCGTTCGCCATCGCGAGCGTGCCTGCCGTGTGGGACTCGGCGGAGATCTCGTCATCGAACGTGTAGCCCGGGCCACCGGTGCCGATGCCCTTGGGATCGCCGCCCTGGATCATGAAGCCCGGGATCACGCGGTGAAACACGAGCCCGTTGTAGAATGGCCGGTTGCGCGCGGTCTTGCCGTTCTTGTCGATGAAGGCCTTCTGGCCGGTCGCGAGCCCGATGAAGTTCGCGACCGCGATCGGCGCCTTGTCAGCGTACAGCTCGCAGTTGAGCGCGCCCTGGGAGGTGTCGATCTTGGCCATCAGCTTGGGGCCGTTGCCCTTCACCGCCTTCACGTAGCCGTCGAGATCGGAGGCGGCCGGTGGGCGAACCTCGGCGACGATCAGGAACTCGACGCGGCGGTTGGTGCGGCGGCCGGCGGCGGAGCCGTTGTCGGACAGCGGCTGCTTGTTGGCGCTGCCCTTCGCGGTGATCCGGCGGGCCGGGATCCCGCGGCGGATCAGGTAGGTCTTCACGGCATCGGCGCGCTTCTGCGTCAACTTGCCGAGGTAGACACCCGTGGTGTCCCCGTCGGGCGCGGTATCATCGCTGTGGACCTCGACCGAGAGGAACGACGTCGCGCCCTTCGCGACGACCTTCGCGATCCCATCGAGGATCGGATTGCCCGCCGCCTTGATCGCGGTCTCGCCGACCTCGAACAGCACGTCGGTCGACAGCGAGGGGCTCTTCTCGAACTCGACGCGGCCATTCGCGATCTCGATCGCGGGCAGCGAATCGCCGGGCACGGCGAGGGCAGAGGTGGACGTCAACAGGAGAGCGAGGACCCAGGCGCGTGACATAGGGCCGGAATGTAGCGCGGCGCCGGGGTCGCTGCCCGACAACTGGTTCAGGCGAGCTCGCGGATCGCGTCGCGCACCGCGGCCGATGCCGTGCCGGCCAGCGGCTCGAGCAGCCGGGCGAGCAGCAGGTCCGCCTGATCGGGCTCTCGCCGGGCGCGCGCTGCACGGGCAAGTGCGATCGAGCACGTTGCGGCGAGCTGGGCATCGCCAGCGCCGAGCGCGTGGTGGGCGAGCCGCGCGAGCCACCCGAGGCGTGCCTGGATCGGGCGGGCGAGCCAGAACGCGAGGGCGCGCGCGTGCACGAGCTGGCGTTCATCGACCAGATCGTAGACCGCGTCCTGGATCGCCGGGTCAGCGAATGCCAGCCAGCCATCACGCTCCACGATCAGCGCACCTGCCGATGCGATCAGGTTCGCCGGATCGCTCGTGCCGACCACCGCGACCAGCTCGTCGACGCAAAACTTCGGGCCGAGTGCCGACGCGGCACGTACCAGCACGGCCACGCCAGCCGGCAGCTCGTCGAGCGCGCGCGCGGCGAACCAGGTCGGGCCTGGCGCGGACAGCAAGGTGTCGAGCTCGTCCGCGGCGACATACCAGTCGTTGCTGCCGGCGTGCCGCCGGATCCCGCCGCGCTTCTTGATCTCGTACGCGAGCCCGACCAGCAGGCCGGGATTGCCACCGGCCCGGATCGCGAGCCGCTCGATCAGCACGTTCGGCAACAGGTGTGCGGGACGCAGCAGGTCGCGGAGCAGTCGGTCGGCGCCTGCGAATGCGAGCGCTGGCAGCTCGATCGCGATCCGTGGATCGTCGGCGGTCGGATCGCTCCATCGCGTCGGGCTGGTCACGATGCACCCGATCGGCGGTGGCGTGCCGGCGAGCAGCTCGCGCAGCTGCGACGAACAATGATGGATGTCGTCGATCGCCAGCATCACGCCGCGGTCCGCGGCGCGCGCGATCGCCTCGCCCACGCTGCGACCACCACCGAGCGCCTCGAGCAGCCGCGTGTCGTCCGGTAGATCGCCGGTGAACCGGCGGTAGCCGCGAACCTGCACGACCTCGCGCCCGCCCGCCTGCAGCTGGTCGACCACGGCCGCGAGCACGCGCGACTTGCCGATGCCCGTGCCGCCCGTGATCTCGATCGCGGTACGCGGGCTCGCGATCGCGACCAGGCGCTGGATCATCGATTCGCGCCCGATCAGCGGCGGCAGCTCTCGGACATCGGTGGCATCCGTGCGATCGCGCCGGCGCTCGCGGAACCAGCCGGGCACGTCGCGGGCCGGCTCGACGGCGTCGGGATCGAGCGCCGCGGCGGCCGCCGTCATCACCACGCCGTCGGGAGGTGCAGCGGGAAGCCAGCTGGTCGCCCGATCGACGAGCTCGCTGTAGATCGTCACCTTGCCCGACGCCGCGCGCCGCACGAGGGCGCTCCCTGCGTGGATCGCGATCCGACAGCCGCGAGTCGCGAGATCGTGTGCAGCCGCGAGCGCGACGACGAGCGGCGCGTCGTGATGGATCGCGGCGAATGCGCCGACGACGCCGTCACCGACCCGCCGCACGATCACACCCCCGCGCTCCGTGACCGCGCGGACCGCGCCGACCGTCTCGCAGCCGTCGGCCCAGATCACCACCACCTGGGAGGTCGCGCCGAGCGATTTTTTGTCGCCCGCACCATGACCGCGGAGCGTGCCGACGGCCGCGACCGCCTTCGCGAGTCGGTTGCGTAGCTCGTCGGCGCTCTGAGGTCGCGCGGCTGGGTCCTTTGCGAGACACGCCAGCACGAGCTCGTCGAGCGCCGCCGGGACCGGGCGGGTCTCGCCGAGCGACGGCGGTCGGCCGACCAGGTGGTGATACTCGATCGCACGCCGCGGCCCGGTGAACGGTGGCCGGCCGGCGATCGCCTCGTACGCGACGACGCCGAACGAATAGAGATCCGCACGCGGATCGACATCGCCACCGATGCGGAGCTGCTCCGGCGCGAGGTAGTGCACGGTCCCCACGACCGAGCCGATCTGGGTCAGCCCGCGGCGCGTGTCGCCGAGCTGCTTCGCGAATCCGAAGTCGAGCAGCCGCACGCCACGCGGCCCGATCAGGATGTTCTCCGGCTTGAGATCGCGATGCACGAATCCGCGCGCGTGGAGCGTCGCCAGGGCGGCGGCGAGTCGGTCGAGCAGGGCGAGGATCTCGCCGAGGCTGCCGCGATCACCGGTGCGGGCCATCCACGCGGCGAACGTCTCGCCCGGGACGTGCTCCATGATCAGGTACGGCCAGCCGTCGATCGTGCCGTGCTCGAGATGGGCGGGCGTGGTGGGTGCGCCGACCGTGCGAACGACCTCGGCCTCGAGCTCGAAGCGCGCGGCAATGTCGGGACCGCGCCAGCGTGCCCACTTGAGGACAGCGGGCGGCGCACCGTCACGCTGGACGCTGAACACGACCGCGGTGCCACCGCTCGCGAGCTGGCGGCCGAGCGTCCAGCCGTGCGGGACCTGGACCGGCACCGCGCCATCACCCTCTGCCACGTCGACGATCTCGGACGGCCGGCCGTGGATCACGCATTCGCCCGACCCGGGCAGCCGGCGCTGACAGCGGGGACACCGGATCACGGCCGCAGCATACGCTCGCTCGCGGTCGCGGGCGCGTCGCGGTATCACTCCCTGGGATGCCCGGCGCCGCGCCACCGACCTCCGTGCTCGCACGGCTCCGCGAGCTGCGGATCGCGCGCTACCGGCTGGTGGTGACCGAGGGGCCGGATCGCGGGCTGTCGATCGACGGCGCCGAGCAGGATCTCGCGATCGGGACCGCGCCCGCCAATGATCTCGTGCTGACCGACTCCGCGGTGTCACGTCACCACATCGAGCTCGCACGCACGCCACGGGGCGCGGCGATCCGGGATCTCGGCAGCACGAACGGCACGCTGGTCGACGGCGTGCCGGTCGAGCGGGCCTACCTGGTCCCCAACGCGACGATCTCGATCGGCAACACCCGGTTGCGCTTCGAGGCGCTCGCGGACGAGACGCGCGCGCCGTTGTCGAACGATGACCGGTTCGGACGCGCGCTCGGGGCCAGCCCCGCGATGCGGCGGATCTTCGCGCTGTTGCCACGGCTCGCCGAGTCCGACGCGACGATCTTGCTGGAAGGCGAGACCGGCACCGGCAAGGGCCTGCTCGCCACCGCGATCCACGAGGCCAGCGGGCGTGCGACGGGTCCGATGACGGTGGTCGATTGCGGCGCCATCCCGCCGAGCTTGATCGAGACCGAGCTGTTCGGTCACGAGAAGGGCGCGTTCACCGGCGCGACGGCCGCACGCGCGGGCGCGTTCGAGTCAGCGCACGGCGGCACCGTGTTCCTCGACGAGATCGGGGAGCTGCCGCTCGACATGCAGGCCAAGCTGCTGCGTGCGCTCGAGGAGCGCGTGGTCAAGCGCGTCGGCGGCAACGATCCGATCGCGCTCGACATCCGGGTGATCGCGGCGACCAACCGGGACCTTCGGTCCGAGGTCAACCGCGGTCGGTTTCGCTCCGACCTCTACTACCGGCTCGGCACGCTCCGGCTGCGAATCCCGCCGCTGCGCGAGCGACGCGAGGACATCGCGCTCCTGGTCTCGCACTTCTACGGTCAGATCGGATCCGGCGAGCCGCCCGCCGAGCTGCTCGCCGAGCTGGTGCGCGAGGACTGGCCGGGTAACGTCCGCGAGCTGCGCGCCACCGTCGAACGCGCCGTGCTGCTCGGCGATCGCGAGGTCTGGCACGAGCTGACCGGCGAAGCGCCACGTTCGGCCTCGGCCGAGCCGCTGGATCACGAGCTCGATCTCGACGTGTCATTTCGCGTCGCGAAGGAGCGCGCGGTCGGCGCGTGGGAGCGCGAATACGTGCGCGCGCTGGTCGACCGGCACGCCGGCAACCTGTCGCGCGCCGCGCGTGCGGTGCGGATGGATCGCAACCATCTGCGAGAGCTCCTGATCCGACATCGCGTCCGCGTCGATGACAGCTGACCGCGTGCTACCGTCGGCAGATGAACGAGCCGACGCGCTCGCTCGGATCGCCCGAGCCGCGCCCTCGCGAGCTGGCGGTAGGAGCCACCGTCGGCGACTGGTGGATCGTTCGCCGGATCGCCGGAGGCGGCTTCGCGACCGTGTACGAGGCGCGGGATGCGCGTGACCGCCGCGCAGCGCTGAAGCTCCTCCACGCGCACCTCGTGGCATCCCCGGAGATCCTGGCCCGGTTCGAGCGCGAGGTCCACGTGATCGGCCAGCTACGCCATCCGAACATCGTCGAGCTGGTCGCCGCCGGGTTCAGCGCGGAGGGCCAGCCGTACCTGTGTCTCGAGCTGATCGACGGCGAGCACCTCGGTCACATGCTGACGCGCGTTGGTTCGCTGCCACCGCGCGAGATGCTGCGGATCTTCGAGCCGCTGTGTGACGCGCTGGCCGCCGCGCACGACCGCGGGATCGTGCATCGCGACGTCAAGGCGGCGAACGTCATGGTGTCGCGCGCGGACGACCGGGTCGTGCTGCTCGACTTCGGGATCGCGAAGCTGGTCGACGCGCTGGCGCCCGAGCTCACGGCATCGCACCAGGCACTCGGTACGCCGTCGTGCATGGCACCCGAGCAGATCCACGGCCGCGTGATCGATCCGCGGACCGACGTCTACGCGCTCGGCGCGCTGGCGTTCCAGCTGCTCGCCGGCCGGCTGCCGTTCGAGGACCCGTCGGCGACGATGACCCAGTATCTCCACCTCCACGCGCGCAGGCCGCGGATCTCGGCGGTCGCCGAGGTGTCGCCGCGACTCGACGACGTCCTGGTCCAGGCGATGGCGATCGAGCCGGCCGACCGGTGTCCGGACGTCCGCGCCCTGATCGCCGCGTTGCGAGCCGCGGTACGTGAGTCCGCATCCCGCGCACCGGTGCCCGGCGAGCTCGCCGCGATCCTGGTGTCGGCCGAGCCTGCCAGCTCCGCGCTCGACGAGGCCTTGCTGCGCGATCTCGAGGCGGTGCTGCCCGCCGCCGAACGGTTTCTGGCCGGACGCGGGTTCTCGCTCGCGGTCGATCTCGGGTCGAGCGCGATCTTCGTGAAGCCGCAGGTCGCCAGTGGAGACACCGTGGCGGATGCGATCGTCGCCTTCCAGGCGCTCGCGGCCCGGTCGCATCGCGATCCCCGGATCCTCGTCGGTGTGTGCGCGCATCGCGAGCACGCGACGGTCGAGTCCGCGACCCTGCTGCGGCCCGCGGCATGGCGGGTGCCGGAGCCGATCGTCGGCGTCTGGGTCACGTGTGCGATCGATCCCGAAGCGCCGGCCGGCAGGCGCGTGCACTGACGGGCTAAGCTGCGACCCATGGCCAAGCGGCTGACCCCGAGCGACGCGATGTTCCTGTACGGAGAGTCGCGCGAAGTGATGATGCACGTCGGCGGGATGCTGCTGTTCACGCCTCCGCCGGACGCACCGCCCGATCACCTGCGCCGGCTCGCCGACGAGATCCGCGCCGGCGTGCCGGTCCACGCGCCGTGGAACCTGCGGCTCCGTCATCCGGACTTCCTGCGCAATCCCTTGCAGTCGTGGGTCGAGGACGAGGTCGACGTCGAGTATCACGTCCGGCGGACCGCACTGCCGTCACCCGGCGACGAGCGCGAGCTCGGCATCGTGGTGTCGCGCCTGCACGGGCATCCGATCGATCTGCATCGCCCGCCGTGGGAGGTCCATCTGATCGAGGGTCTCGAGGGCAACCGGTTCGCGATGTACGTCAAGGTTCACCACGCGCTCGTCGACGGTTACACCGCGATGCGCGTGCTGTCGACCGCGATGTCGACCGACGCCGAGGAGCGCGACCGGCCGCTATTCTTCTCGATCCCCCGACCACCACGTGGCGAGGGCGATGCCGCGGCGGGCGTGCTGTTCCCCGAGCTGCTCGCGATCGTGCGCGAGCAATACGGCGCGTCCAAGACGGTCGCGCGCGCGTTGCTGCGGATCGCGCAAGGCGACCGCGAGCTGGTGACACCGCGCCAGGCGCCGAAGTGCGTGCTGAACGCGCGGATCAGCCGCAGCCGCCGGTTCGCGACCCAGCAGCTCGAGACCGCGCGGATCAAGGCGGTGGCGAAGGCGGCCGAGGGCACGGTCAACGACGTGCTGCTCGGGCTGTGCGCGACCAGCTTGCGGAGATATCTGCTCGAGCGCGACGCGCTTCCCGAGGCGCCGCTGGTCGCGATGTTGCCGGTCGCGGTGCGAACGAAGGACGAGGAGGGGGGCGGCAACGCAGTCGGCGCGATCCTCGCGTCGCTCGCGACCGACATCGAGGATCCGAAGGAGCGGCTCGCGGCGATCGTGGCGTCGACCAGCAGCGCGAAGCAACAGCTGCAGGGGATGTCCAAGGCGGCGATCCTGCAGTACAGCGCGCTGCTCCTCGCGCCCGCGATGCTGCAGATGATCCCCGGCGCAGCGGGGCGGTTGCCGCCGACGTTCAACGTCGTGATCTCGAACGTGCCCGGCCCCGAGGAGACGCGGTTCTTCCGCGGCGCGCGGCTCGATGCGTCGTATCCGCTCTCGATCCCGGTGCACGGTCAGGCGCTCAACATCACCTGCAACTCGTATGCAGGTAACGTCTGCTTCGGATTCACCGGTTGTCGCGACACCGTGCCGCGCCTGCCGCGGCGGCGATCGCGCCGTGGGTCCGGCCGGGTGCGCTCGGGTTGATCGTCG
>JBBJLY010000232.1:0-14107 GCA_037720695.1 Kofleriaceae bacterium | reverse complement strand
ACCGGTCATCTTCGCCTTCCCGGGCTCGGATTTCGAACTTGAACAGCGAGCTTGAGTTGCTGCCACGTGGCTGCCACGCACAGCGAGAATAGCCGGGATTATCGGGGAGCAACTGGAACCATGGGGCGCGCAAGTCTTTGTGGTCATTGCAGGATCGCGAGATGGTTATCATTTCGATCCACACGCCTCAGGGTTCGAGTCCCCCCGATCGCACGACACTTCAGAGGCAGCCCTTACCTGACGGGCTGGTGGGCGGGCGGCGACGCGGACACGGGACCGACGCCGAACCATCCGTCGTAGGCGCCATCCTTGATGCGCTCGATCCGGATGCCGCGAGCCGGCTCGTGGCCCTTGACGTCCTTGACCCCGCAGTTCACGGCGACCGCGTCCTGGCAGATCCAGGCGGTCCCCGCCGACCACCGCGGATCGAGGTTGACGAACGGGAGGCCGGCCGCCGCCACCCGCATCGCCATCCACGCGAACCCGGGGCGGAACCCGACCTCGAGCCGGCTGGTGTGTAGGTTCCCGGCGTAGACGATCACGGCGCCCGCGGGGTGCGCCTCGCGAACCTCGATCACGTGGGTCGCCATCGCCTGCTCGCGCAACTCGCTGTCCTTGACCTCGTCGTCGATCGCCGCGAGTGCGACCTTGCGGCCGGCGGCCCGGAGCGTCCGCGCCGTCTCGATCAGCGCGACCAGCGCATGGCTCCGCCGCCCATCCTGGTAGTCATCCTCCCACCACGGCCCGGTGACCAGGGTCTTGCGGGCTGCCGGCCCACCGTCCGACGCGACGTATGCGTCGAGCGAAGGTCCCAGCTGACGCGGCATCTCGAGCGCGAGGACCACAGGCTCGCGCGCCGCCACCGCCGTCACCACCTCACCGACGAACGCCGGGATCTCCTGCGTCCCGTGCAGATCCCCGAGCATCACCAGGCCACCCGGAGGTAGCCCGGTGAGGTCGAGCGCCGAGGTCGGGGGCGGAGTCGGGGGTGGGGTCATCGGGGTGACGGCGGGCGCGGGCGCTGCGCAGCCGAGGACGAACAGGAACAGGCTCCAGGAGCGTGGCGTGGCGTTCATGCTGCCAGTGCCCGCTCGCGCCGGGCACCTGACAGCAAATCGACCGTCACACCATCGTCGGCACGAACACGCCCGGCGCGAACCAGCTCATGCTGACGTAGACGCCGTACCCGCGGTCGAGCGCCTTGAGCAGCGCGAGCGCTCCGGCGATGAACGCGGCCGCGAGCCCGATGAACGGCGCGGCCGGCGGCCAGATCCCGGCGGCCAGCGTGGCGGTGATCGCGGTGAGCGGCGCGGCGGTCGCGAGGAAGATGTTGAGGTCCTCGCGCGAGAGCTGGATGTGGAAGCCCCACCAGAATCCGCGGACGACCGTGCCACCCTTCGCCGCCACCTGGGGCTCGCGCAGCGACGCCAGGAAGTCATCGGTCGACGGCACGCTGCCCTCGCCGAACGCGAGCGTCTGGCGCGCGGTGCGAGCCATCGTCTCCTCGACGACGCGCTTGAGCTCCGGGCTGCTCGCCACCAGCTGGTCGAGGGTGGACGCGAACGCCATCCACGAGGCTTGCTCGTCCGGCGCCGCGGCGACCGCGGCCTTCGGAGTAGCGCCTCGTAGCGCTGCGATCATCGACTGCGCGATCGCCGGGTTCAGGTCCTTCGTGGTCGAGACATCGAGATACATGTTTCCGTTTCCAGTCGTCATCGGGTCCTCAGATCGGGCGCATGTCTAGCCGCTGCGAACGCGCCCGGGCTCGCAGAAGAGATCCGCAAGATTGCGGTTACTGCAGAAGCAAGCGCACCGCGGTCAGCGATGCAGTCATCACGCGAGTCAGGAGCGGGTCCGCGAGCTCGACCGGCCAGCTTGCAGCTGGTGCGCCGAGCTCCTCGGCGAGAAACGGCGTGCGCGCGTTCATCGCGGGCACGTGCGGCGGATGAAGTTGCGGCGATTGCGCGATGCCGAGGTCGCGCAGCACCTCGGTCACGTGGACGAGCACGCTCTCGATCGAGACCCGCGGGCCGAGCGCGGCGATCGCCTTGCCCAGCGCGAACGTGAACGCGGACAGCGAGTCAGTCCCGCTCGAGCTCGCGGCGGCGGTCTCGTTCTCGAGCGAGGCCGAGACCAGCAGCGCGTTCAGCTGGAGCGGCTCACTCGCCTTCACGCACCGCGACTTCTTGGCCGCCGGGACTGGGCCGAAGTTCGGCCGCGCAGCACAGCCGAAAGGACGGTACGCGACCGGGGCCTCGAGCGCCTTCTCGACCAGCGCGGCGGACTTGATCCGCGACCCGCCGAGCCGCTTCCACATCCCGCCCGAGAAGCAGGCGTCGAGCACCACCGTCAGCACGCCCGGCGGTAGCTGCTGGGTCGCGGCGACCAGGACATCGTCGTGAAACAGCAGATCGTGAAGCACGAGCGACTCGCGCAGCTCACCGCCCCGCACCGTGTGCGCACCGTGCCCCGAGTAGTAGAACACGAGGCGATCGTCGGGCCGCGCGCCTGCGAGCATCAGCCCGAGCGCCCGGCTCACCGCCTCGAGGGTCGCGTCGCCGTCGTGGAGCTCGACGAGGTCATCGAACCCGAACGTGCCGCGCAACAGGTTCGCCGCAAACCGTGCATCGGCCCGGCAGCTCGGCAGGTCGAGGTTTGTTCCCGGGTAGTCGTCGATCCCGACGATGAGTGCGCGGCGCTTGGACATGGTCTGCGGTCTCCACAGCGGTAGTGTCGTCACCCAGCCGGCCGTTGCAGACAATGTTCGGGTCGCCGCCTCGCTGTCGCGCTACGGCGTGCAGGTCGAGCCGACCGCCTGGTCGATCGTGTAGCGCAGCCGGATCCGGATCGGGCCGCGCCCGATGTCGTAGTTCCAGCTCACGGCTGCGACCAGGTTTCCCGTCGGACCACCCGGCGGCGGCGAGATGATCGTCGCGGTCATGTTGTAGTTCACGGGCCAGTTCACGACCCAGTGGACCACGGTATCCGTGACCGAGTGCTTGAACCCCTTCATGATGCTGCCGTCGGCAGCGAGCACCTCGACGTCGGTGTTGCGCAGCGTGCAACCCGGGCCCCAGCTCGCAGCGGTCGCGCCGATGAAGTTGGTCCCGAACGCGCCGAACAAGTTGTTGTTGACGAAGATCATCGGCGACGTCCGGGTGATCTGATTGATCGGCACCGGGCAGCTCGCTGGGTAGACCGCCCGCGAGGCATACGTCGGCTCGAACCCGAACGTGTTGGTCCAGTCGATGATGTGGAACATCGACGAGGTGCCCAGCGGGATTGGCAGCGCGGTCAGGCTGTCGCGCAGCGTGATGCTCTGCGTGCCGAAGAAGAACGACGTCGTCGCCGGTAGCGGCGTCGTCCGATCGAGATCGATCGATCGGTTGCCCGAGATCGTGCTGAGATCCGCGACGATGTTGGACACCGGGCATCCTCCTGGCGTCGTCTCGCCCGCACCGAAGCGCACGCGCGAGCCGGCGTAGCCGAGCGTCGGCTCCTGCCAACCGGTATCGAGCTGGCCGTTCAGGCCGACCTTATTGAACGCAGCGGTCACCTGGTCGCAGTCCGAGAGTGTGTAGGCGGCGCCCGAGGTGTCGGTCACACCGCGCGCGACGAACATCTCGCAGATGTCACGCGTGGCGACGGCCGCATCGTGGAGGCGCGCGTCCGAGAACAGGCGCCGCGTCATCGTGAAGTGCATCAGACGCCCCATCTTCGCCCGACCGATGCCGGGGGTCAGGAAGCCGCCGCTGCCATCGGGGATGCCATCCGAGAGCATCACGTGCGCGCGGTTGACGATGCCGGCATTCGCATGCACGAAGCCGGAGTCGCAGCTCCACGGGAGCAAGTTGCACGTGGCGCCGCGGAACTGAAACGCCGACATGTGGCCCGGATCGCCGTTGAACGCCGTGGGGTTCGCCATGTCGCGTCCCGCCCCGCTGCTGGTCAGCTCGCCGACCAGCCAGCTTCCCGGCGTTGCATCGGGGGCAATCAGGTTGCCCATGATGTCGGCGTACGCTTCGTTGAGCGCACCGGACTGATCGGCGAACCACAGCTTCGACGACGCAGCGACGACGCCGTGCGTGAGCTCGTGACCGACGACGTCGTCCGAGGCTTCACCGAGGCAGAAGAACGTTTGATGCGTGATCACCCCGTCGTAGAACGCGTTCGGGCACCGCCCGAAGATCATCGCGACGTTGGTGTTGGCGGTCCAGTTCGCCCCCGCACCGTTCGAGCCGATCCATCCGAGGCTGCCGTAGAACCCGGTGACCTTCGAGAGCGACACGCCGACGTTGCCGCCAGGCCGCGTCGGCAGGTTGTCGAAGTTCCGGGGCGAGATCAGGCCGGAGGGAATGCCGTCGACCTCGTCGACCACGAACGGCCAGCCGAGCTCGCTGCCACCGCCCGCATCGGTCACGATGTTCGCGCTCGCGTTCAGCGATCGGCTGCCGATCGGCGCCGCGGTCAACGCGTCGACGTAGAACACGTACGGTCCACGCTGCACCTCGTACACGAGGCGCTCTTGCTGACCGAACGACGGATCCTGCTTGTGCGCCGGGAGCACGCCGAGCGCGACCTTCGACGGCTGGTTCAGGGCTGCGTAGACCGCGTCCTTGTACTGGGGATCCTGCGCGATCCCACTCAGCAACGTGGCGGCCGCGGCATCGAGCGCATCGGTCACAGAGATCGAGGGAGTCGTCGCCGCCTCGATCTTGGGGAGGGTGCGACCCGCCACCGACATCACTTTACCGAGTCCCTCCTGCATCACCACGAGCTCGCTGCCGAACACCGGCAGCGGCCCGTACTTCTGCTGCAGCTTCACGAAGTACACCCCGGGCGCACCCGGATCTTCAACCACGCCGCGGGGCGCGAACTGGCAGCGCGCCGCGAACGTGCGCACCAGCGACGGATGTTCCTCCAGGAAGCGATACGTCATCTCGACCGGGTTGTGCTCCCACGGGAACGAATTGACGCCTACGCCGCCGACATCTCGATAGCTGATGTACTCCGGCAGTGGCAGCTGGTCCTTGTCGAGAAACTTCGGCACGGCCGTCGTCATCACCGGGGGCTGCGACGTGGTGGTCGCCACCTTCAGCTTGCCGGTGATCGCGATGCCGCCGATCGCGACCGCCGCGACCGGCCGCGACGCGTCGCGCCGCGTTTGGCCGGCCTCGCTCCAGCCCACCAGGTCGGCGAGCACGACACCGCTGAGATCCGGGGCCGGTACATAGACCTTGGTCCTCGTCGGCTCACCTTCGAAGCGCTCGGGAAGCAACGCCTCGAGCGGCTGTGCGCCCTCGATGCTCCCCGGGTCGACCTCGACCTCCCTGGAGGGCACCGGCGCGACTCCGTTCGTCACGCTCTCGATCGCGTGCCCGGCGTCGAAGTGGATCGTGATCCGGCTGCCGAGGACGGGGATGTCATCGATCAGGCGGTCGAACACGACGGTGCTCTCGAAGCACGACGGATCCTGCGCGGCGAGCACGTACTCGTGCGATGGGACCAGCGGATCGATCAACTTCTGGAACACCTCGATGAAGCCGAGCGCTCGCGCCGAGAGCACGTCGCCCTCGGTGGGAACGTGTCCCGAGATCGAGACCACACTCCGCGTCTCCGCCTCGATCACGATCTCGACGGGCGTATCACTCAGCTCCTGGAGCTTCTTGAACAGCTCGCCGCGCTCGCCGTCGAGCAGCTCGATGGCGCTCTCGCCGGTGAGCAGCCGTGGCTGACGCGCCTGCTTGGCCGCCGAGGTCGTGGTGCGAAGCTCGTCGGGCGGACCGCTGCTACATGCAGCAGGCAACAACAAGCAGAGTGACAGCAGTTGTCTCGTGTTCACGAAGTCCTCGGTTGGTCGAGAGTCATGGTTTCGTTTGCAGTGGTCATCAGATCCTCGGATCGGGCGCACGTGTGGCCACTGCGAGCGCACCCAGGCTCGCAGAGGAGATCCGCAAGATTGCGGTTACGGCAGAAGCCAGCGCATCGCCGTCAGCGATGCGGTCGTCACGCGAGTCAGCGCGGGTCGGCCAGGTCGTCGATCCCGACGATGAGTGCGCGGCGTGTGAACATGCTCCTGGGCTTTCAGAGCAGTAGTGTCGCTACTCGATCGGGCGTTGCAGAGAATCGTGCGCGGCCGTCACGGGCACGACGAGCGCGCTCTCCCAATCGACCAGGAGGGCGGCGCGGGACATCCCCATGGACACAGCAAGCTGCGCGCCACGCCAACTCCACGGATGCCGGGGCGACACGTGAAGGCGTGGTCAGAACGATCCCGCGAGACCCACGTGGACCACGAGCTCGTCCTCGAAGTCACTGAAGTCGTACAGCTCGACGCTCGTCTTGAGCCGCAACGCGCGGATCAACCGATAGGTCATGCCAGCCGTATGTCGGAGGACCACGCTGTTCGACCGCAAGGTGCTGGTCGCGAGCACGTTGCCAACTCGGCGCAGTCCATCCCAGCGACCGATCAGCTCGAACTTCCCGACCGGGATCTGGGCCTCGGCGACGAACCCGTCCTTGAGCACGTGGTTGGCAAACTTGCCCGATGCAGCGGGCCCATACTTGAACCGGGCCGCAGGGTCTTCGCCGAGCGCGATCTCGGTGCGGCGGATCAGGTACTCGGCGCGCACCAACGCGGTGCCCAGTTGCAGCGATGCGTCGGCACCCAGGATCGCGAAGCCGAGGTGCGCTTGCGGATCGTAGTGCCCGATCATCGCCGAGCTGCCGAGGGTCAAGATCGCGGACGGAGCGATGTCGACCGTCAACGCGACTCGTGCCCCGACCGCCGGCTCGACATTGTTGTCGACGTAGTAGCGCTCCGGGGATCGCGACAGCTTGAAGTCGAAGTCGACCGCGTTGTCGTCTCCCTTGGGACCGCCGATCGCGTATGCCGCATAGTCGAGCTGCTGCGACTTGCCGATGAAGTGAGTGCCATTGACCTCGATCCCGTTGTCGACCCACGGCGCGGGAAGGATGCCTTCGTTCCATTCGCGCAACCGGGTCATCCGACCCATGTCATAGGGCAGCGGCTTGTCACTCGTGCTGTGGTTCGCCGGATCGCTTCGAAGTGGAAAGCTACCGAACGCGGGCGTGAACCGACCGACCCGGAAGTTGAGCTCGTCGGACACCCGCAGATCGAAGAACGCCATTCCGAGCTCGAAGCCGTGACACGCGAAGCACACCTTGATGTTCGACGAGATATGGTCTCCAAAGTCCATCGTGAGCTTGAGCGAGAGCTCGACCGTGCCTCCGCGGAGCCCCTGATCGGGCTGACCCGAGCCTCGCGGATTTGCCAGGTAGTCGAGCTGAACCGAGCCCGCGAAGTTGCGTTCGCTGGATTCGCGTACCGCGTCGTCGGCCACTGCCACGCGCGCGAGCAAGCTCAGCACCAGCCACCGCGTTCTCATCGTGCCTCCTCGGGCGCGAACAGGTCGAGGCCGCGCTGGCTCGACGTCCGGTAGATGAAACACCGCGTGATCGATCGGACCATCGCCGACCACGCGCTAGTTGTCATGTGCACCTTCGCTGATCCAATCGGCGATGATCTGGATGTCGCGCGCAGTGGCATGGGGCGGCCCATCGAGCGGCATGCGGGCGCCAAACGGCGGACCCACGCCGAGCTTCAACACCAGGACGCTGCCGCATGGATCGCCCGGCCTCACGAGATCTGCCCCGCTCTGCACGCCTCCGCGAAGGAGCGTCTGATAGCTCGCGAGGTCCAGGCCACCCACGTCGAGGCCGATCGGCGTCTCGCCGGCCGCCGTGTGGCAGCGCGTGCAATGCAGATCCGCGCGCTCGAAGATCGCGGCGCGGATCTCGGCTTCGAAGCGAACCGAGGTCGCCGGGTCAGAGTCCACGTTGTTGCAGATTGCTCGCAGGGGTGGGCCGACGTCGGGCTCGAACCGATCGAGGCAGCCACCGGTGAGCAGCAGCCAGATGACCGTCTTCACGGTCCCCCCGCCGCGCGCTGGACGGCCCAGTTCCGCACGTCCTCGGTGACCTCATAGCTGATCACGACGCCGGGCGCCGGTCCGGGCGCGAACAGCTGGCTCGCATCGCGCAGGTCCGCGATCGACTCGTCCTGCGACGAGTCGATCGATCCGATCGTCGAGCGCACGACGACGTCCACGGTGCGGATGCGCGGCGTGGAGGAGGTCAACGCGAAGTCACGCGGATAGACGTCGTTGGTATCATTGGTGTCACCGTCGCCGTCCATGTCGACGTGGCGGAGGACCTCGCTGAGCCGCTCCTCGCCCTGACGCCGGAGCTGGTAGCGACGGGCCTCGGGGACGCGCACCCCGTCGACCAGGGGCATCGCACCGAGATCGAAGTACGGGACCGTCTTGCCCCGGTAGTAGAAGGTCGCGTTCGGTGCCACCGCGCGTCCATCCTCACGCTCGAGCTCGACGCCGGCGCCGACCGTCGGGCAGTTCACGGCGGACGTCTCCGCGATCGGGGAGCGGACGAGTCCCAGGCGCAGCGCCTCGTCGACCCCTTCGAACGAGGTCAGCAGCTCGCCCGGGTAGTCATCCGTGATCTCGAGCAGGAACGGCGCCCAGAACGGCGAGTATCCCGGGTCGCCGGGCAGCGCATCGATGATCGTGTTGTGGGGCGTGCGGACCAGCGCACCGGCTGCGTTGCGCTCGACCACCACGAACAGCGGCGCCGCGAACGCTGGTGCCGGGCCGAAGTCCCAGACGTGAATCACCGCGCCACCCGCGAATGCCGTCTGCAGCGCGATCCGCCCGTCCACGCCGTCGCCCGCCGCGAGCTGTGCGGCCGCGACCGGATCGGCGAGCACCGACTCGACGGTCGAACCCGCAGGCAGGAGGATGCTGCGCGGCAGCGGCGTATCGTCGACCTGGGGTCCCAAACAACCGATCGCGGCCGAGATGATCGCGAGGATCGAACAACCCCGAACAGCAACAGGCGAGGACACGTCGGCCGTACGCGCGGGTAGCCGGCACGTTACGCGACACGCGAAGAAATCGAGCGGACGCGGCTGACTACATGTCGCTGGAGCTACGCGCGCTGTGCGGAAGGGTTACACGCGTGCGCACGTTGCCTTCCGGGCCCGCGGCCAGGCTCACGACGCAGGGTCGCGCGGCTGGAGCGTCGGGAACGTCTCGCCCGTGTGCGGATCCATCAGCGTGACGTCGTCCTTGTAGACGCGTGCCGACCGATGCAGCGCGACCAGTGCGTGGGTCAGCGGCATCGACTGGTACCGCTCCGCGAACTTGGCCCGGATCACGTCGCGCACGAGGGGACCCTGGCGCGTGCTGATGGTGGGGAACAGGTGGTGCTCGACGTGGAAGCCAAAGTTCAGCGTCAGCCATTCGAGCGGTCGGGGCAGGGTGACCGACAGTGAGTTGAGCAGCGGATCGTTCACGGGGGTGAGCGGGCTGAGATTGTGGTTGGTCATGATGAACGTCATCACGATCGCGTTGGCGACCACGAGCGGCAGCAGGTAGACGAAGATGAACGGCACGAAGCCGACGAGCACGCCGACGGTCGCCCAGAATGCGACGCCGAGCAGGGTCTCGAAGATCGCGACGCGGTGCTGGCGCCGCGACAGGATGTTGCGCTTGCGGGCCCCGAACAGCATCTGCAGCGACTGACCGGTGAACCCGAACAGCAGCGACAGCAGGCCGACGAACCGGCGGCGGCCGAGGCTGAAGCCGACCATCACGCGCGCCGTCTTCTGCGTCTGATACTCCTCGAGCGTCGGGTACATGTCCGGATCGATGCCGGTCTGGCCGCAGTGGTTGTGATGGACGCGGTTGTGCCAGCCCATCCACAGCCGTGGCGACAGCGTGAACGGCACGAGCCCGAACCAGCCGACGATCCGGATCGCCCACTTGCCGCGGACCACGCCGCCGTGCAGCGTCTCGTGGGCGAGGAACGTGACGCCAGACAGGCAGCACCCGATCACGATCGACGCCACGGGCCACAGCGGAGCCGGCAGGTGGCCGGATGCGAGGGCCCACGCGAGCGTCGCGATCACGGCCGCATGGACGGGCAGCCAGAGCACCCGCGAGCGGGCGGGCTCGAACACGTCGGCCGGCAGATCGGGACGAAGCTCGCGGGCATACGAAGCAACAGTGCGGGCTTCCATCGTGCGGCGGACCCTAGCATTCCAACCAGAAAAGGGTCGCTGGATCGTCGCTCACTTCCGCGAGAAACCACGTCACTTGTTCGCGGGTTTGTCCTCGCCCTTGGCCCGCTCCAGCGCCTTGCGGACGTCAGGATCCCGCTGACACTTCTGCATCGCCGGCACCATCTCCTTGAGCCGCGCCATCATCTTCTCCTCGATCGCCTTGGGCAGTCGCTTCTTCCCGTCCTTGATCTCGCGCGCCTTCTTGATGTTGTCGCCATTCGCATCGACGAACACGTTGACGGCACCCGCCATCTTCTTGCAGTCGTCCTTGTTCGTGATGATCGTGTCGGCGAACCGGTTGAAGAACTCGAGGACGCGCTCGGCATCCGCGGGCGCAACCTCCTCGGCTTTCGGCGGAGCCTTGGTCTCGGCGAGGACTGGGCTGGCGCCCAGCACGACAACGACGGCGATGGTCAGGAGGCGCTTCACCCCCCGACCATGCCACACGCCGGCCGTGTTTTGCGACCTCCGCTGCCCGTCGCCCAGACGGCCTCGGGGCTCTCCGGTCAATTGATCTTGATGCTGCGGACCCGGTTGTACGGCACGTTCTCGCCGCGCCCACCGTCCGCCACGAACAGCATCGACCCGTCGGGCGTAGCGCTCATGCCCTCGAGGCCGTAGAACTGGGCGGCCAGCTTGTCGTCGCTGTCGAGGTATCCACCCGCGCCGGAGCCGGCCACGGTCATGACGCCATCGCCCGACAGCTTGCGGATGCGGTAGTTGCCGAGGTCGGTGACGAACACGCCGGCGCTGGTGGCGACCATGCCCTGGGGCCGGTCAAACTGCGCGGCACTCATCGATCCATCCTGGAAGCCCGCCGTGCCGGCGCCTGCGTAGGTCGAGACCGTGCCATCAAGCGTGACCACGCGGACGCGGTTGTTGTCGAAGTCGGCGACCAGCAGCTCGCCGTTGATCGTCGCGATGCCGTACGGGGTCGAGAACTTGCCGCCGACCCCATCGACCATGCCCTTCACGTCCCACGTGCCGGCGAGCGGCGTGACCAGCCCGGTGGCTGGATCGAGCAGCTGCACGACGTGATGCATGTAGTCCGAGAATGCGATCCTGCCGTCCGGCAGGACCGCCATGCCACGCGGGCGGCCAATGTTCTCGGCGATCACGGTCGCCTCGCCGGTGCCGGTGTCGACCCGCCAGATCGTGCCCGACATCAGGTTGTGCCCACCTGCCGGATCGTCGTCGGTCGACACGTACATGATGCCGTCATCGAATGCGAACGCGAACGGGCGCTTGAAGCCGGCTTGATCGACGAGCGTGGTCGTGGTGCCGTCATCGGGATCGACCACGCGCACCTTGTTGTTGTCGAAGTCGGCGACGTAGAGCATGCCGTCGGGCGCGTACGCGACATTGACGGGGTTGGCGAACCGCGAGGTCCCGCGCGGGCCATCGACGAAGCCGGGCTCACCCGCGCCGGCGAGCGTGCTCACGCCGTTGGTGAACGGTGGGGCATCATCGCCACCATCGTCATCGCCGGTCGGGCCGGGGTCGGCCGCGCAGCCGACGAGTCCGATCAGAAGAAATGCCAGGTTCGCCTTCATGGGCAGAGGGAATAGCAAGACGCTTGCCGCGCGCGGGCCCCTGCAAGCCTGCGCGTAGCGGTGCGAGCCCGCGCCCGGGCGCTCACCGTGGATCGACAGTGCGCGCCGCCGCGACTCGCGGTCCACGGGCGCGGGCGCACGTCAGAACGCAGTGGTGACGAACGGCACGATGCGCGCTGTGGTCGCGGTGTCGTCATCGTCATCGAACGTGCGGCGAAACCCGCGCACGACCGCGAGCCCGAAGCCGACGATCACCGCCGAGTAGACCAGCCGCGCCGGGACCTGGCGCCAGCCGCGAAAGCACCACAGGTCGAACACCTTGACGACGTCGTTGGTCTTGCGAAACGCGATCACGTCCTTCGCGAAATCGACCCACAGGCCGGTGCCGAGCACCGTGAGCGCGAGCGAGCCATACTTGTTGGCGGGCCACGCGTCGGTGAGCACCATCGCTGCGAACCCGCCGAGCAAGAGTGCATCCGTGAACTTCGGTGCGATGTAGAACAGCTGCCGATCCCGGCGGGTGGTGAGGCCACGCACGTAAGTCCAGCCGAATCGCCACGCGCCGACCTTCGGATCGCGACCGGGCGGGAACAGCCGGACCTCGAGCACCTCTGCGCCGAGCAGCTTGGCCATCACCGCGTGACTCCCCTCGTGAAGCGTCACGCCGAGGAAGTAGGTCGGCGGTACCATCGCCAGGCCAGTCACGAACAGCCGCTGATCGCTCGGCTCGGCGCGCGCGGTCGCGGTCAGCAGCAAGATCACGACGAGCGCGCGCGTCACGGCATCGCGACCCAGAGCTCGTCGACCGGGACAAACCCGAGCCGCTCGGCCAGTCGTAGCGAGGCGTGATTCGACTCGTCGGCGCCCCACACAGGCTCGCGGCCATGCGCACGCTCGTCGCGGATCAGCGCCGCGGCGACGATCGTGGCGAGTCCGAGCTGACGCGCACTGGGCAGCGTATCGATCGAGACGTCGAACCAGTGCCCGCTCCGCCACGGCGCGTAGGCGAATGACACCGGCACGCCTTCGACGTAGGCGGCCCACACGGGGCGTCTGCCGCGCACGTACGCGAGCTCGTCGGCGAGCGGGCCCCACACGTGGTCGAGTGGCACGTCGTCAGGCAGGAGGCTCGCGCCATCGAGATCGGGCAGCGAGCTCGGATCCGGCAGCGTGTGCAGGATCGCGCGGTCGACGTGGCGACCGGACTCGCGCAGTGCCGCGGCCAGCTCGTCGGAGGCGGTCAGCAGCGTCGCGTGCGTGACCTCGCGTGAGAGCGCGATCACGGCCGCTGGATCCGCGCGCCCGGCGATCACCCCGAGCAGGGCATCGTCGTTGCCGATCACGAAGCCGTCACCCAGCGCGCGCCGCCAGGTCGCCGGCTCGGTCGCGAGCCCGTGCGCCTCGACCCAGCGCGGCTCGTCGGGCAGCTCGATCAATGATCGGTTCACGGCTTCGTTCGGACTTGCTGGAGATACGCGACGGCTGCCTTGAGGTCGTCGATCACGCACCAGTTGTAGAGCCCCTTCGGCGTGCCGCGAGCACCCTTCTTCACGATCGCGCGCTGGAGCGCCGGGATCGCGCGCTTGTCATCGAACGAGCGCAGCTTCGCGATCGCCGCCTTGCGGGCGGGGCAGCTCGGCTCCTGCTCGAGGTCGAGCGTGTACGAGGCGACCCAGTTGCCGCCGGCGACCTGGTGCCGGAGCACGACCTCGCGGACCGCGTGACGCCGCGCCTTCTTTTCGAACACCAGCGCGTTCATCAGCGCCGTCTTGGCCTCCGGGTCCGCGGTGCGGATCCACACATCAAACCCCTGCGCCACGATCGCGGGATTGTCCGACACCGCCCACGACTTGAGGTTCTGGATCATCCGCTGATTGGTCTCGACCGAGGCATCGAGTGCGAGCGCGTTGACGTACGCCTTGCACGCCCTGGTCACGTCGTTGTTGTTGGCCGCCAGGTGGCCGATCACGAGCTGCGCGAACGCGTCCTTGTCGACCTTGGTCGCGTTGTCGTCGAGGATCTTGACCGCCTCCGCCTCGTTCTTGCTCTCGAACGCCTTGAGCGCGCGCCCGCCGACCGTCGACGAATCCGGCCCACCATCATCGGGCGGCACGGTCAGCAGCGCGATGATGACGCCGATCGCGATCGCCGCGGCGGCGACGGCGGCGTAGATCACCCACCACTTGCGCTTCTGCTTCGCGACCGGGGGCGGCAGGTCCGGCTCGAGGTGGCGCGCCAGGCTCGCGTTGTTCTGGTTCAGCCGCTGCTCCGGCGTCAGCCCGAAGATCGGCTCGCCCTGCGGGCCGGTGTACGGCAGGCCGAGCCCGATCCCGCCGAGCGGGCGGGGCGGCTCGACCGCGGCTCGCGCGATCTGTGCCGGCAGCCCACGCGGCGG
>JBBJLY010000231.1:0-14123 GCA_037720695.1 Kofleriaceae bacterium | reverse complement strand
AGCATGGCTTGATCTCGACCCACCACGTGCCGGGCCCTGATCACTAGGGCCGTGCTGGCGCATCCTGTTCACCGGTGCTGCGCCCTCTGTAGATCGCAGCCTTCGCGCGGCCGCGTGTGGATGGTGACGCCTGTGCACAACCGGCTGACCAGGGGGGATAGGACACGCCTACTTCCACTGATGAGATTTTGTTTTTTGGTTTGAAAGAGCGGACTTCACGTCCGCATGCGGAGTTGAACAACGGGCATAACCCGCGGCAGCATCGGTTGCCCGCGCGCTCATTCGCGGGCATCGCGGCGGGCCAACGCTGCGCTGCAACGCTACGATGCGGCCGCAGTGGGCACGTTGTTCCTCATCCGGCATGGCCAGGCGTCGTACGGCGAGGTCGACTACGATCGGCTGTCAACGCGTGGGCAGGAGCAAGCACGTGCGGTCGGTGCGTGGCTGTCACGGGCCAAGCTCGATGCGGTGTACGCCGGGCCACTCGTGCGGCAGCAGCAGACGATCGGGTTCGCGCGCGAGGCAGCGGCGGGGATCGATGGTGGTGCGGTGCCGGAGCCGACCACGCTACCCGCGCTGGCCGAGTATCCCGCGTTCGAGATGCTGCGGCATTTGATGCCGAAGTTGGTGGCTGAAGATCCGCGGTTCGCGCAGCTCGAGACCGCGCCGACACCCCGGCTGCTGGACGAGGCGTTTCACACGATCCTCGGGCGGTGGTCGCGCGACGAGTGGGCGGTCGACGGGGTGGAGCGCGTCGGGGCATTCGTGGCGCGCGTGCGCGGCGGGCTCGATCGCGTGATCCGCGCGGCGAGCTCGGGGGCGAGGATCGCGTGCGTGACGTCGGCGGGCCCGATCGGAGTCGCGGTCGGGCTGACGTTCGGGATCCCGGATGAGCGGATGGTGCGCACGAGCATCGTGATCCGCAACGCGTCGGTGACCGAGCTGCGGTTCCGGCGCGACGGCTTCGACTGGCAGCCAGACCAGGTCTCGCTGGTGACGTTCAATGTCACCGCGCACCTGCCCGAAGAGCTCAACACCGAGAGGTAAGCCATGGACTTCGATCCGCCCCAGGCCGTGCGCCCGTTGCTCGACAAGGTCGAGCGCTTTGTCACCGACGTCGTGATGCCCGCCGAGCTCGACGTGCTCGAGCACGGGTTCGCGAAGTCGGAGCCCGCCCTGGTGGAGCTCCGTCTGCGCGCGAAGGAGGCCGGCCTGTGGGGACCGCAGCTGCCGCCGGATCTGGGCGGACTCGGGCTGGGACTGGTGGAGCACGCGCTGGTGTCGGAGCGGCTCGGGCGGTCGCCACTCGGGCATTACGCGCTCGGGTGTCAGGCGCCCGACGCCGGCAACATCGAGATCCTGCACAAGTTCGGAAGCGAGGCGCAGAAGGCGCGCTGGCTCGCGCCGCTGGCGCGCGGCGAGATCCGGTCGTGCTTCTCGATGACCGAGCCGGAGAATCCGGGATCGAACCCGACGCTGATGTCGTGTCAGGCGACCAAGGACGGCGATCACTACATCGTCGCCGGCCACAAGTGGTTCACGACGGCCGCCGACGGCGCGGCGTTTGCGATCGTGATGGCAGTGACCAATCCCGAGGCGCCGCCGCACATGCGGGCGTCGATGATCATCGTGCCGACCGATGCGCCCGGCTTCGACCGGGTGCGCAACATCAAGATCATGGGCGATGCCGGCTCGGGGTACGGCAGTCACTCGGAGATCTGGTATCGCGACGTGCGCGTGCCGCAGGACAACCGGCTCGGTGCCGAAGGTGCAGGCTTCATGATCGCGCAGGAGCGACTCGGGCCCGGGCGGATCCATCACTGCATGCGCTGGATCGGGATCTGCGAGCGCACGTTCGACACGATGTGCAGGCACATCTCGCGGCGCAAGATCGACGAAGAGAAGACGCTGGCAACCCGGCAGATCGCGCAGGCGTGGGTCGCGGAGGCCCGCGCCGAGATCGACGCCTCGCGCCTGATGGTGCTGCATGCGGCCTGGACGATCGAGAACAAGGGCTTCTCTGCCGCGCGCGATCAGGTGTCGCTGATCAAGTTCTTCGTCGCGGACGTGATGCTGCGACTGGTCGATCGCGCGATCCAGCTGCACGGCGCGCTCGGGATCACCAGCGACACCATCCTCGCGCACTACTACGTGCACGAGCGCGGCGCGCGGATCTACGACGGCCCCGATGAGGTCCACAAGATGGTGGTCGCGAAACGGATCCTTCAGAGGTACGACGCGTGAAGCTCGAGAGCGACGCGCCGCGGCCCGTGCGCAGTGGCGAGGAGCTCGACCTCGGCGCGCTGGCGGCGTATCTGGATCGCGAGCTGGGACCGCAGGGCGCGGTGACCGTCGAGCAGTTTCCCGGCGGCCACTCGAACCTGACCTACAGCGTGAAGCATGGCGATCGCGAGTACGTGCTGCGCCGGCCGCCCATCGGTTCCAAGGTCAAGTCGGCACACGACATGGGCCGCGAGTACACGGTGCTGTCGAAGCTCGCGCCGGTCTACGCCCGCGCGCCACGCGTGTTCGCCCACGAAACCACCGGCGAGCTGCTCGGCGCGCCGTTCTACCTGATGGAGCGCCGCCACGGCGTGATCTTGCGCAAGGAGCTTCCCGCGGCGCTCGCAGCTGATCACACGCGGATCCGTCGGATCTGCGAGCTGCTCGTCGACGCGCTCGTCGAGCTGCACGCGGTCGATTACACCGCCGCCGGGCTCGGCGAGCTCGGCAAGCCGACCGGCTACATCGAGCGCCAGGTCACCGGCTGGACCGAGCGCTATCACGGCTCGCAGACCGATGACCTGCCGGCGATGACCGCGGTCGCCGCGTGGCTCGCAGCGAACCGGCCCGCCGATGGCGCACCGGCGTTGATCCACAACGACTTCAAGTTCGACAACGTGATCTTCGATCCCACGCTGGCCTCGATCACGGGCGTGCTCGACTGGGAGATGACAACGATCGGCGATCCGCTGATGGATCTCGGGACGTCACTGTCGTACTGGGCACAGGCCAGTGACCCCACCGCGTATCACCAGCTGCCGTTCGGCCCGACCGCGCAGCCCGGGATGATGACCCGCGCCGAGGTCGCCGCCCGCTATCTCGAGCGCTCCGGCCGCACCACCGATCAGCTCGCTTTCTACTACGCGTTCGGCCTGTTCAAGACTGCGGTGATCGCGCAGCAGATCTACTACCGGTTCGCGAAGGGCCTGACCAAGGACGCGCGGTTCGGCGCGTTCGCCTTCGCGGTGCGCCTGCTCGCCGAGCAGGCCCGCACGACGCTCGACAGCGGCCGAATCTAGCGGCAGTTGATCAGGCCGCAGCCGCAGCGGGTCAGCTCGTGCCGAACGAGCGCCCAGCCGTCGAGCCAACCGACGAAGCTGGTCTTGCGACGGACGAGTGTCTTCGCGTGCGCCACCATCTCGCGACGCAGCTCGCGGGCGGCATCGGCGACGAGAGGCGCGCGGCGCGCGGGCTGGGTGCTGTGGTCGAGGCGCATGCGAACGACGCGGTAATTACCAGTCGCCGAGTCGCATCGTCAAAGAAGATCGGTAATTCACTCGAACTATCCACTCACGGCGACCGCGAACCTCGAGCCTCGAGCATCGGCGCACGCTCGATGCGCAAGTCTCGGCGCAACTCCGCACACGATCGGTTGCACCGGTGGCTACTCGAGTTGCCGGTTGCGGCACGGGCACCTCGCCGGTAAGGTGGTCGCAACGTGTCCAGACGCGCGCACCTCACGACGACGACCACGGTTCCTCGCGGGACGGTGGTCGCGTGCGCTGGCTGAACTAGCTCCTCGACCCGACCGATACCCGCCTTCCGGTCGGGTGTCCGTCGTCGCTGCGTCGCCCGATCGGTGGCCTCAAACCACGGAGACGACGATGTTGCACGACCACGAAGATCACCAGCTGCTTCCCGCCGACGACCATCGCGCACTCGCGAACCGGCTCGACCTCTATCACCTGCAGGACGATGCGCCGGGCATGGTGTTCTGGCATCCACGCGGCTGGACGCTGTACCGGCTACTCGAGCAGACCGTGCGCGCGGAGGTCCAGCGCACCGGGTATCGGGAGGTCCGGACACCTCAGCTGATGCGGCGTCCCGTGTGGGAGACCAGCGGGCACTGGGGCGAGTTTCACGACGCGATGTTCGCGACCGGCAGCAAGGCCGACCAGGCCGCGCTGAAGCCCGTCAGCTGTCCCGGCCATATCCAGCTCGTCAAGCGGATGGCGCCGTCGTGGCGCGATCTCCCGATCCGGATCGCGGAGCTCGGGCTCGTGCATCGCGACGAGGCGTCGAGCGCGCTGCACGGCCTGATGCGATTGCGCCAGTTCACCCAGGATGACGGGCACGTGTTCCTCGCCGAGCATCAGATCGGAGACGAGGTCGCGCGGTTCTGCCGCGAGCTGCCGGCGTTCTATCGCCGGTTCGGGTTCGACGAGGTCTCGGTCGTGCTGTCCCTGCGGCCCGACAACCGGCTCGGCGATGACGCGTGGTGGGACCGCGCGGAAGCCGAGCTCGCGCGGGTCGTCGGGGAGCTCGGGCTGGCGTGCGAGGTCCAGCCTGGAGGCGGCGCGATCTACGGCCCGAAGCTCGAGTTCGTGCTGCGCGATCGGCGCGGCCGACCGTGGCAATGCGGGACGATCCAGCTCGACTTCGTGATGCCCCAGCGATTCGACGTTCGCTACGTCGACGCGGGCGGCGAGCGCAGGCACGTCGTGATGTTGCATCGCGCGCTGTACGGCTCGATCGAGCGCTTCCTCGGTATCCTGCTCGAGCACCACGGTGCGGCGCTGCCCGCGTGGCTGGCGCCCGAGCAGATCGCGATCGTGCCGATCGGCGAACCGCATCGCGGCGCTGCAGATGAGGTCTGCGGCCTGCTCGAGGCGGCAGGTCTCCGTGCTCGCGTCGAACGCGACGACGAGACCCTGGCGCGCCGGATCGCGATCGCACACCACGCCGGCATCCCGTTCGTCGTCGTGGTGGGAAACCAGGAGCTCGCGGCGGGAACGCTGGCGATCCGCGGACGCGACCGTCGGTGGACCGCGCCGCGTGCCGACGCGATCGCCGAGCTCGCGACGCTGTGTGCCCGAAACTAGCGCCGCCGCCTGGACCGGTTCGGCGCGGGTGGCGGCAGGTCGAACACGACGGTCAGCGATTCAGAGCGCCTTCATGAACGCGACCAGGTCTTCCTCCTCCTGCTCGGTGAAGTCGAAGCCGAGCGACGCCTCGTAGAAGTCGACGACCGCCTCGAGGTCCTGGGCGATCCCGTTGTGGAAGTAGGACGGGCGCGCCGA
This sequence comes from Kofleriaceae bacterium, assembly GCA_037720695.1. Classification (GTDB taxonomy): domain Bacteria; phylum Myxococcota_A; class Polyangia; order Haliangiales; family Haliangiaceae; genus JABFXX01. The sequence goes on along the minus strand of JBBJLY010000231.1, from coordinate 8,820 downwards.
CAGCCCGCGCAGGTTCGGCGTGTCGAACCGGTTGAGGTCGGCCATGAGGCCGGTCCGCGCGGCGCGACCGAGGTCGGTCGACTGGGTCACGCTGCCGTCGAGCCGGCTGGTCAGCGTGAACACCGCCATGTCGGGCTTTGCCCACTGGACGTTGGAGGCGCCGACGTTGAGCATCGCGTTGTTCACGTTGGTGCCGATGTTCGCCGAGTTGTGGCAACCACCGCACCGCCGGCCGCTTGCCGCGTTGGTGGTGTTGAACAGCTCCTGCCCGCGATAGACCTGGCGCCGCGCAGGACTCCCCTTGTCCCACGCGTCGAACAGGTCGAACCGTCCGGCGACCGGCGGCTGGCCGAGCGCGGCGAGTGCGTGGATCGGCCCACCCTTGCCCTGCTGGGCGGTGGTTGACCCGAGTCCGTTGACCCAGATCTGCGCGTGGCCGATACCCATCTCGTAATCCACGATCTCCTGCACCGCGGCTTCCGGAGGTGGGTTCGGGCCTTGCTGCGCGCCGATGATGTTGCTGCGTGCCTGCCGTACGAGGCCGTCGCACATGTCGACACCGTTGTTCGAGCCGTCCCAGTTGATCACGGCCGTGTTGAAGTTCGCCGTCGGTAGCACGCGACGGAAGAACCACATCCGCGACAGCGTGCTGACGCCGAACGGATCGCTGACCGCCGTCAGATCGTACTGGCGCGTGGCCGGGACGTTGATCGAGCGCGTGAACTTGCCCTGCCGGAGCATCGTCGTGCAGCTCCACCGGCTGGCCGTCGTCGTCATGTCGCAGGTCGGCGTGTCGGTATCGCGGTTGTTGACGAACAGCGGATGCATGCCATCAGTCAGCACGAACAACAGCGTCGCAGTCGGACCGTTCAGGCCCCAGCCGTCCTCGGGTGCGTGGCACGTCCCACAGTGCCGGCCGTTCGTGCCCTGCGGGGTGAAGAACGCATTGTCCAGGTCGACGTAGCCGGCCGTGTGGGCCGACGCGGCGAACCCGTTCGCGTTTGGAATCGGGACGCCGTTCGGCATCGCGTCGAGGAATTCCTCGACGAAGATCTCCGACTCGGCCGGTTCGATATTGACGTCCTCACCATCGGCCGTACATGCGCCGGCGAGCGTGAGTGACAGGACTGCAACGACGCTGTTCGTTCTCGAGATCACGTGTGTGAGCCTCCTCGTGTAGCGCGCCACACGAGCACTTCGCATGCCGCGCGCAACCGCGCGAAAGTCGGAGTGCAGCCATCGCCCGACCGTGCGTTCGCTCGCGAGCCACGATCGAGAACGCGCGCGGATGTCTGCTGTCACGCCTGCTTAGACACACGCTTCATTCGTGAAGCACGTCATTCACGGATGAAGCAGCGCGGATCGAACACGAGGGGTAGCGAAGGGTTAGTCGCTACCTCACCGTTACTCGACAATGCAGTTTTGATTCGCTCTGGCCGCCCGTGGTCAGCTAATCGCCACTCGAACCGATTCCCTTGACGTCTGGCTTGCTGGCCTCGGCTTGCTCGGGCCCGGAAAAGCTCTCCTTCACGGCGTCCTCGAGGAGCTCGAGCTGCCGGTCGAGCGGCGCCACCCGATCGGGTGGCGCCATCGCGCGCAGATCTTCGAGGGCCGCCCGTAGCCGCCGCGCGATCTGAGGCGAGCCCTTGCCCAGGATCCTGATCTCCTCGAACGCGAGCGCGACGAACGCAGGCCAGCTCACCGTCGGGATGACCAGCCGCGTCTCCCCCGCCGAGTCACGGAACGTCCCGTCGGGGAACGGTCGGTGCATCAGGTCGCGCAGCCCCGCGTGGATCCGATCAAGCGCGTGGACCGCCGTCGTCGCATCCCCGAGATCGCTCAGCGAGCGCACGGCGATGTCGACCAGTAAACGAAACCCGTACGACGTGTCCTGGTGCATCGTGCGCTCGGACCCGAGCGACACGGCGGCCCGAACCTTGTCGATGCGCGGGAAGCGTCCGTGGACTCGAACGAGAGGTGCGTCGTACGGAACGAAGTCTCCGAGCGCGGGCACCAGCTCGAGCTTGCAGCTCGCCCGGCTGGCCTCGTCGACCAGGCGATCGTGGTCGACGTGGAACACCACACCCGCCGTGTCTGCCGTGATGATCGGGGAGGCACCAGCCACGTCTGCCCGGACGACCGGTTTCGCCGGGAACTGCCTCGCGACCGCCTCGGCGAGCTCGTCCGACACCGAGTCGATGAGGGCCGCCACCCGCAGCGAGCGACCGATGTGATCGACGTAGTGGACCAGCACCATGATGCTGACGATCACGAGCACGAACGCGACCAGGATCGCGAGACCCGGCACGCTCGCAGCCTTGTCGTCGGTGCTGGCAGACACGAAGCTCATCGCGATCATGCTGTGAGCAAACGCCGCGACGAATGTTCCGATCGCGTACTGGTTGGGCCGGTCGCGCAAGAACGTGCGCACGATCCGCGGTGAGAACTGTCCCATCGCGAGCTGGACGACGACCATCGTGAGCGTCAGGACCAGCGCCGTCAGCGACACCATCGACGCTGCGACGGTGGACAGGATCGACAGGGCGGTCTCGTGACCGATCGCGTAGAACGATGGCGCGAGCTGCTCGAACCGACCATCGAGCGCGATCGAACCGAACGACAGCGCCACACCGCCGAGGACACACAGCACCGGCAGGAACCAGAGGCTCGAACGGAGCCAGTTGAGGACGCGAAACGGGTTGGTTGCTGCATGTTGAGTCGCTGCCGTCACCCGATCAGGGCAAGCTGGTGCAGTCGTAGAGCACCTCGGTCGCGAGCGTCTTGCCGCGCCGGACCTCACGCACCCGGACGATCCGATCGCCCTCGTAGTCGAGCTCGGTCGACCACAGCTTGCCGGTGTTGTCGTGGATCTCGATCGCCGTCAGCTGGCCGCTTGTGGTGGTCGCATAGAGCTCGCGCGGCGCGCCGTCGAGCGCGATCCGGCCGTCGTGCTCGGCGTAGGGCGTGAGCTTGCCGGCGAGGGTCTTGCGAAGTAGCCCGGCGGTCCCCCAGCTGTAGTCGTGAAGCGCGTGGACCAGCCGGCCGCGCTGGTCGTAGGCGATCGTCCTGTCGGGGAACGCGGCGTTCGCGACCGGACAGCCGCCGAGCGTCAGGTGCAGCAGGCCGAGCGGGACCTGGCAGCTGTCGAGCGTGCCGTAGACCACCCGGCGTGCGCGGGTCTCGCCACGTGGTGTGGTGTAGCGCTCGCCGCACGGCCACTCGGCACGCGGGCGTGACGCGCGCGAGGCCGCGGCGAATCCACCTGGCTCCTCCGGCTGGGCGACCGGACGGAGCTCCGTCGGGACCGGCGCGGGGGTGGGTGCGGGTGGTGTGCGATCGCTGCAGGCAGCGAGCAGCACGAGAGCCGCGAGCGCTAGTTGCATGCCTTCACCACCCGCGTGGAGCCATGAGGTCCGTAGGTGGCGCCGTCGAACCGCAGCGCTTCGAGCGTGCGCTGCGTGCACTGCTTGCGCGGCACCACGCGGGTGATCGTCAGATCATGCCACGTCAGGCCGCCGAGCTCCGCGGAGGTCTTCGCGCGCGCGATCGCGAGCTTGGTCGTGCACGGCACCTCCTCGGCGAACACGAGCGCGTACTCCTCGGTCCGATCAGCTGCGTGCTTGCCGCACGAGGTGAAGACGCGATGCAGGCGCGTGGTCTCGCCGATGCCGCGGATGCACGAGCTCTCGAACACCAGATCGTTGCGCGCGTCGTCGTTGACGTCGAGGAACTGGAGCTTGCCGTAGATCGGCTTCTCGGTCGGCCCGTCGGCGAACGGCCCGATCGCGATTGGCTTGCTGGCCTTGCTGTACGCGATCCGCCAGTGGTCCTCGGCGCACGGATCGGCCGCCGCCGTCGCCGTTGTCACGAGAACCGAGATCAGCGCGAGCCGGATCACGGCGCGGCCTGCTCCGCGCCGACGCTGTAGAACGTGCTCGGTGCCTGCTGGCTCCGGTGCTCGGTGGCGATGTAGTCGGCCGTCCGGACGACGCGCGCGATCCGCACCTCGTCCATCATCGCGTGCGCACCCATGCTGGGGCCCCATGCGCCCGGTGCCCAGCCCAGGTGGCCGGTCGGGCCCTGGGTGTCGACCTGCGTGGCGGTGTTGTGCGGTTGCGGGCCCGCCACGAGGGCGCCGTTGCGATACAGCCGGCTGAAGGTGCCGTCGTAGACCCAGTGCAGCAGCGTCGGGCCGGCGTCGATGATGTTCTGGCCCGGGTTCGGCCAGTCGTTGCAGTAGAAGCCCATCGCGACGGTCGCCGCATTGTAGCGACTGTGCAACCAGCGCGAGCGTCCGCACGATGGGGTTCCGAGCACGATCAGCGCGTCGTTGTCCGTGGTCCCCGTCTGGCGCACCCACAGCGAGATCGTGTGAGGGGCGTTGCCGGCGAGCGGGTTTGCGAAGGCGATCGTTCCGGTACCGCCGTCGAACTGGATGCCGCGACCGAGTGAACCGGTGACGCCGTGGGACGGCGCGAGCTCGCTCGGCGTGCCGTTCACCGCGCCCGTGGCATCGGGGATCGTGGTCGTGCTCTCGAGGTGCCAGACCGCGGCGTAGCCGTTGGCGAACACCTCGGGCGGCGCCTGCGGATGCGCGAGGCCGGCGTCTCCGTACCGCAGATCGAGCTCGGTCGGCGCGGTGTCGGAGAGATCGATCCGGACCCAGGCTTCGAGATGATCGCTGTCCTGATCCCAGCGCTGGCGCTCGTACGGGATCGGGGACCCATCGGGGCGCGTGAAGAAGATGTCGCGCCCGTCTGGGAGCGCGCGATCGCCGATCGCGCCGTCGATCACGACCCACACCGGAAACTGCGTGTGGTTGCCGGTCACCTGGGCAGGATCGATGGTGATCCGACGCTTCCGCGCGGCGCCAGGCGCGGCATCTGGCGCGTCGATCGGGAACTCGGCATCGATCGTGTCGTCGCCACCGCCATCCGGTCCCGCACCCGTCGGAGGACGGAACGAGCACGCCCCGAGAACCACGCCCACGAACAGGATCGACCGCACGGCCTATCGTACCTCGATCTTCCAGGCGCCGTGCTCGACATCCTCGCGGACCTCGACGCGGGGCTGGCCGTCGCGGAACACCAGGAACCGCTTGCCCTGCTCCTCGCTCGGGCGCGGCTCGCCCCACTTGTGTGTGAACAGTGCGAGCAGCGTGTCACGCGCGTCGGGGTGGGCCTTGAACGGGATCGAGAAGGCGAGCTCGCGCACGCGGTTATTCGCGACGTCGAGCCTGATCCGCGTCGCGCCGCGGTCCCACTCGGTGGGTAGCAGCGAGATCACCAGGTCGCGACCCTGCGTCGAGAGCTCGTCCTTGAACAGGCGCTTGACCTCGTCGACCGTCAACCCGAGCACCGGGACGGCATCGAGCGAGTCGGGTTGCTCGCCGAACAGCTGGATCGCCGGCAGGTAGTGATCGAACGAGAGGTCGTGACTCGAGCCCAGCGCTGGCCGCAGCGTCGCGCGCCAGCCGGTGGTTGGATCGGGCCACACCGACACGTTCTTGCCGACCGGCTCCGTCGCGACCAGCCCCTTACCCCACGCCTCCGCGATCAGCTGGACCGCCTGGGGCGGCAGGTTCAGGTAGATCGCGCGCACGATGCCGAGCTTGTCGTCGATCGCCACGAACTGGCGGACACCGTCGACGCCGACCGGGATCCCCGAGCGAACATCGACCGCGCCGGCCGCGAGCTTGCGCGCCTCGGCGACCTTCATGCCGACGCGCAGCTTCGCCAGATCACCGGGCGGCACGACGTGCGCGCCGAAGTACTCCGCGGTCAGCGCGTGATACGGCAGGTACTCGACGATGCAGTTGCGTTCGAGGCAGTCGAGCTTGACCTTCCAGCCGGTCGATTCACTCGCCCACGTCACCTCCGGCTGACCGAGCGAGTCGCGGCCGATCGAAGGCTCACCCCATGCGCGCGTCAGCAGCTCGCGGGTCTCCTGCTTCGCGACGATCGCGACGATGCTCGACACCGTGCCGCGCTCGACGCGCACCGCGAGCGTGACGTCGCTGACCCCGGAGTCGAGCACGAGTTGATCGCGCGCCGCCCGCTGATCCTCGCGCAACGCCGGGATGTGGCGCTTGGCATCCGCCACGCTCATCCCGGGCTGGATCTTCGCGAGCCCGCGCGGCGGCTCGATCGTCGGCCCGAAGAACTCCATCGTCGCGGCCGGTGCAGAGCTGCACGCGGCGATGACGACGAGGAGGTACAGCCGCATCTTCTATATCTGTCGCGGACGGGCCGGTTGCACAAGTTGCCGGGGGCACATTGCCCCGCGTCGGCAGGCCCACCGTCGCGACAGGACCCGCACGCGGTCGCGGGTCCAGGAAATCAGTCCCGATCAACCCGCAAGCAGGCGCAGCGCGTCACCAACGATGGTCAATGCGGATCGCATCTGTTGCTCGTCGAGGAACGCGTAGGCGATGCGGAATCCGTGGAGGTGAGGCGGGCCACCAACGAACGCCGCTGATGCGTTGCTGACGATCACGCCGCGCTCCGCGAGGTACGTCTCGAGCCGCGGCATCGCGATCCCGCGCGGAATCTCGAGCCACAGCGTCGGTCCACCGCCCGGCCGCGTCCACTTCACGCCCTCGGGCATCAGCTCGTCGAGCGCTTCGAGGCATGCGGCGTAGCGAACATCGAGCGCGCGCTGCAGCGTCTGGAGATGCGTGTCGTAGTAGCCCCGCTCGAGGAACTCCGCGACCACAGCTTCGGTCAGCCAGGCGTTCCCGAGCGTCGACAGCCGCTTCATCGCGACGAGCGTGGGTACCAGCTCCGGCGCCGCGGCGACAAACCCGATGCGCAGCGAGGGCAACAGTTTCTTGGTGAACGAGTTGACGTACAGCACCTGCTTGCCACCGAGCATCCGCAGCATCGGGCGGTACTCGCCATCGGACAGCATGTCGCTGCCCCAGTCGTCCTCGAGCACGGCGACGCCGTGCTTCGTGCACAGCTCGAGCACGCCGCGCAGCTCGGCGCTGGTGTACGAGTAGCCGGTCGGGTTGTGAAAGCTGGTGATCAGGTACGCGAGTGACGGCCGGGTCGCGAGCGCGCGATCCCACGCGTCGAGATCGATCGCGCGACTCGCAAACGGATCGATCGGCAAGCCCACGAGCTCGTGGCCCAGGCTCTCGAACAGCAGCTTCGCGTACGCGTAGACCGGGGACTCGAGTGCGATCCGCTTGTGCTGGAGTGAGCGCGCGACGATGTCGAGCGACTGCTGCGAGCCGGTCGTGATCACGACCTCGTCGGCCGAGACATCGAGCCCGCGTGCGTTGAGCCGCTTCGCGATCGCCTCGCGCAGCGGGCGGTAACCCTGCGCCTCGTACTGGCTGGGCATCTTCTCGCGCAGCACCGAGCGCGCGCACTCGGCGATCCGCTCGGTGGGCAGCAGCTCGGGATCGATGAACACGGTCGACAGCGGCGTGGTCCCGCGGCCCATGAAGTCCGGTCGCGACAGCGGCGGCGGGACGAGCGCCGGCAGCGGCGGACGTGCGATCGGCGGATCGGCGACGATCGGGGTTGTCGCGAGCACGAACACGCCCTCGCGCTCGCGCGCCTCGACCAGCCCACGCGCGACCAGCTCGTCGTACGCCGCCTGCGCGGTGTTCTTCGACAACCCGAGCTGGCGCTCGAGCGCACGCACCGGCGGCAACCGACTGCCGGCAGGGAGCGCACCGCCGGCGATCTCCCGCCGAACACTCTCGACGATGTCTGCCGCGGTCGCGCGCCGCTCCCCCGAGCTGACGTGCAACGCGACGTACGGGGTCCTCGACATGGTTCGTGATACGCGCGATCGCTGGCGCCGAGAAGGGACAGGGGTCAGGGCGCGGGCGGGACAGGATTGCGAGGCGAGATCCGGACCTGCCACGCCCCGGCGCCGGTCTGGTCGCGGGTGACATGGGCGTCGATCGCGCGGCCCGGCAGGCTCCACGCGAACACCAGGAGATCGTCGGCGGTCCGGCGCGCGGTCGCGGCGCCCCACTGCTTCTCCATCGCGGCGAGCGCGCTCCGGCGATTGGCCTCGGAGTCATCGAAGCACTGCGAGATCACGATCGACCTGATGCGGCCGCGGGCGTCGAGCGGCAGCACGAGCCCGGTCGGGTGGCTGCATAGATCGGTCGCGCCAGTCACCAGCAGCTCGGCCGGGTCGCCCGACAGCTCGGGATCGAGGAGCCGCCCGCCGTAGCGATCGTGCAGCTCACCCAGGCTGGCGCCGATCAACGGCTTCGCCTCCGCCAGGCCATCGGGTCCGCCGCCGATCAGCTCGCTGAACGGCGTGTACGCCGCGATCTCGAGCTCGAACTTTCCGTTCTTCGGGGTGTCGCTGATCGTCGCGCGCCATCGATCCGCCGTGCCGTACCAGGTGTTGGACTCGCTGGGCGGTCCCCACACCAGGCTGAGCGTGTGGCGCGCCGACACCGGCAGCTCGTAGAGCAGGCGCTCGAACCTGTCCGAGGCGTCGAAGAACAGCTCGGCGGTCACCTGCTCGAGGTCGGTCGGCACCCACACCGTCGGGCCGGACGGCGTCGCGCCCGGCACCGCGGCGAGCACCTGCTCGCGCGTCATCGCGGGCCGCAGCGCCGCGACCGGACCGAACGGTGCGGCACGCGCGCCGATCATCGCGGGCTCGAGCTGCTCGCCGGGCACCAGCGACGGGTCTGACCCGCCGGCGTCGCCGAGTGGGCGGGCGGTCAGCTCGCGCAGCTTGCGCTCGAGATCGGCCTCGCGCTCGTCGAGCGAGCGCGCGCGATCCTCGACCGCCCGTGCGTCACTCGTCGGCGTGATGCGCGCCGGTGCATCGCGACCGCGG
>JBBJLY010000230.1:0-14177 GCA_037720695.1 Kofleriaceae bacterium | reverse complement strand
GATCTTGCCGAACGCGTCGACCGCGGTCTTGATGATCTTGTCGCCATCCTCGACCGAGTCGTAGTTCGCGACGGCCTCGCCGCCGGCTTCCTTGATCTCCGTGACGACCTTGTCGGCGGCGCTGGCCGACTTGCCCTCGCCGGTGAAGCTGCCGCCGAGATCGTTGACCACGACCTTGGCTCCGCGCGAGGCGAGCAGCAGCGCGTGCGAGCGGCCGAGGCCACCACCTGCGCCCGTCACGAGCGCTACTTTTCCGTCGAACCTGAGCTGGTCAGTCATCGGGTCACCTTCGTCTTTGTCGGTTGGGCCTGGCGTCTGGGTGCCGCCGTACTCGCGTGCGCGAGCACGGTGGGGAACAAGGCTTTCCAGTCGTCGATCAACGCGTCGAGCCGGCGATCGCTGCCGTGCAGCACGGCCGACATCGCGGCGCCGATCATCAGCTGCAGCGTCAGATCGAGCGCGCGCTCGAGACCCGGATGCTCGGCGATGTCCTTGCCGAACAGCGTACGGGCCTGCGCGACGATGCCGTCACGCAACACGCGCTCGGCGGCCGCGAGTACGGGGCGCAGCTCGGGATCCGTGCGCGCCGCGGTGCGGAGCTCCATCGCGACCTGGAAGAACGTGCCGGAGAAGCATTGCCAGAGCAGGCCGAGCACGGCCTCGGTCCGCGCGCCCGCGGCCGGCGGGAGCTCCGCGGACAGCCGCTTCAGCTCCTGCGCGCGCATCTCGGCGAGGTGCGCGACCGCCGCGACCAGGAGCTCCGCCTTCGACGGGAAGTGATGGAGCAGGGCGCCGCGCGAGACGTCGGCCCGGCGCTGGACCTCGAGCGTCGTGGTGCGCGCGAACCCGACCTCGATCAGCGATTCGACCGCGGCATCGAGCAGGGCCCGCCGCGTCTCGTCGCGGCGTTGCTGCTGGGTGCGGGGCGCACGAACAGGCACCCGCGGGGTGTACCGCCCAAGAAACAGTCAGTCAAGACTGTTTGTTACTGTTCGCCGAGCCGAGGCCAGCCGTCGGTGAACGTCAGCGGCTGGAACCGAACGTGGCGGCGCTGCGTGCGTGCACCATCGCAGCTCGGGACACCCTCGGCGCTCCGGTAGGCGTGGTGCGCGAGGTACCGAACACCCGCCGGACCTTCGACCAGGGCGGCGTGACCGGGACCGACCCAGTCGTCGTCGCGCATCACGATCGGTGGCCCGTGCTTCTCGAACGGTCCAATCGGCGAGCGGGATCTGGCGACGCCGATCGCGTAGTCGGGCTCGCAGTACCGAGCACCGCTGTAGACCAGGTAGTAGTAGTTCCCGACGCGGCTCACCCAGGGAGCCTCGACGTTCTCGCGCTCCCACGGTTCGGTCGGCGTGAGCACGCGCGTCGGGGAACCGTCAGCGCTCGTGCCATCGGCCGATAGTGGCTGGACCCAGATCGACGACGGTCGCTGCTCGTCCTTGTAGAACAAGTAGAGCGCGTCGCCGACACCGAGCAGGTGGGCGTCGCTGGCTCCGCCTGCCGGTGCGACCAGCGGCGTGCCCGTGTCCTGATAGGGGCCCGCGATCGTGGATGCCGTCGCCACACCGATCGCGTTGCGCGCTCCCGTCACGCGCATGCTGTAGTACGCCACGAACCCGTCTCGCGTCGCGTGCAGCTCGGGCGCCCAGAAGTTTGCGTCTGCCCACTCGGGCTTCGACCCTGCGGGAAAGATCCATCCTGTCGGTCGCCAGCTGCGCAGGTCGGACGACGCGTAGATCGGATACAGGTTGCCGGCCCGGCCGCCCGTACAGGTCAAGTACCAGCTCGGTCCTGCGCGGGTGACGCTCGGATCGGCGCAGTCTTCAAGCGCAGCGGGGACCGGCACGACTGCGGGAAGTTTGACCGTCGGGGGTGGGAGAGGTTCGACCGCCGGTGGCGCGGGCTGCTGCGCGCTGCGCGGTACCGGAGCGGACGCGGCGCCTCGGTCGGCCGCGCGACGACCACCGGTGATGTTGCCGGCTGGGTCTCGGTCCGCGAGATCAGCCAACCGAGCGTGCAGAGCACACCGAGCGCCAGCAGGCCACCCCTACTTGCCATCGGAGTCGGTGCGCAGCCGCCGGGTGCGGGACGAGCGGCCGGGATCGGTGCCGGGATCGGCGCCGGCTGCGTCACCGGTGGGGCGCAGCACGACGTTGCGGCCACGCGCGAGTTGCGCAGCCACCTCGCGCATCGTGGGTCTCGCAGCGGGCGCCTTCGCCAGCATGCCTCGCAACAGCCGGTCGAGGTGATCGGGGATGTCCGCCCACAGCTCGCGTGGTGGGCGCGGCTCGACCAGGAGGTGCATCGCCAGCAGCTCGGTCGAGTTGGTGCCCACGAATGGCGGTTGCAGGAGGAGCAGCTCGTACGCGACGACGCCGAGCGAGTAGACATCGGTCTTCGCGGTGACAGGCTCGCCGCGCGCCTGCTCGGGTGCGAGGTAGCGCGGCGTGCCGACGACCTGGCCCTCAAACGTGTGACGGGTCTCGGCATGCAGCATGCGCGCGATGCCCCAGTCGAGCAGCTTGACGCGCGGCACATCCCCGCCGGTCTCGACGAGGAAGATGTTCTCGGGCTTGAGGTCGCGATGCACGACGCCAGCCTCGTGTGCGGCAATCAGCGCGTCGCAGACCTGCCCGAGGATCGCGAGCGACTCGTCGACATCTGGCTCGTGCTCTGCGAGCGAACGGCCAGCCAGATACTCCATCACGATGTACGGGCGGCCATCGTCGGTCGCTCCGACGTCGAAGATGTCCACGATCCCGGGATGCCCGATCGCGTTCACGACCTGGGCCTCGAGCAGCATGCGCTCGGCGTTGAGCTGGATATCCGTCAGCCGGCGCTGCAGCACCTTGAGCGCGGCTCGCTTGCCGATCCGGGAGTGCTTGACCGCGTAGACGACGCCCATCCGCCGCGTCCGAGCTCTCCTCGATCACCCAGGGCCGGCCTGCGCTCCTTCGCGGAGCGAGCTGCTGCTGCTCGCCTCACCGACGTCATGGAGCGTGGTCACCGCCGTCTTCACGCGCCCCCACACGTGCACGCGACATGCCCGCGGCCGTCAGCTGTTCACCGATGCGCGGCGTCATGCCATCCTCGCGCGGCTCGATGGGCGATGCGTACACACCAGGTCTCGCGGTCACGCGATCGGCCGTCGTGCGCAAGCTGCGCCGGTTGCCACTGGTCGGCGAGGTCCTCGTCGAGGTCGGCACGCGGGTCACCGCGGACACCGTGGTCGCGCGCACCGAGCTGCCGGGCAAGGTCACGTTGATCAATCTCGCGAGCCTGCTCGGCGTGCTGCCCGACGAGCTGCCGCCGCACTTGCTGGTGCAGGAGGCGCAGCCGATCGTGGTCGGGCAGGTGCTCGCCCGCCGGCCAACCTGGTTCGGGTGGTCGTCGAGCTCGGTCGCATCACCGATCCGCGGCACGCTGGAATCGGTGTCCACGATCACCGGGATGGCCGTGCTCCGCGAGCCGCCCGTCCCGGTCGAGGTCCACGCCTACGTCGACGGCACGATCGTCGAGGTGCTGGCGAACGAAGGCGTCATCGTCGAGACCCGCGGCGCGCTCGTCCAGGGCATCTTCGGGCTCGGCGGCGAGCGCCAGGCGCCGATCGTGATGGTTGCAACCGATCCAACCCAGGTGCTCGATGCCGCGGATCTGAGCGAGGCGCATCGCGGCAAGATCGTGATCGGTGGTGCGCGGGTGACGCTCGCGGCGCTGCGTCGCGCGATCGAGCTCGACGTCGCCGCCATCGTGAGTGGCGGGTTCGCCTACCAGGATGTCCGCGAGCTGCTCGGCTACGACGTCGGCGTCGCGGTCACCGGCAACGAGGCGATCGCGACCACGTTGATCGTCACCGAGGGCTTTGGCGACATCGCGATGGCGCGCGCGACGTTCGAGCTGCTCGCGTCGCTCGCGGGCAAGGTCGCGTCGGTCAACGGCGCGACGCAGATCCGCGCGGGTGTGATCCGGCCCGAGATCGTCGTCCCGCAGGTCGGTGACGAGGTCGAGGTCACCCCACCAACCGGCGGGCTCGCGATCGGCGTGCCGGTGCGTTGCATTCGCGCGCCGTACTTCGGCCGCATCGGAACCGTCAGCGCGCTGCCGGTCGAGCTCGTTGCCCTGCCGTCCGAGACCCGCGTCCGCGTGCTCGAGGTCGACCTCGGCGCCGATCGCGTGATGGTGCCGCGCGCCAACGTCGAGGTGATCGATCGATGAGGATCGTGATCGCCCTGTTCGGGGTCGTGTGCGTGGTCCTGCTCGCCGCGCCGGCGCATGCAGAGGGCTGGTCGATCGCCGCGCACCCGGCGCCGAATGACAACGGCCGTCACGTCGAAGTCACGTGGACCCGCCCGGCGGACACGACGGGGATCGTGCTGCGGCGCGAGCTCCGCGTGGGCGAGGTCGTCGGTCCGACGGTCCGCGTCGCATCCACCGGCTCGGTGCTCGAGCCTGCGTTTCTCCACCCGGTCCCGACCTGGTACACGCCGCGGTTCGGGATCGATACGGCTGGCGCCCCGATCCTCCTGGTACCCGGCTCGGTACGTGGACCGTGGTTGCCACGGCGGACGGCGAGCAGCCGGTGCTCGACGAGGTGGCTCCCGGCGGGCGCTACCTCTATGTCGCACTCGGTGCGGTGCCCGGCGCCGAGCCGCACACCTACGCGAAGTTCGCGCCTGCCGGGACCGCGGCCACCGGCAGCCCGCGCGGCACGCTGTTCGATCGCAGACGGTGGTTTCACCTCGTGCTGATCGGGCTCGTCGCGGTCAGCCTGTTCGGCTTCACCTACCTCGCACGTCGCAAGGAGCTGTTCGTGCGCCGGATCCCGGGCGTCGACGCGATCGAGGACGCGGTCGGCCGCTCGACCGAGATGGGGCGCCCGATCCTGTACGTCACCGGCGTCGAGAAGGTGGAGGACATCCAGACCATCGCCGGCGTGCTGATCCTCGGCCACGTCGCCGAGATCGCCGCGACCTACGATACCGAGCTGCGGGTCGCCAATGCGTTCCCGCTGACGATGGTGATCGCGGAGCAGGTCGTGCGCCAGGGCTACGCCAATGCGGGTCGCGTCGACGCCCACCGGCCCGAGAACGTCATGTTCATCACCAGCGAGCAGTTCGCGTTTGCCGCTGCGGTCAACGGGATGATGGTTCGCGAGCGTCCGGCGACCAACATCTTCTTCGGCCGGTTCTATGCCGAGTCGCTGATGCTCGCCGAGACCGGGTTCGACCGGCGCGGTGCAGATCGCCGGAACCGCCGAGCTGACGCAGCTACCGTTCTTCATCGCCGCGTGCGACTACACGCTGATCGGCGAGGAGCTGTTCGCGTGCTCGGCGTACCTGACGCGCGAGCCCAACCAGATCGCGATGCTCAAGGCGGGCGACGTGTTGAAGATCGTGATCGCGCTGATCGTCGTCACGTTCAGCGTGATCGCGACGGCGCAGGCGCTCGGAGCCTCGAGCGGGATCTCGATCGAGGACCTGCTGCCGTGAAGAAGACCCTGCCGCTCGCTCTCGGCATGATCGTTGGCCTCTACGCGGTCGTCGAGTACTTCATCCCGCACTACTGGGTCCACGAGGAGGTCACGGCGCGCGTGCTCGAGTGGGCCGGCGTGATCGCCGCCGCCGCGTACGTGCTGGGCGGCATCAACCTGGTGCAGGTGACGTGGCCGAAGATCCGGCGGCGCGAGCCGGACTGGCAATACAAGGTGGTGCTGCTGGTCGCCGCGGTGGTGATGGCGGTGGTCGGGTTGCCGTGGCGCGCGGTCGTCGGCGTCGAGCCGCCGGGGCAGGTCGTGAAGATCGGTTCGGATCCCGCGGCCGCGGCGCGTGGGGTCGCGGTCGTCGAGCTCGATGCACCCGAGGATGTCCAGATCACGATCGGCGTGCTGGTCACCCACAGCGGCAAGGGCCGGCGGGTCGAGGTGCCGGCGGGCCCGGCGGTGATCGAGGTCGCGCGGCGGGTCGTCGGCTACGACTCGTTGACCGAGACCATCGAGCTCGCACCGGGGGACGTCGTGCGCGTGACGGCGAATCCACAGATGCAGTGGGGCGCGGATGGTCGCGTGCGGACGTGGATCTTCGATCACATCCTCGCGCCGAGCAATCAGACGATGTTCGCGCTGCTCGCATTCTTCGTCGCATCCGCGGCGTTCCGCGCGTTTCGCGCGCGCAACATCGAGGCCGGACTCCTGCTCGGCGCCGCGATCATCGTGCTGCTGGCGCGCGCGCCGATCGGCTCCGCGATCGCGGGCTGGTTGCCCGACCTCGCCCAGTGGATTCTCGACGTGCCGAGCAACGGCAGCCGCCGCGCGATCATGATGGGCGCCGCGGTCGCCGCGATCGCGACCGGCTTGCGCGTGATCCTCGGGCTCGAACGGTCGCACCTCGGCGGTGATTCGTGAGGATCGGTCGGCTCGACCGACGCTGGATCTTCCTCGTCATGATCCTCGCGATCGTGATCCCGCTGTACGTGCCGCTCGATCTGCCGATCAAGCCGTCGCCGATGACGAAGGCGGCCTTCAACGAGGTCGAGGCCTTGCGTGCGGGGGAGGTCGTCGTGATCTCGATGGATCTCGATCCGCAATCGACGCCCGAGCTCGAGCCTTACTACCGCGCGCTGATGCTGCAGCTGAAGCGCAAGAACGTCCGCATGATCTTCGTCACCGCGTGGTACTCGGCACCACCGCTGGTCGAGCGCTGGCTGCGCGAGACCGTCGACGTCGCGATCGCGCCGGCGGGCACGGCCGGCTACGCAGGACTGCCAGACCGCGCGTACGTGCGCAACGTGGACTACGTCTACCTCGGGTTTCGCGAGGGTCAGATCAGCGCGATGCTGAACATGGCCGTCGATCTGCGACGCGTGTTCGACGGGCGTACCGAGGACGGAGTCCAGATCAATACGGTTCCGTGGATGGCGAGCATCCGGAACATCGGCGATGCGAAGCTCGTGATCTCGATCTCGGCGATCGCGCCTGGTGCAAAGGAGTGGCTGCAGTACGTCCAGGCGCGCTACGGGCTGCGGATGATCGCGGCGACCACGGCGGTCTCGGTCACCGATCTCGCGCCGTACTACCAGTCGGGCAACCTGCTCGGTCTCGTCCCGGGGCTGTCGGGCTCCGCGGAGTACGAGATCCTGGTCGGCAAGCGCGGGATCGGCGTCGCCGGTGCGGACGTCCTGAACGCCGGGCACGGTGTCGTGATTCTTGCGATCCTGCTTGGCAACATCATCTTCTTCGTCGAGCGCCGGCGCCGGAGCGCAGCGCGATGACCGAGCTCGCGACGATCGATCTGGTCGGGTTCTGGCTCGGCATCTTCCTCACGATCTGCATCCTGTCGTTCCTCTACGCCGATAACCCGTTCTACAAGCTCGCCGAGCACCTGTTCGTCGGCACCTCGATCGGCTACATCGTCGTCGTCCAGTTCAAGAGCAACATGTGGGTCAAGGTCGAGCGCGGGCTCGAACCGATCGATCTGATCCCGGCGGTCTTGATCGCGCTGATGTTCGCGAAGCTCGCATCCGCGAAGCTCGCGTGGCTCGGCAGGTTCCCGCTCGCGTTCGTGGTGGCACTGTTTGCCGGCCAGTCGATCGTCGGGCTGGTCGGCAGTGATCTCGGCGACCAGATGAAGGCGGCCGCGCGCCCGCTCGTCGTTGAGAAGGTCGACGTCAGCACCGCAAACGCGTCGCAGCTGTCCCAGCTACCCGGCGTGTCACCGACGGTCGCGGCCAAGCTGGTCACCGAGCGCGAGGCGCGGCCGTTCGCGAGTCTCGACGACCTCGCGTCACGCCCGAGCCTCAGCGCCGACGAGCGCGCTGGCATCGCCGACGAGCGTGGGCCGATCGTCGGGCTCGACGCGCGGGCCTCGATCCGCGCCGAAACGATCGACTGGTTCGGCGTGGTGTCGCAGGTCTTGCTGCTGCTCGCGCTGCTGACCGGTCTGCTGTTCTTCTACTTCTCGATCGCGCATCGCGGACCGATCGGTCGGGTCTCGCGGGTCGGCGTCTGGATCCTGATGATCGGCTTTGGCGCCAGCTTCGGCTGGACGGTGCAGGGTCGGATCGCACTCGCGATCGGCCGTGCGCAGGATATTCGCGGCAAGCTGATGGCCGAGGGCGACGCAGCGCAGGTCCATGGGGAGCTCGCGGCGATCGTCTCGATCGTGATCGTGGTCGCGGGCATCTACCTGTGGGAGCGCCGGCGCAAGCACCGGTGACGGGAACATCACCCGAGCGATCGCGGTTACGGTCGTTGTAACGGCGGCTAGCATCGCGCGCACCGTCGAGGCAAGCTCAGGCAACTGTGGGATTCGAACGCGGCATCGGCTGGAGGTACCTCTACGGAGGCAAGCGCGATCGCTTGATGTTCGGACTTGCGGGTGGGGCCGCCGTGGTCACGCTCGCGGGGCTCTTGCTCCTCATGACCTCGCAGGGCAACCCGGCCGGCGTCCTGATGTTCGTGGTCGGGCTGATCTCGACGTCGGTGTTCACGCTGCTGTCGCTGTTCAGCGTGTTCACCAGCGTGTCGGTGCTCGGCGTCGCGCTCGGGGTCGCCGCGCTGACGATCGTGCTCGCCGTCACTACCGGCTTTCAGAAGCAGTTTCGCGACAAGGTGCTGGGCGTCAACGCGCACGTGATCGTGATGAAGAGCCAGGCCACGTTCGCCGAGTACCGCGACGTGATGAAGACCGCACGCGACATCGATCCCGACGTGCTCGCCGTGCAGCCGTTCATCTTCGCCGAGATGCTGGCGACCCGCGGCAAGGGCCAGCTCTCGGGGGTCGCGATCAAGGGCATCGACCCGAAGCTCGCGAGCGGCGTGCTCGACCTCGAGAAACACATGGTGCAGGGCTCGATCAAGAGCCTCGGCGAGGAGCCCCGGCCGGGTGTGCTGCCGCCGATCATCATGGGCAAGGAGCTCGCCCACAAGCTCAAGGCCAAGATCGGTGACGACGTCACGGTCGTCGTGCCGCTCTCGAACATCGACTTCGACACGTTCCGCGCCAAGTCGAGCGCGCCGCGGTCCCGCAAGTTCCGCGTCACCGGCATCTTCTACAGCGGGTTCTACGAGTACGACGGCCGGCTGATGTACACGTCCCTGCAGGACACCCAGGACCTGGTCGGCCGCGGCGATCAGGTGATGGGCGTCGAGCTGAAGGTGCGTGACGTCGAACGCGCCGAGGAGATCGCGGCGCACCTCGAGGCCGAGCTCGGCGGGCCGCCGTACCAGGTCCAGGACTGGTACCAGCTGAACCACAACCTGTTCACCGCGCTCAAGCTGCAGAAGGCGGCGCTGCTGATCATCCTCACGCTGATCATCCTGGTCGCCGCCGTGAACATGGTCTCGGCGCTGATCATGATGGTCACCGACAAGACGCGCGAGATCGCGATCCTGAAGTCGATGGGCGCCACCTCTGGAAGCGTCGCGCGTGTGTTCCAGGTGGTCGGCATCGCGATCGGCGGCGCCGGCACGATCATCGGCGTGATCGTCGGGCTCGCCATCTGCTACGTGGTCAGCGAGTACGGCTACCACCTCGACCCCAAGGTTTATCTGATCGATCGCCTGCCGATCGAGGTCAGCCCGATCGAGGTCCTGATCGTCGCCGGCATCACGATGGTGATCAGCGTGATCACGACGTTCGTGCCCGCACAATCCGCTGCCGCGCTCCGCCCGGTCGAAGGCCTTCGTTACGATTGAGCAACTCCAGTTGCATTTGTGCAACTATAGTTGCGTGACTGAAACTAAGGCGGGATCTGTGCTGAGCGATTCAAGTCTGTTACGGGAACCTACATTGGCCCCACGCTTGTAATAGCTCGGTCCATCATGCGTATCGCGACCTCGCTTATCACTGTCCTCGCGCTCTCGATTGTCTCTGCCGCCTGCGCCACCACCGGCGGCGAGGATGGCTACAGCGCGACCGAGGACGAGGCGGCCGGCACCGGCAAGCTCACGTTCTGGCAGGCATCCGACAGCCAGTGGCACTTCAACCTCAAGTCGGGCAATGGCTCGATCCTCCTGACCTCCGAGGCGTACACGAGCCGCACCGGATCGATCAACGGCGCGCTCTCCGTGCTCGCGAACGGCGTCGACCCGGCCATGTATCGCGTCGAGCCAGCCGCGAGCGGCTACGTCGTGCACCTGCTCGCCGCGAACTACGAGACGATCGGTTTCTCGGAGGTCTACGCGACCAAGTCCTCGGCGACCCGCGCGATCACGTCGTGCGTCCGCGCGGTGACCACCTACCTCGACAAGCGCGAGGCGGCGAGCGCGGGGAAGCGCGCGGAGATCGGCGCCGGTCCGTCCGGCCAGTACCACTTCAACTTCCACGCGGGTAACGGCCAGATCGTGCTGAGCTCGGAGTCGTACACGACCGAGGCGGCGGCGTACAACGGCGCGTTCGCGGTCCAGCAGGATGGCCAGAGCGCCGCTGCGTACACGGTCCACGCGAGCGCGAGCGGCTCGTTCTACTTCACGGTCAAGGCGGACAACGGTCAGATCATCGGCATCAGCCAGCAGTACACGACCAAGTCGAACGCGCAGGCCGGCGCCGATGCGCTCGTCAAGCTGCTGCCGGCCATCACCGTCCTGTGATCCGGATCGCGCTAAGGCGGCTGGCACCTCGCGCCGGTCGCGTCGAATGGGGAGGCGCACCTGGGTAGCTGCCCGCCCGGGGTGGGCGAACTCGCCCGTGATGGCTGACCGCGAACCGCATCCGGTACGGGCTGCGCGCGCACCTGGATGGCTCGATTGCTGCGTGAGAGCTGACCGCCATCGGAGCTCGTCGACGGGTCGACGAGCTCGCGAGGTCCGAAAGCCGAGCCTGAAATGTTGCGATCGATCACATGTAGCTTGCTGGTTCTTCTGTGCGTGAGTGCGTGCGGAGACAACATCCGCTTCCTCGGCGACGCAGGAGGTGGCAGCGACGCCCAGCGCGCGGATGGCAACCCCGACGACGGGGCGCCAGGGGATGCACCTGTCGTGGTGTCTTCGATCCCGGCACCGTCGGCCACCGATGTGGTCAGCACGACGCTGATCTCGGCGACGTTCGACATGGCGATGGCGAGCGCGACGATCTCGGACACCACGTTCCTCGTCCGCCAGGACACCACGCCGATCGCAGGCGTGGTCACGCTCTCGTCGCCCGAGACGGCCACCTTCGATCCTGATGTCGACCTCGTTCCGAGCCTCGTGTACACCGCGACGCTGACCACCGAGGTCACGGCGCTGGACGGCACGCCGCTCGCGACCGAGTACGTGTGGACGTTCACGGTCGCCGCAGACCCGACGCCACCTCAGGTCACCTCGACCAGCCCGGCGCACCGCACGAACAAGGTTTCGATCAACAAGCGCCCCACCGCGACGTTCAGCAAGGCGATGGACCCCGCGTCCATCAACGCCCAGAGCTTCCTGCTGAAGCGCGGGGCGGTGCCGGTTCCCGGAACGGTCACGCTGAATGCCGCGACCAACACCGCACAGTTCACGCCCACCGTCGCACTCGCGGCGGGCGTGCTCTACACGGCCACGATCACCACCGCCGCACGTGACACCAGCGGCAACGCCCTGGCGACCGCCTTCACGTGGACGTTCACGACCGACGCATGCAGCATGGAGCTGGTCGCGCTGCGCGGAGCCGCGAGGTTTGGCGTGCTCGCGGCGTCGACGGTGACCAACACCGGTCCCACCATGGTCACCGGAGATGTCGGCGTCAGCCCAGGCACCGCGATCACGGGCTTCCCGCCCGGGATCATCAACGGTGCGAAGCAGGAAGGCAATCCGACCGCGGCGCAGGGCAGTACGGATCTGACGACGGCGTACCTCGACGCGGCGGGCCGCACGCAGTGTGCGGTCACGGTTGCGGGCAACCTGGGTGGCAGGACGCTGGGACCAGGCCTCTACAAGTCGACCTCGTCGCTCGCGATCTCGTCAGGTAATCTGACGCTCGACGCGAAGGGTGATGCCGATGCGGTGTGGATCTTCCAGATGGCCTCGACGCTCACCGTCACGGATCGCCGCGTGATCCTCGCCGGCGGCGCGCGGGCCGCGAACATCTTCTGGCAGGTTGGCACCTCCGCGACGCTCGGGACCGATAGCGTGTTCGCGGGCAACGTGATGGCGCTCGCCGCGGTCACGCTCGGCACCCGGGCGCGGCTCGACGGCCGCGCACTTGCTCGCACGGGTGCGGTGGCGCTCGATAACAACGTGATCGTGGCGCCCTAACGGCAGCGCGGCAGCCGCGGATTGCAACCCGCGCGTGCGATGCGAGCCGGCTTGCGTGGCTTCGCGCGCGCCGGCTTGCGGATCGTCATCTGCTCGGGCGCGAGCTCGATCTCGAGCTCGGGCTCGGGCTCCGGCTCCGTTGACGCATTCTCGACAGGCGCGATGACGCGCGGCGGCGCGGGCCTCACGATCGGGGTTACGATCGCCGTCGGGCGTGAGCGGACGGGAACGGTGATCGCTGGCCAGGGCGTGGTACGGGCCGCGGTGACACCGATCAAGGCGATGCCGACGACCAGCGCCGCCGCCGCGACGAACCTCGGCCACACGCGCGGACGCGGCGGTGTGGTGTCGAGCTGGAAGATGTGGAGGTTCGGGATCGCCTCGAACAGCGCGAGCGGGCTCGGGACCGACGCTCGGTCGAGGCTGGCCAGCGCGGCGCCGAGATCCTTGGCACTCGCGACGCGGTTCGCAGGATCCTTCTCGAGGCAGCGGTTGATGATCTCGACGAGGCGCGGATCGAGATCGAGATCGTCCAGCGTGTCGTGGGGGTCGGTCGAGATCGCGCAGGCGATCGCAGCCCAGGTGTCCCCGGGGAACGGGACCCGGCCGGAGACCAGCTCGTAGAGCGTCACGCCGAGCGACCACACGTCACTGCGGTGATCGATCTCGTGCGACGATCGCAGCTGCTCGGGAGACATGTACGAGACCGAGCCGATCACCATGTGCAGACCGGTGAGCTGCGAGTCGTCGCGGTCGCGTGCGGCCGCGGTCGCGATCCCGAAGTCGACGACCTTGACGATCGGCGTGCCGTGACTCTCGCGCGACAGCATCAGGTTCGCGGGCTTGACGTCGCGATGGACGATGCCGTGGGCGTGCGCCTCGGCGAGCCCTTCGCATGCCTGTCGCACGTACGAGCACGCGAGGGCGGGCGTGAGCGGACGCTGGTCGAGCACCGTCTGCAGGTCGGGCCCGTCGAGCAGCTCCATCACGAGATATGGGCGATCATCGGGGAGCAGCCCGAAGTCGATCATCCGGGCGATGTGCGGATGGCGGAGCTGGCCCGCACCACGTGCCTCGCGGAGGAACCTGCGTCGGATCGTCTCGTCGTCGAGCCCCTCCTTCAGCACCTTGATCGCGACGCGGTGGCCGAGCACGAGGTCGCGTGCGGCGACGACCAGGCCCATGCCGCCCTGGCCGAGGACGCCTTCGACCTCGTACTTGCCATCGATCTGGTCGCCGGGCTGCACCGCCTGGCTTCCAGCTGCCATCGATGTGCCAGCCAGATCGCAGTGCAAACACGCGGAGTCAATGAGCTGTAGTGCGGCTACTGGACCCGCCACCCCAGCGGGTCCCCCCAGTCGATCTGCCACCGCTGGGCGCTGTTACATCGCCGTCATGTTTCTGGTCGGACCGTGCGTCCGAGGTGCAATCCGCGTCGTTTGAGCAGCCGGTACAGCGTGACAGTGTTGACGCCCGCCGCAGCGGCGGCCGCCTTCACGTTGCCATCGTGCTTCGCGAGTAGATCGGTCAGGTACTGGCGCTCGAGTGGATCGAGCCACGACTCGCGCGCCTGCTCGAGCGTCGGCTGGGTGCGCTTCGGCTTCGGCGCCGCCGTGCCGCCACGCTGCAGCGGGCGCGGCAGATCTTCGACGCGCAGCTCGTCTCCGGTGCACAGGATCATCGCGTGCTCGATCGTGTTCTTGAGCTCGCGGACGTTGCCCGGAAACTCGTAGGCCGCGAGCCTCGCGAGCACGGATGGCCCGAGTCGCGGTGCGGGCTTGCCGTGGGCGGTCGCGCTCTGCTCGAGGAACACGTTCGCGAGCGTCTCGAGGTTGTCCTTGTAGCTGCGCAGCGGTGGCAGCTCGAGCGTCATCACGCTGAGCCGGTAGAACAGATCGTCGCGAAACGTCCCGAGCTTGGCCATCGCCTCGAGGTCGCGATTCGTCGCGCAGATGAGCCG
>JBBJLY010000229.1:0-14180 GCA_037720695.1 Kofleriaceae bacterium | reverse complement strand
TCGAGGTCCAGGATCTCGCGGCCGGGCGGTTCCCCGAGGAGCTGATCGGCAAGCTGTGGAACGCGAGCATGATCGGCGACGACGAGGAGTTCTGGCCCTGGCAAGGCGAGTACTGGGCCGACGAGTACGAGGGCTGGCGATGAAGAAGCTGCTACTTGCCCTGATGCTCGCCCCGCAGCTCGCCGGCGCCCAGGCACCGGCGCGCGAGGTCCAGGTCACGCGGGGCCCGGCGTCGGAGCTCTACATCCGCAAGCGGCCGCCGACGCCCGAGGCACCGGTGCTGAACGCCGAGCTGAAGAAGCTGCTGGTCACGACCGAGAAGCGGCGCGACGACAAGCGGCTCGAGGCGATCGGCCTGCTGCGCGGGTTCCTCGCTGCCAAGCCAAGTGGTGAAGCGCGGGCCGAGGGCATGTTCAAGCTCGCCGAGCTGCTATGGGAAGAGGCGCGCCGGCTCTACCTCGTGCGGATGGACGAGTTCGGGCGCGCGATCGAGAAGTGCGCGCAGAGCAAGGGTGCATGCAAGCAGCCCGCGGAGCCACGCATCGAGCTCAAGGAAGCCGAGGCGCTCTACCGCGAGCTCCACGACAAGCATCCCGACTTCCGCCGCATGGATCTCGTGACCTACCTGATCGGCTTCTCGGCCAAGGAGGATCAGCGCGAGGACGAGGCGATGGCGCGGTTCCAGGAGGTCATCCAGAAGTTCCCGAAGTCGCCGCTGTTCGCGGATGCCTGGATGATGATCGGCGAGCATTACTTCGCCGCCAGCGACTGGGTGAAGGCCAAGGACGCCTACAAGAACATCCCGGACGACTCGACCACCAGCGACCTCGCGACGTTCAAGGTCGCGTGGTGCGAGTGGAAGCTCGGCAACCCGATCCAGGCCGCGAAGGACTTCAAGCGCGTGCTCGACAAGGCGACCACGGCCGAGCGCACGGGGACCGCGGCCCAGCGTCGGCGCAGCGCGTCGCTCAAGGAAGAGGCGCTCGAGTACCTGGTCGTGGTGTTCACGGAGGATCGATCGATCTCGGCCAAGGAAGTGTTCGACTTCCTGTCGTCGATCGGCGGCGAGCAGTACTCGCGCGACGTCATGATCAAGGTCGCGGAGAGCTACGGCGCGCAGACCGAGTGGGACCGCTCCAACGAGGCCTACCGGTTCCTCATCAAGATGGATCCCGAGTCGATCAAGGCAGCCGAGTACCAGCGCGACATCATCGCCAACTGGAACAGCGCGCTCGACGTCGACAAGGCGCAGGAAGAGATCAAGGTCCTGCTCGACAACTACGGTCCGAAGACGGCGTGGGCCAAGGCTCAGAAGAATCGCGAGGCCCTCGCGCGCTCGCTGGTGGTCACCGAGGATCTGACGCGGAGCACCGCGACCAACATCCACGGTGAGGCGCAGCGACGCGAGAAGGCCGACAAGAAGATCGACGTCAACCTCTACACGCGCGCGGCGGCAGCCTACGAGCAATACCTCACCGCGTTCGGATCGCAGAAGACGCAGTCCGAGCAGACGATCGAGATCCGGTACTACCGGGCGGACATCCTGTTCTTCAAGCTCGGCAAGACCGAGGAGGCCGGCGACGAGTACCTCGCGGTCGGCAAGAGCGCGCCGGTCGGCAAGCTGCACAAGGATGCGCTGCTGAACGCGATGGCCGCGTACGAGAAGGCCCGCCCGAAGGACCTCAAGCAGCGCACGAAGCTCTACCCCGCCGACAAGAAGTTCGGCGAGGCGATCGATCTCTACGCGACGCTGTTCCCTGCGGATCCCACGCTGGTCGGTGTGATCTTCAAGAACGGGCAGATGTTCTACGACTACGGCGAGTACGACGAGGCGATCAAACGGTTCGGCGTGATCGTGACGAAGTACCCGAAGGATCCCAACGCGGGCCCGGCCGGTGATCGCATCCTGTCCGCACTCAACAAGGCGCAGGACTACGAGAACATCGAGAACTGGGCGCGCAAGCTGAAGACCGCGCCGTCGTTCGCGGACAAGGCGCAGCAGGATCGGCTCTCGAAGTTGATCGTCGACTCGATCCAGAAGTCCGGCGACAAGTACGCCGAAGCCGGCAAGTACGAGGAAGCCGCGGCGTTCTACCTCCGCGTGCCGAAGGACACCAACGACGCGAAGGTCGCATCGCAAAATCTGATGAACGCCGGCGTCATGTACGAGAAGGCGAAGCAGCCCGAGAAGGCGGCCGACATCTATCTCGACCTCGCCGAGAAGTACGGCGACCGCGCGCCCGAGGCCGCGGAGAAAGCGGCGTTCTCGGCCGGCGTCGTCTACGAGAAGGTCATCTACTACGATCGCGCAGCCAAGGCGTACGAGCTGGTGTGGGCGAAGTTCCGCACGGGGAGCAAGGCGCCGGATGCCCTGTTCAACGCCGGCCTGCTCCGCCAGGCGCTCGGCCAGAACAAGGAAGCGATCGCGCACTACCAGGAGTACGCGAAGAAGTTCCGCGAGCGGAAGGATGCCCCCGACGTCGCGTTCAACATCGGCGTCGTCCACGAGAGCTCGGGCGACGAGGGCCCGGCGTACAAGGCCTACGCCGAGTACGCCCGGACTTACCGGTCCAGCGGCAAGCGCGTGATCGAGGCGTGGACCCGCGCGGGCCGGATGTCGTTCAAGCTCGGCCAGCTGCGGCGCGCGAAGGAGGAGCTCGTGACCGCGCAGAAGCTGTGGAAGGCCGCCTCGGGCAAGGACAAGGCCGCGGGGACGACCTGGGCGGCCGAGGCACGCTACATCGAGGGCGAGCTGATCTTCCGCGAGTACGAGAAGGTCACGCTCGACGTCAAGCCGGCGCAGCTCGAGAAGGCGCTGAAGCTCAAGTCGAAGCTGCTGGCCGATGCCGAAAAGACGTACGTCTCGGTCGTCGAGTACCAGGACCTCAAGTGGGCGACCGCGGCGCTGTATCGCGTCGGCCAGGTCTACGACGGGTTCGCCGAGTCGCTGGTCAACGCGGCGACGCCAAAGGGCTTGCCAGCGGATCAGGCGCAGGCGTACCGCGATGCGCTCGATGGCTACGTCGTCCAGATCCAGGACAAGGCCGTCGAGCTGTTCTCGACCGGGTACCAGAAGGCGATCCAGATGCAGGTCTACGACGAGTACACCGCGAAGATCCGCGAGGCACTCGGTCGGGTCGCTGCCGACAAGTACCCACCCGAGCGCGAGTCGCGCAGCCGCGAACGGATCGGCGATCGGCCACCCTCTCCCGAGCTGGTGACGGAGATCGCGCGATGAGAGCGATCGTCTTCGTCACCGGTCTCGTCGCGCTGCTCGCCGCATGTGGGGGTTCTTCGGCCACGCGCATTGGACCGCAGGGCCGCAAGGTCGTGCGCCTCGACCCGGTGAACCCGAAGGCCGCAAAGGAGTTCGAGGCCGCGTTGCGCGCGTTGCGGCTCGGTGGACCCGAGGCCGGCGAGACCGCAAAGGCCCGGCTCAAGGCCGCGCTCGCGATCGATAGCAAGCTGTGGGAAGCGTGGCATGACCTCGGCGTGATCTACTACCGGGACGGCGACGACGACCCGGCCTCCGACGCGTTCGGCAAGGCACTCGCGATCAACAAGGGCCACACCCCTACCCTGCTTGCCCGCGCCGAAGCGCACCGCCGCGCCGGTCGCAAGAAGGAAGCGCGCGCCGACTACGAGGCCGCCCTGCGCGGCACCGAGGAGGACGATCCGAATCGCCGTGATGCCGCGGCTCGCCTGGCATCGCTGCTGCGCGATGCCGGCGACTACGAGGACGCGGTCGCCGTGCTGCGCGACACGGTGCGGCTCGCCGGCGGCGCGAACGCGAAGGTCTACACCGAGCTTGGCCTGATCTACATCCAGCAGAAGCGGCTCGAGCTCGCGCAGCTCGTGCTCGCGAAGGCAGTCGAGCTCGATGCCAAGGATCCCGCGGTCTACAACGCACTGGCGCTCCTCGCGCTGCGTCAGAACAAGTCCCAGGAGGCGTTCGAGCGGTTCGATCACGCAGTTTCGCTCGACGCGTCCTTCATCGATGCACGTTTCAACAAGGCGGCCGTCCTCCTCGATGCAGGGGATTACGCGCGAGCCAAGGTCGAGCTGACCGCGATCGTCGATAAAAAGGCCGATGATTACGCCGCGCAGGTCGCGCTCGGAGTCGCCCATCGCGGGCTCAAGGAACATGCGGAGGCGAGGAAGACATGGGAACGCGTGATCAAGGAGGCGCCGAAGCGGAGCACAGCCCGCGCCGACGCGATGTTCGACGTGGCCCTGCTCAAGCTCGACTTCCTGAACGATGCGGGCGGCGGCAAGGCGGATCTGGACCGCTATCTGCAGGAGGCCCCGTCCAGCCACGCGAAACGCGCGATAGCCGAAGAGAAACGAAAGGAGCTCAAGTGACCCTGAGGTTTCAAACCCCCTCGTGGGGGTGGATGGCCGCGCTCGCGGCAGCGGTCGTGTGTGCCACCACCGCACCCGCAGCCGCTCAGCCCAAGAAGAAGCCCACGACCGAACGCTCGCCCAAGCCGGCTCCCGCACCGGCTCCCGTGCCGGTCACGGATGGAGCGGGGGCGGCTCGCGATGACGGGAAGAAGAAGTCCGATCCGAGCAAGCCGAAGAACTTCGACTTCACCGGTCTCGATCTGAACGGCCGGATGCGCACACCGCAGCTGCTGTACTTCCTCGAGCGGGCGAACGAGGAGCTCGAGCGCGCGAGCCTCGAGAAGCGGACGTTCATCCCGCACATCGTGCGCTCCGTGGAGGAAGAGGCGCTGTAATGGCCGTCGCGCTGCGCACGTCGTTGATCTGGCACGACGAGGTCATGAAGGACCTCGTCGCGTCGGCGCCCACGAAGATCACGCTCGGCAAGTCCGGGACCTCGACCTTCGTGGTGCCCGAGGTCGGCCTGCCGAAGAACTTCGCGATCGTGCGCCCCGGCAATCGCGGCTATCTGCTCACGCTCGGCGAGCGGATGCGCGGCACGATCTGCATCGACGGGCGCCAGCACGACGTCGAGGACTTCGTCCGCAATGGCGAGAAGGCCGGCGGCTTCACCGCCACCCCGATCAGCGGCCGCGACTGGGGCGTGATCGATCTCGACGAGACCGGCACGTGCAAGATGTTCTTCCAGTTCGTCCCGCTCGAGGAGCCGCAGACGTTCTGGACGCCGATGATGATCATGGCGACCGTCCTCGGCTGGGCGATCATCGCGACCACGTGGACCCTGTGGTTCGCGCTCGATCTGTTCGGGGAAGGCTATCCACTCGACGAGTCGATCTTCCGGGCCTGCGGGATCACGTCGATCGCGTTCGCGGTCGGGTTCTTGATCCGGTGGCTGATCCACCAGAACCCCGAGGCGCAAGCGTCGCTCGCGTTCTCGATCATCCTGCACGGCTTCCTGCTGTGGGGGACCTATTACGTCTACGACGGGATCGATCCGTTCAAATATCCCGGGCAACGCAACATGCCGGGCTCCTACAACGTCGCGCGGATCGAGATGCAGGAGCAGGAGAAGCTGACGCCGACGGTCGGCAAGGTGAACAAGGAAGAAGCCGCGGCGGCCAGCCCGACGAAGCAAAACCTCAAGACCGCGACCAAGAACGATCAGGGCGCGTCGGGAGGCAAGGGCGACACGGAGAGTGCGCGTGATCCCAACGCGAAGGAAGTCCCACCCGAGCCTCCGAAGGTCGGCGCGATGACCGACAAGAACCGCAAGGTGCTCGACAACGTGATCGAGCGCAATCTATCGACCACGCTCGGCAACTACACGGGCATCAAGGGAGACGTTCGCAAGGCGGGCTCGATCGGCTTTGGCCCCGGCACGGGGACCGGCGTCGGCGAAGGCACCGGCACCGGCACCACGCGCGGCAGCAAGGGCAAGGGCACGGGCGGCGGCGGCAACGTCGAAGGCGACTTCGTCACCAACAAGGGCAAGATCGACACCGGCACCCAGCGTCCTGGCGGCACCTGCGTTGGACCCAACTGCAAGGGCGCCGGACCGCGCGAGGTCAAGGTCGCGATCGCGGAGGCCTCGGGCGACTTCGGTGGCCTGTCTCGCGAGGAGATCGACCGCGTGGTCAAGGCACGCGCCGGCGTGTTCCGCGCCTGTTACCAGAAGGAGCTCAATCGCACGCCGGGCATCGGCGGCAAGATGGTGATCCGGTTCGTGATCGGCGCGGACGGGATCGTCAAGAACGCCTCCAACGCCGGCGGCTCGTTCTCGAACGACGGCGTCTCGAGCTGCGTGAAGTCCAACATCATGCGGCTCAAGTTCCCTGCCAAGGGCGGCGCCAACGTCACTTACCCGTTCTTGTTCACCCAGGGAGGCTAGCCATGCGCGTTCTCGCTCTCGCCACGCTGCTTGCTGCCTGCACCAACGATCCGTTGTACCTGCCGAACCCGGTAAGCCTCGAGGCCGGGACCGACGACGGCGCCGGCGAGCTGACCACGGCGCGCGCCGAGTTGCTGTTGCCGATCAAGCTCGAGACCGCCCAGGATGCGGCGGAGCGTGCCACACGCGCGGCCGCGCTCGGGATCGATGTCCCGTACGTCAAGCTCGGCGATGTCGAGCTGTCGATCGAGTACACGATCAAGAACCTGACCGACATGCCGGGCACCGCGCTGGTCGAGCTCAATGGCGCCAACGAGTTGTTCGCCTACGACCCGACGCTGATCGTGCTGTCGACCGAGGACGATGCGCCGCCGACCCCGGGGCTCGATGGCGACATCCCGTTCCGGCTCGAGCCCAACGGCACCTACTCGGACCTGTTTCGTGAGGATGCGGTGCGCGAAGCGCAGGTCGACCTCGATCAGATCACGCGCGGCAACGTCAATCCGTTCGCGGCGACCCTGACGATCAGCAAGAACGCGGACTCGTTCCAGCCGATGACACCGTACGACCCGACGATGCCCGACACCCCACCGACGCCCACCGGCACCGCGATCCCGCGCGAGGCGTTCGCGGGGATGGTCCGGGTCGATGTCGTGTTCAAGCCCGACCGCCACATGGTGCTCGAGTTCACGGTGCGGATGCGTGACGTCCGCGGGATCGTCGACGAGGAGCTCCAGGCCGCGGACCCCGCGGGTCTGACCGTGTTCGCGCCCGCGGCGTTCACCGTCACCGCGATGTAATTTTCGCCGGCCAGCCGTGCACGGCCAAGGCTTGCGTGGACTACGATAGCCGCGGGATGGGACGGTTTTTTGTCGTTTCAGGCGTCGTTTCAGGCGCGCTCGCCACACTCGCGGGTGTCGCGGAAGCGCGCCCC
Organism: Kofleriaceae bacterium; assembly: GCA_037720695.1. Taxonomy (GTDB): domain Bacteria; phylum Myxococcota_A; class Polyangia; order Haliangiales; family Haliangiaceae; genus JABFXX01. The sequence continues at coordinate 6,954 of JBBJLY010000229.1, read as the reverse complement.
GCATCGACTGGCTGGTTCGCGGAAGGCGGCTTCGGCGCGGTTGGTTTCCTGCCCTCCGCCTCGGGGGATGCGCGGCCCGGCCCGGGCCTCAACATCCGGATCGGGCGCGATCTGTTCGCGTGGCTGTCGCTCGGGATCTCGCTCGCGGCATCGAGCCACGAAGCGACCGTGCCGCCCCCGCCCGAGGACGAGTGGTTCCAGCTCTACCGCGGCGGTGGCGACCTGCGAGTCGGCGGCCGGTTCGATCGGATCGCCGTGTTCCTCGAGGGCGGCGCGGGCATCGCCATGATCTCGTCTAACGTCCTTGGCAAGGTCATGATCACCGAGCCCGGCGAGAAGTTCTCGATCGCGTTCACCGCCGGTGCCGGCGCCGAGTATCAGCTCGAGAATCGCCACTACGCGTTCGGGATCGCGGTCGATGCGTTCCTGCTCCCGCAGTTCGACGCCGTACGTGCGATCGATGGCCGGCTGTTCCTGCGCTACACCTACTGAGCCCGAGCGCACTTGTAACCGTTTCCGGCCCCCGCCATCCAAGGGGCCATGGCGTACGACTTCGACTACGCGATCGTCGGAGGCGGACTCCAGGCCGGCCTGCTCGCGCTCGCCATCCGGGCCGAGCAGCCGGGCGCCCGGGTCGCGATCGTCGAGCACGGCGCCGCACTCGGCGGAAATCACACGTGGTGTTTCCACGCCGGCGATACTGGCGCCGACATGGAGTGGCTCGAGCCACTCGTGGTCGGGCGATGGGCTGGCTACGACGTCGCGTTCCCCGCGCACCGGCGCACATTGGCCTCGCCGTACGCGTACGTGACCTCGGAGCGGCTGGACCACTGTGTTCGCGGTGTCGTCGACGAGCTGTGGCTCGGCAACCCCGCGACCGAAATCGGGCCGCATCGCGTCGCCACCGCATCGCGCGCCATGACCGCCGTCGTCGTGATCGACACGCGCGGGCCGGACCACCTCCCGGCTGGTCGCAGCGGCTGGCAGACGTTCGTCGGTCGCGAGGTCCACGTGCCCGGTCACGGGCTCGCGCACCCGATGGTGATGGACGCGACGGTCGAACAGCGCGACGCGTTCACGTTCATGTACGTGCTGCCGCTCGCCCCCGATCGCCTGCTGATCGAGGACACCGCGTTCGCCGACGCGCCGTACCTCGACGTCGCGCGGGGTCGCCAGGCGATCTCGCACTACGCGAATCTCCGCGGCTGGGACCTGCGCGAGGTCGTGCGCGAGGAGACCGGGATCCTGCCGTTGCCGCTCGCGCTCGATCCCGCCCTGCCCACCCGCTCGCCGCTCATCGCCGGCTATGCCGGCGGCTGGTTTCATCCTGTCACGGGCTACTCGTTCCCGATCGCCGCGCGCCTGGCCTCGATCGTCGCCGGGCTTGGGCCCGAGGCGCTGTTCGGCCCGGAGCTCGCTACCCACGCCGCCGCGCATCATGCCCAGCTCGCATTCGCGACCCGGCTCAACCGGATGCTGTTCGGATGGTTCCAGCCGCGCGACCGCTATCACGTGCTCGAGCGGTTCTACCGGCTGCCCGAGGCCCGGATCCGCCGGTTCTACGCGCTCCAGCAGACCGCCGTCGATCGCGCGCGGATGTTCCTCGGACGGCCGCCGCGCGGCCTGTCGTGGCACGCGATGCTCGAGAGCCTCCGTCCCATCGCGCGCCCCGAGGTGCCGTCGTGAGCCCCGAGATCGCACGCGCCCGCGACGCCCGATCGGCACCGCTCGCTGACGCGCTCGACGACGCGATCGCCGATGGCACGATCGAGCTCGATCCGGAGGTGCCGGTCGCCGTGTGGGAGCGCGCGCTGGTCGGGCCTGCGTCGCTGTTCCTCGCGCGCCCGGGCAAGGACCTGCGAGCGCGGCTGGTGTCTGCTGGGTTCACGCTCGCCGGTGGTCACGGCGTCGTGCCGGCCGCGGTGCCGCGCGCGCTCGAGCTGCTGCATGCTGGCTCGCTGATCGTCGACGATGTCGAGGATCGCAGTGACGAGCGCCGCGGTGCACCCGCGCTGCATCACCTCGTCGGGGAGCCGCTCGCGATCAACACCGGCTCGTGGATGTATTTCTGGGCGCTCGCCGAGCTCGCGAAGCTCGGGCTGCCCGGCGCGGTCGAGCTCGCGATCACCGCGCTGGTCGGATGCCACCAGGGCCAGGCACTCGATCTCGCGACCCGGATCGTCGACCTCGACGTCCGCGAGGTCCCCGGCGTCGTCGCGGCGACCACGCGGCTGAAGACCGGCGCGCTGTGCCGGCTCGCGGTCGAGCTCGGTGCGCTGGCCGCCGGCGCGTCACCCGACCGGCGATGCGCGATCGGCGATCTCGGCGAGGCCGCCGGGTGCGCGCTGCAGATGCTGGACGATCTTGGCTGCATCGTCTCGGCCGAGCGACGGCACAAGGCGTACGAGGATCTGCGCGCCGCCCGTCCGACCTGGACCTGGGCCTGGCTCGCGAGCACGTGTGACCCGTTCGCGTGGGCGCGGTTCGTCGCGCTCGCGCGCGCGACGCTGGCGGGCGCCGATCCGGCGATCCTGGCGGATGCGTTCGGCGAGCGGGTCGAGACGATCGGGCGCGCCCACGTTCGCGACACGCTCGTGCGTGCGGTGGACGCGGTGCGTGGCATTGCGCCGGCCGAGGTGATCGAACAGATCGCGGCAGAGCTCTGCCGGATGGAGAACATGTATGGCTGACCTGCGTGCAGCGGTGATCGGATCAGGCTTCGGTGGGCTCGCGGCGGCGATCCGGCTCGCCACAGCGGGCGTGCGCGTCACGGTCTACGAGGCGCGCGATCTGCCAGGCGGCCGTGCCTACGTGTATCGCGAGCGTGGCTTCACGTTCGACGCCGGACCGACGGTGATCACGGCGCCCCACTGCATCGACGAGCTGTTCAGCGAGGCCGGCCGCAAGCGCGCCGACTACTGCGAGCTGCTGCCGGTCACCCCGTTCTACCGGCTCGCGTGGCCGGACGGCGTACGCTTCGACTACGACGGCAACCGCGAGCACATGCTGGCGCAGATCGCCGCGCTGTCTCCCGACGATGCCGCTGGCTACGGGCGGTTCGCCGCATATTCGCGTCGCGTATTCGACGCCGGCTACAAGGACCTCGCAGCGCAGCCGTTCTTGCGGTTCTCCGACATGCTGCGCGTCGCGCCGCAACTCGCGATGCTGCGTGCCGATCGCTCGGTCTACAAGACGGTCTCGAAGTACGTCAAGGACGAGCATCTGCGCGAGGCGCTGTCGTTCCACTCGCTGCTGGTCGGCGGCAATCCATTCGACACGTCGTCGATCTACACCCTGATCCACCACCTCGAGCGCGAGTGGGGCGTGTGGTTCCCGCGTGGTGGCACCGGGGCGCTGGTCGCCTCGATGGCAAGCTGCTCGGCGAGCTCGGTGGCGAGCTCCGGCTGTCGTCGCCGGTGTCGAAGATCCGCGTCGAGTCCGGCAAGCACGTCGTCACCACCCAGGCCGGCGAGGACGCGTTCGACTTCGTGGTGTCCAACGCCGACGTCCACCACACCTACGCGAAGCTATACGCCGGCGAGCCGGCGGCGGCGAAGCGAACCCGCAAGCTCGAGCGCATGGACTGGTCGATGTCGCTCTACGTGCTGTATTTCGGGACCGACCGCACGTACGCCGGCGACCTCGCGCACCACACTGTCGTGTTCGGCCCGCGCTACCGCGGCCTGCTCACCGACATCTTCGATCGTGGGGACGGCAAGCTGCCCGACGACTTCTCGCTCTATCTCCACGCCCCGCACGTCACCGATCCGTCGCTCGCGCCACCGGGTTGTGGGAGCTTCTACGTGCTCGCGCCAGTGCCGCACCTCGGCCACGCACCGCTCGACTGGGAAACGGTCGGTCCCGCGTACGGCGATCGGATCCTCACCGCGCTCGAACGCCAGCTGCCCGATCTGCGCAACCACGTCGTTGTCCGCCGCGAGCTGACGCCGTTCGGGTTCGAGCGCGACCTCGGGGCGTACCAGGGCTCGGCGTTCTCCGTCGCCCCGACGCTGACCCAGAGCGCGTACTTCCGGCCGAGCAACAAGGACCCGAAGATCCCCGGCCTTTACCTGGTCGGCGCGGGCACGCATCCCGGCGCGGGAGTTCCGGGCGTGATCAACGGCGCGAAGGCGACCTACCGCTGCATCGCGGAGGACTTCGGACTCGCCACTGTCGCCGCGCCCGAGGTTTCGGTCGCGGAGCTCGCATCATGAGCGTGCTCGCGCTCACCGTCCCGGCACCCGCGGAGCTCGCGCGCGAGACGATCGCCGCTCACTCGAAGAGCTTCGCGCTCGCGAGCCGGTTACTCGGCCAACGCACGCGCGATCACACCGCGATCGTCTCCACGTACTGCCGCCGCGCAGATGATGCGATCGACGACGTCGTCCCGAGCGCCCAGCCCGCGGCGCTCGCCGCCTGCGCGACGAGCTCGACCACATCGCCGGCGTGCCTGTCGACCGCGTGCTCGCGGCGTTCTCGCAGATCTGCGCCGCGCTGGGATCCACGCGCCTATCCGGAGGCCCTGCTCGCCGGCATGGAGATGGATGTCTCCGGCATGCGCTACACCACCGCCGCCGAGCTCCACCTCTACTGCTACCGCGTCGCCGGCGTCGTCGGGCTCGTGATGTCCCACGTGTTCGGCGTGCGAGACGACGCTGCGCTGGTCCCCGCCGCGCGACTCGGCATCGCGATGCAACTGACCAACATCTGTCGCGACGTCGCAGAGGACTGGGAGCGCGGTCGGCTGTATATCCCCGACGAGCTGTGCGCCGCGCACGGCGCGCCCGGCCTCGCCGGTGACCTCGGCCGCCCGTTGCCGGCCTCGGCGATCGCCCCGCTCGCGAGCTGCGTCCGCGACCTGCTCGCTGCGGCGGACCTCCATTATCGCGCGGCCGATCGCGGCGTCCCGGCCCTGCCGTTTCGCGCCGGCCTCGCCGTTCGCGCCGCGCGCAACGTCTACAGCGCGATCGGTAGCCGGATCCGGGCGACCGGCTGCGACGTCACGGCGGGACGCGCAGTCGTCCCCCGCGGTGCGAAGATCGCGCTGGTCGGGGGTGCCGCGGTCCGTTCGCTCGCCGGCCTGCCGCAGTTCCGTCGGGTCAGGCTCCCGGTGCGCATCCTGGAGGTCGCTGATGTCCCGCTCGCCTAACAGACTCGCGGTCTACGTCGGTCGGATCCGCGAGTTCGATCGCACGGACTGGATCGTGTACCTCGGCTGGGTCGGCATGATGCTCGGCCTCGTCGTGTCGACCGGCGGGTTCTTGCTGACCGGGCGCGCGGCCGATGTCACGTGGCCGGTCGAGGCCTGGCTGGTCCCGATCGGCGCCGCGATCTTCGCGACGTCGATCGCGATCGACACGATCGGCCACCGCACGATCTACAAGGAGGTGCTGCGCGGCGGCGAGCAACTCGTGCACCACATCACGATCGTGAATGGCGTCGGCAGCGTGATCTTGCTCGTGCTCGCCTACCGGCATCCGGTGTGTGCGATCCCGGCGATGGTGTTGACCGTGATGTCGTTCGTCTACAGCCTGATCGACGAGGCGTTCCACTGGCGGCGCTACATTCGCTCCAACTCCGACGTGGTCGAGATGTGGAGCCATGTCGGGATCTTCGTCGGCCACGGCATCATGATGCTCGGCTGGTGGCGGTGCTACCAGCTCGGCTATCCCGGCGTCGCGGAGACGCTGCGCGCGCTGGGCTGAGCTACGGCTTCGCCGGCGGTGCGGTCTTGGTCTTGGTGGAGAACCGGGCGAGCGCAGCGGCGACCGACTTGTCGTCCTTGCACTTGACGAGACCCGGCTCGAGCGTCTTGGTCCGCTCGCGCAGCTTGTCCTCGTGCGCCTTGGGCAGCTTCTTGCCGGCTGCCCGCGCCTCCTTCGACATCTTGATCACGTCACCGCGCTGCCACGAATCCGCGGGCTATCGCAGCGCGCGACGCCCGGTGCCGATCAGGTCGAGCAGCACGCGGCGAAACGGCGCCTGCCCGTCGAGCATGCCGATCACGGCGGCGGCACCGAGTCGCTGCCGCCACAGCATCAGCAGCTTCGCCGGCAGGTGGACCCCGCCCGCGGCGAGCACCCGCCCCGTGGTCTGGGCCAGGTCGCGCGCGTACTGCGGCGACCAGTGAAACGAGCCATGCGTCGCGAGCGGCGCGACCAGCGCCTTCTCCCACTCGCGATGCGCGACGGTCGCCATCATGTCGGTCCGCGCGAGCAGCCCCGACTTCGCGAGGCCCATGCGGAACCGCTCGGCGGCGGATGCGTTGTCCTCGTCGAGCAGGCCGTACCACAACTCGCGGTCGGCTTCGCGCACCGCCTCGGGCAGCTCGATCGTGCAGCCGAAGTCGAGACACCACACATGGACGCTGCCATCGCCGAGCTCCTCGATCAGAAAGTTGCCGGGATTCGGATCGGCGTTGAGCAGGCGATGCACCAGCGGCGAACCCCACGCCAGCGCGTAGATGCCGGTCTGGGCCTGGCGGCGAACATCCGCGGAGCCCGATGCCGCGGTGTCGAGCACCGACTTGCCGCGCGCGCGCTCCATCGTCAGCACGCGCCCCGACGACAGTTCGCGGTGGACACGCGGGATGCGCAGCACCGGATGTTCCGCCCACGCAGTGCGAAAGCGTTCCTGCGCATCGGCCTCGGCGCGGTAGTCGAGCTCGCCACGGACGGCATCCGCGAGCGCACGGACGGAGGCCGCATCGATCGATCGGCCGACCTCCGAGCCCGCGAGCTTGCGCACGAACCCGTCGTCGTCGAGGTCCGCGCGCAGGCTGTCCGCGACGCCGGGGTACTGCACCTTGATCACGACCGGCGACCCATCGTGCAAGGTCGCCGCGTGCACCTGGCCGAGCGACGCCGACGCGAGTGGCACGGTGTCCCAGCTCGCGAACAACGCCTGCGGCGCCGCGCCGAGATCCTCCTCGATCACGCGCGCGATCGAGCCCGA
>JBBJLY010000467.1:0-3629 GCA_037720695.1 Kofleriaceae bacterium | reverse complement strand
AGACGCGCTATTCGCGCCACGTGATGATCCCCGAGGTCGGTGTCGCCGGCCAGCTCGCGCTGCTCAAGGCGAAGGTGCTGTGCATCGGCGCCGGTGGGCTGGGCTCGCCATCCAGCATGTACCTCGCGGCGGCCGGCATCGGTACGCTCGGCATCATCGACGACGACGTCGTCGACGCGTCCAATCTGCAGCGCCAGATCCTGCACGCGACGTCGCGCATCGGCACCCCGAAGGTCGATAGCGCGGAGCAGACGCTGCGCGAGCTCAATCCCGACGTCGTGGTCGACAAGCACCGCACGCGGATCACGTCGGCCAACGCGCTCGAGCTGATCGCGCCCTACGACGTCGTGATCGACGGTGCCGACAATTTCGCGACCCGCTACCTCGTCAACGACAGCGCGCTCAAGCTCGGCAAGCCGGTCGTCCATGCGTCGATCTTCCGGTTCGAGGGTCAGATCACCGTGTTCCCGGGTGCCGGCTCGCCCTGCTACCGCTGCCTGTACCCGCAGCCGCCGCCCGCCGAGGAGGCGCCGTCCTGTGCGGAGGCCGGCGTGCTCGGCGTGCTACCCGGGATCATGGGCGTGCTGCAGGCGACCGAGGCGATCAAGCTCGTGCTCGGGCTCGGCGACACGCTCGCGGGTCGCCTGCTCGTGTACGACGCGCTGAAGACGCGGTTCCGCGAGCTCAAGCTGCGCCGTGATCCGAAGTGCCCGACGTGCGGTGACGGCGTCGATCGCACCCAGATCCCGCTCATCGACTACGAGCAGTTCTGCTCGCGGTGACCTCGGCTGATACACTTCCGCTCGATTGCTGACCGCCGGCCAATCGATCGGCAATTATCGCATCCTCTCGAAAATCGGGACGGGCGGGATGGGAGCGGTGTATCTCGCCGAGCACCCGCTGATCGGCAAGAAGGTCGCGCTCAAGGTGATCCATCGCGAGCTCGCCGGTAATCGCGAGGTCGTCCAGCGGTTCTTCCAGGAAGCGCGCGCGGTCAACCAGATCGGCAACGAGCACATCGTCGAGATCCATGACTTCGGCGTGACGGCGGAGAACGACCACTTCTACATCATGGAGTACCTCGAGGGGCAGACCCTCGCCGACGTGCTGTCGCGCGAGAAGGCGTTGCCCGCGATGCGCGCGCTCCACATTGGCGCGCAGATCGCGAGCGCGCTCGCGGCGGCGCACGCGTCCGGCGTGATCCATCGCGATCTCAAGCCCGACAACCTCATGCTGATGTCGCGGCTCGGGGATCACGACTTCGTGAAGGTGCTCGACTTCGGGCTGGCCAAGGTGTTCGCCGCGGAGGCGCCGCGGTGCAGACCGCGATCGGCGTGCTGCTCGGCACGCCGCAGTACATGTCGCCCGAGGCCTGCGAGAGCCGGCGCGACATCGACCATCGCACCGACGTCTACGCGCTCGGGATCCTGCTGTTCCAGATGATGACCGGCGTGCTGCCGTTCGACGGTGAGTCGATGGGGGAGGTGCTGGTCAAGCAGGTCACGATGCTCCCCGCGCCGCGCGGCATCAATCCGACGATCCCGCCGAGCGTCGAGCAGGTGCTGCTGCGCTGTCTGGCGAAGCCGGTCGATCAGCGGTTCCAGACCATGCAGGCACTGCGCGAGGCCTTGCTCGATCCCGAGTCCTACCTCCGCGCGTCACCGCCGATCGCCCCCGCACGGTCGGTGGGGCCGGGCGACCCAAAGGTCGATGCGAAGACCGTGATGATGCACACCGCCGCGCAGCAGAAGACGCGGATCAGCACGTCGCTGCCGCTGCCCGCGGCGAACGATCCGCGGTCCGCGGCCACGATCGCGATGGAGCTGCCGAACCGCCAGGTCCCCGGGCTGGCGCCGCCGACCGAGCCGAACAACCACACGATGCGGATCGCGACGCCGATGGGCTACTCGTCGCGACCGCCGCGCCGGATGTGGCCGATCGTCCTCGTGCTGGGGCTCGTGCTCGGCCTCGGCGGCGGCGCGTTCGCCGTCGCGTGGGTAGGGCGCAGCGAGCCCGCGGTGCTCGCGGCGCGCGAGCCCGATGCCGCAAGGCGCCACGGCGCGCGAGATCCTCGACACGCCCCCGGCAGGCTCGCGGGCGCGGTACCGCCGGATGCCTCGCCCCCGGTTCCAGTCGCCTCGGATGCCCCGCCCGCGGGATCCCCGGGAAGCGCGGCGCTCAGGCAGGTGACGCTCGCACTCGACAGCGAGCGCGGAGCGACCGTGCTCGCCCCCGATGGCAGGTCACTCGGCAAGACGCCGCTCGAGCTGTCGTGGCCGGCCTCCGACGAGGCAGTGACGTTCGAGCTCCGGCTCGCGGGCTACCGCAAGAAGGAGAAGTCGATCGTGCTGTCGACCAGCACCGCGATCACGGTCCAGCTCGACCGCATGCGCAAGGTCCAGCCGACCCAGGGCTCGAATGCGGGCAGCGACAACGACAATGGTCTGATGCGACCCGAGTAGCGCCGGTGGGCTATGCTGGGCACATGGTGCTCGCCCTGGTCGCCGGACTCGTGCTCGCGGTGATCGCCGCGGTCGTGGTCGCGCGCGCCGGCCGCGCCGAACAGTTGCGCGCCGCGTCGCACGCGATCGACGACGCGCGGGTCGAGGCCGCCGGGACAATCAAGGGGGCAGAGCTCGAGGCAGCTGCCCAGACCAAGGCGCTCGAGACCGCGGCACGCGCAGAGGCGCTGGAGCTTCGAACCGCGGCGGCCGATGCGTTCGAGCGCGAGGCTGCTGCGGTCGAGCGTCGCGCCGAGCACCTCGGCCGGGCCGAGCGCGAGCTCGCAACTCAGCGCGACGCGATCGATCAGCGCGAGGAGCAGCTCGACGTGGTTCAGCGCGAGCTCCAGGCTCGCCGCGACCGCGCGGGCGGCCTCGAGCGTGACGCGAAGCAGCAGGTTGCGGCGGTGCGGACCCAGCTCGAGACCCGCGCTGGCGTGCGCGGCGGAGATCTGATTGCGAGCCTGTCGCAAGCGTGGCTCGAGGATGCACGCGCGGGGGCCGCGGCGGCGCTCCGCGCGATCGATCAGACCGCGGCCGATCCGGCGCACGACCGCGAGGCCAAGCGTGTGATGGAGATCGCCGCGACGCGCTATCACCACCATTACCTGACCGAGCGCGCGATGAACAACCTGCGCGTCGGTCCGCAGATCGTCGCGATGCTGCTCGACAACAGTGCCGCGATCCACGGTGCGCTCGAGCGGGTCTCCGGGCTCCAGCTGCTGGTCAACGACGAGAAGGACGCGATCCGGCTCGACGGGCTCGACGGCGTCGGCAAGGAGATGGTCCGTCGCGCGATGGGCAAGCTGATCAAGAAGCCCGAGTCGATCGAAGACGCGCGCAAGGATCCCGAGGCGTGGTCGGCCAAGGCCCGCGAGCACCTGAACCAGGAGATCCGAGCCCTCGGCAAACGCGCGTTCCAAGTGCTCGGCATCCAGAAGGCGCACCCAGAGATCGTCGAGCTGGTCGGCGCGCTGAACTTCCGCACCAGCTACACCCAGAACCAGTGGTGGCACGCGGTCGAGTCCTCGTACCTCGCGGGGATGATGGCCGCCGAGCTCGGGCTGGACGAGAAGCTCGCACGCCGCGCGACACTCATGCACGACATCGGGAAAGCGCTGACCCACA
>JBBJLY010000228.1:0-14239 GCA_037720695.1 Kofleriaceae bacterium | reverse complement strand
GCGCGGCGGCCTCGGTGAGGTCGAGCGCGCTGGCGACTTCTCGGATCGAGCGGTGCTCTCGGTAGTAGAGCACCAGCACATCGCGATAGGTGTCGGGCACGCGGGCGAGCGCCTCGCCGACGACGCGTTCGGCTTGCGCCTCGCACACGTCCTCGAACGGGTTGTCGCGCGCGATGCCGTCGACGATGTCGGTCGCGGTCTCTCGACTCGAGCGCTTCCGGGCCTTGCGCGCGAGGTTGCGGGCGATCCCGCACAACCACGATCGCAAGCGTCCGGGTTCGCGCAGCTGGTCGAGCTGCCGCCATGCCGCGAGAAAGGTCTCCTGCGCGACATCCTCGCTCAGCGCCTGATCGCGCGTGCGGCTGTACGACACAGCCGACACGACGTTCTGGTAGCGCTCGACCAGCGCGCCGAACGCGGCGTGCTCACCTCGCCTGCTCGCCTCGAGCAGCTCGGCGTCGGTCCTCGAAACGCTTGCGATCGTTTGTCCCATCTCTCATCTACCCGTGCGCTCTGCGGGGTCCGACCTGACAAACAATCTGCATGCCTCTCACAACCTTCGCAGATCGTGGGGCATTTCCGCGACCTACATCCGCAGGCCGATGAACGCGCTCGGCCACACCTTGACGTTGACGCCCGGATCCATCTCCATGCCCGGCTGCTGGCGCTCGAGGAACAGGGGAGACTCGTGGTCGCTCGAGATGTAGGCGTTGAGCGCGCCACCCGCGACGACCTGGAAGGTCCGGCCGTACGCGACCGAGAGCCGGAGCTGGGACAGCAGCGAGATGTCGTCGCTGTGCCGCGCGCCGTGGTTGACCTGCCAGCCCATCAGCTCGAGGTCGACGATGCTGTTCGCGCGCTGCCACGACGGGCCAAACCCGAGGCCGTACATCCAGACATCGTCGGTCCGCGTCGAGCCAGTCTGCTCGTCCACCGCGTGGCCGCCGACGCCGTAGACGTTGTGCCAGCGGCGACCGCCGTGGCGGAACAGCAGCGTGCCGAGTCGCTCCGAGTCGATCGTCGCCTCGATGTCGGCGCGTCCGCCGGGCACGATGTTGATCAGGCCAAACGAGAACCCATCGCGCGAGCCACCGTAGTTGATGACGCCGATCTGGACGCCCTCGACATCGCGCGCGACGTTGATCGGCGCGATCTGGACCCCGCGTAGCTCGTCGGCGACGTTGACCACGCCCGCGATCTGGATGTTGCCGCGCCCGCGTGCGACCGACGCGACGCCGGCGATCTGGAAGCTCGCCGACGCGGCGACACTGGCCACACCGGCGATCTGGACGCCGGCGTCGCCACGCGAGACCGCCGCGATGCCGGCGACCTGGATGTCGGCCTGGCGCTGCGCGTAAGCCGCGATACCGGCGATCTGGCCACCGGCCTCGACGCGATCCGCCGCGCTGGCGATCCCGGCGAGCTGGATCCCGTGCAGCTCGCGGGTCGCCAGCGTCGCGCTGCCGCCGCCCTGGAAGCCGCGCACGTTGCGAGCGACCGAGCTGATGCCCGCGACCTGGAACCCCGAGACATCGTGCGCGGTGGCCGCGATCCCGGCGAGCTGGACGCCGAACACGTCGCCGCGCTCGATATCAGCGATGCCGGCGACGCTGATCAGCGCGGAGCCTGCCGACACACCGACCAGCGCGTCGAGCGAGAGCAAGTGCTGGACGCGCGTGTTCGCGAAATCGGTCGACAGGCCCGGCACGAGGCCGAGCGAGAACAGCCGGAACTCGCGCTCGCGAGGGGCGATGTATCGATCGACCACGGCGACGCGCTCGGGTGGCGGCAACACGAAGTGCGGCGTTGCATCGCCACCGACCTCGACGTCGATCCCGACCTGGACGTCGACCGGTGGCATCGGCTCGACCGCCGGTGACCCGGCGTCGTCCTCGACGTCGGCCTCGGCATCGGGTCCGAGCACGCGCGGCGCGGGCAGCCCGGCGAGCACGTCGTCGGCCTCGTCGCGCACGAGGTTGCCGGCGAGCAGCGTGACCACGAGCGGCCACTGCGCTCGATCGGCACCGAGGGCGACCGTGCGCTCGCGCCGCGTGCCGCCGGCGGCCTGGAAGGAGATCGTCGCCTTGCCGCTGACGATGTCGATCTCGAGACAGCTGCCGGCGCAGCTCTCGACCAGCTGGATCTCCTTCGCGAGCTCCTCGGAGATCCTCGCTCCGAGGACGATCGGGTCGAGCTTGCCGTGGACGACCACGCGCAGCGGCGCGGGCTCGGCATGGGCGCGAGACGGCGCGAGGGCCGCGAGGAGGAGGATGGCCGCGGTTTGGAATCGCATCGGCCGTAGTGCCCGGTCGGTCGTCATTCGTTCACGGACTCGATCGCGGAGAGTCGCTCGACGAGGACGGTCGCCTCGCGCTGGCGGTATCCGGCCGGCGCGACCTCACCACGTGCGAACGGCTCGAGCGCGGCGTGGGCCTCGGCATAGCGCGCGAGCCGCACCAGCACGAGCGCGCGGTTGTAGTGCGCCTCGACGGCGAACCGCCCTCCGGGCTCGGCCGCGAGGTACGCGTCCCACGCCGCGAGCGTCGCGGTGTGGTCCGTGCCGTGAAAGTGCAGCTCGTGCGCGCGGCGATACAACGGGTCGATCGCCGGGCGCGCAACACGTGGCCGCGGTGCAGGGACCGGCACGGGCTCGGTTGGTGACTCCGGCACGGCCGCCCACACCGGCTCGGGCACGGCGAGCTGAGCCGGTCGCGGCGCGGGCGCGACCCGGCGACGGACCGCCTCGTCGAGCCGCATCGAGATCTGGTGCGCGGGTTCGTCGACCGCGGGCTCGTCGGCGATCCGGTGCCACAGCGCGTTCGCGCGGCCGGTCGACAACGCCCACGCGCCGGTCGCGCCGAGCACGATCCCCGCGACGACGAGCGTGCGCACGAATCGCACGCGCGCACGTGCACGCATCTGCAGCGATCGCCTGACCCGAAGCCGGGTGGCGTCCGCGGTATCCTCGTCGGGGCGCCCGCGCGTGCGCAGGGCCTCGACCATCGATGACAGGGCGTCGCTCATGCGTCCCCCAGGATCTCGCGCAACTTGCGCTTGGCATGGAACAGCCGCGTGCGGACCGTGCCCTCGGGGGCACCGACGATCTGCGCGACCTCGATCGAGGTCCGTTGCTCGGCCTCGCACAGCACGAACACGACACGTTGATCGATCGGCAGGCGATCGAGGGCAGACAGCAGCTGATCGGCCAGCTGCTTGCGGATCAGCTCTGCAGTCGGATCGGACGCATGGGGCCGCAGCTGCTCGCGCTCGGCGAGCCGCTCGGTCGCGCGCCGCCGCCGCATCGCCGAACGAACCGAGCGCCGCGCGTGGTTGACCGCGACGCCGATCAGGAACGACCGCAGCGAGCCGTCACCGCGAAACCGTCGGATCGCGCGCGGGAGCGCGACGAAGGTCTCGTGGACGATGTCCTCCGCACTCGCGTCATCGCCAACCAGCCGGCGGGCGAACGTCCGGATCGCGGCGTGATGCGCGAGGTAGGCCTGCTCGACCGCGTCGCGATCGCCCTCGCGGAGGCGCGCGACGACCTCGTCGCCCTCGTCCTGCGTCGCGTCGTCTGCGCGGAGCAGTGGCATCGGGATCGCGGTCACCGCTGCATGGTGCCCGGTCGAAGCCGGACCGTTCAATCGAATCGACCGTCTCGCTGCCCGGCCGTAAGCCCCTGGAACTCGGGACCGAGAGCCGGGGTCAGGAGCGCTCGAGCATGATCTCGTGCTCCGCGGTGTCGCCTGCCTCGGCATTCGGGATCGCGACGCCGTCGAGCTTCTGCTTCACGCAGGCATTCGCGTCGGCATTCCCGGTCTCGACGTGCTTGACGACCAGCTTGGTCGCGCGCAGGGCGAGCGTCACCTTCTCGAGCTTGCCCTGGCGGTTGTCGAGGCAGGTCAGCAGCGCATCCTTGCGCGACCGCAGCGCCGTGGTCATCGCGTCGCGCAGCGCCTGTTGCCTGGACATCGAGGCCTTGTCGGTGTGCGGTGCCAGGCGCTCGGCCGGCTTCGCGAGCGCGATCACGAGCCACACCGCCGAGGCAGGCGACGGCAGCGCGAGGGACGACAGCACCTTGCCGACGCAGGCGTCGTACGGCGCGGACCCCGAGCGCACGACCACCGCGACCTTGGCCTTCGGGCGCGGGCGCGCGATCCATGCGACCCCGAGCTCGATCCCGTCACGCGCGGGCCGCTTCGCGGCGCACTTGCCGATCGCGGCGCTCGCGCCTGCGAGGGCCGCACTGATATCGGCCGCGCGGTTCATGGAGTAGCCGATCTGGTTGATCGTGACCTGGAGCGCGGCGTCGTGCGCCTCGAGGACCACCGGGACATTGGAGACTCGCGCCTCGTCCCCCGCGAGCTCGATCCGTCCGACGACGATGACCGGCTTGCCGAGCTTGTCGGCGCCAGCGCCCTTGCGCAGCGCGGCAGCCAGGCAGGTGTCGAGCACCGGCTTGCCCGTGCCGTGGACCTTAGCGCCACCAACCGCGCCCTTCGCGGTCAGCTCGATCCAGAACACTGGCGACCCGGTCGGCTGCGTTCTCGCCACACACGCGTCGATCGCGGCCGTCATGCCGCGGCCCTCGGCGAGCAAGCTCCGCCCGGCGACGAGCTCGACGCCGAGTGCGCCGTCCTCGTGGATCACGGGCTCGGCGTGGGCAAACGTGGCAAGGGAGGCAACGAGCAGGCTGGCGGTCGCGACGGTACGCACGACTCTATAGATGCCAGGTCTGGTCACGGCATTCACTCGCAGCTGCCGGTCTGTCACGCGCGAGACGTTCTCCGACCAGACATCACGGCCTTGCGAGGCGGCGGGGGCTGGCGCGCGATTTGGTAGGGAGCGACGCATGAGCTGCTGGATCGGGATCATGATCGGTGTCGTGGTGGCAACGTCGGTCGCGCACGCGGAGGACAAGGTCCCCACGCCAGGGGAAGACGAGAGCCTGTACAGCTGCAAGACCCGCCCGGCGGGCTCCGCGAACGAGGTCGCGGTGACGTTCAAGCCCGAGACCGAGGTGTCCGAGCTCATCACGTGGGTGATGGGCTTCACGTGCAAGAACTTCGTCCTCGACCCGCGCGTCGTGCTGACCAACCGCAAGGTCACGATCATCGCGCCCGGCAAGCTGTCGACCGGCGACGCGTATCGCGTGTTTCTCACCGCCCTGGCGACGGTCAACCTCACCGTCGTGCCGAAGGGCAAGGTCGTGCACATCGTCGACGCACCGACCGCACGCCGCGACACCGTCCCGCTCTACAAGACCGGCTCGCCCGACGCCACGGATCAGATCGTGCGCTACGTCTACCGGCCGACCTACGCGCCCGCCGAGACGCTCCTGCAGACGTTCCAGGCGATCAAGTCCGATGCCGGCGAGGTCCAGCTGGTCGGCTCGCTCGTGATGATCACGGACTTCGGCAGCCACGTGCGAGACATGATGTCGCTCGCGAAGCTGGTCGACGTGCCGAAGGGCAGCGACGGCATCTACACGATCCCGGTCCTCCACGCCGACGCGACGAGGCTCGCCGACCAGCTCGAGAAGTTCCTCGGTGGTGCAGGCAAGGTCGAGGCGACCAAGGGTGCCCCGACGCTCCCCGCTCCGTCGAAGATCCTGGTCGACGACCGCACGAACACGCTGATCATCGCGGCCAGCGATGCCGGCTACCAGCGGGCAAAGGCGCTCGTCGAACGGCTCGACATCGCGCTCGACACCGAGGGCGGCGCGTCGTTCCACGTCTACAAGCTCGGCAGCGCGATCGCCGACGAGCTCGCCGTGACGCTGACCTCGGCGATCGGTGGCCAGCAGCCCAAGGCCGCGGCAACGCCTGCCGCGCCCGCCGCACTCGACAAGCTCGGCACCGCACTCGAGGGTCAGGTCCGCGTGATCAGCGACAAGCCGTCGAACTCGCTGCTCGTGATGTCGAGCGGCCGCGACTTCCTGGCGATCAAGCAGATCATCCGCGAGCTCGATCAACCGCGCCGGCAGGTCTACATCGAGGCGTTGATCCTCGAGCTGGCGGTCAACAACAACTCGACGATGGGCACCAGCTCGCACGCCGTCCTCCCGGTCGCGGGGACCTCGCTGATCCTCGGCGGCGCCCGCACCGGCGTCGACACGACGAGCATCGAGGCGGTCTCGAAGGTCACGGGGCTGGTCGGCGGCATCTTTGGCGAGTCGCTGTCGTTCCTCGGCACCAGCATCCCGTCGTACGGTGTGCTGTTCCAGGCGCTCGCGAACGCGAACCGCACGAACGTGCTGTCGGCGCCGAGCATCATCGCGCTCGACAACGAGACTGCGAAGTACAAGGTCGGCACCAACATCGCGATCCGGCGCGGCTCCTCGGTCGTGTTCGCTGGCACCGGCACCGGCACCAGCGACAACATCGAGCGGCGCGACCTCGCGATCGCGCTCGAGATCAAGCCGCACATCTCGATCGACGACACCGTGCTGCTCGAGATCAAGCACGAGGCCGAGGACCTGGTCGACATGAACGCCCCGCTCGGCGCCACGTGGAGCACGCGCAGCTTCGAGACCAAGGTCGTCGTCCGCGATCAGGAGGCCGTCGTGATCGGCGGCCTGATCCAGGAGCGGGTCGAGTCGTTCGAGACCAAGGTTCCGCTGCTCGGGGACATCCCGCTGCTCGGTCACCTGTTCAAGTCGACCCAGAAGGTCAAGCGCAAGACCAACCTCGTGATCCTGCTGACGCCCTACATCATCAAGGACCAGATGGACTTACAAGTAATCCGCGAGCGCAAGCTGCGCGAGTACGACGAGTTCACCCGCGCGACCTCGTCGTTCGCGCGGATGAAGTACGAGCCGCGGCTCGACTACGGGCGCAAGCGCGGTTTGATCGAGGACATCAACCGGAGCCTGCAGACGATCGACGAGGACGTGATGGCGCGCGCCAGCCTGTCACGACCTGCGACCGTCAAGTCGGGTCCGATCGAGATCCCGCCTGGCGATTGAGGCTCTCCTGATGGAGGCGCTCGTTCGCCTCCTCGAAGTCCTTGCGCTTGATCACCGTGATCTCGCCGTCGGCCTCGACGAACGCGCGCGACACCTCGCTCGCCGCCATCACCCCGGCCTGGTGAAGGGACGCGCGGAAGTCCTCGTCCGTGATCCTGAACTTGCGCAGGACCGCGGCGTTGACCTTGCCGTCCTTGACCAGCAGCACGGCATCGCCCTGGAGGATCTTGTCGAGCCGCTTGCTGCGGAACGCGAGCCACGAGGTCAGGACCGACAGCAGCATCAGCATGCCCGCCGCCACCAGCCCGCTCGGGATCGAGTCCTCGCCGCCGGTCAACGCGGGGCTGATGGTCTCCGAGAGCAGGAGCATGGTCAGGAGGTCCATCGGGCCAAGCTCGGACATCTCGCGCCGGCCCGACACACGTAGCAGCACCATGCAGGCGACGTAGACGACCGTCACGCGGATGACGATCTCGAGCAGCTTCGTTCCATCGACCTCGAACACGGTGGGTCAGCGCCGCCGCCCCGCAATGCGTGTCAGTACGGACAGTGCCAGCAAGAGCCCCGCTCCACCGAAGCACGCGAAGCTGGCCAGTCTGAACGTGTTGCCACTCGTCAGTTGTGGGGCCATCGCGTGGAGCGAAGGCGCGACCTCGCGCTTGAGCTCGCGTGGAGCCACGAGCGGTAGGATCACGGGCGTCCCTTTTGCGGTGGCCGAGGACGCCACCAGCTCGAGGGTCGCGCCGAGCCCGACGAGCTGGGCAGCCACGGCATTCTCACCGAGCCGGCGCTTGACCGACGCGAGATCGATCGCGGACGCGATGGCGAGCGTGCCTCCGATCTCGCCGGAGCGCTGCGCCACGGGCGCATAGGCGATCACCCACAGGCCGTCGGCTCGGCTCTCGAAACGCGTCCCGGTCTGCGACGGAATCGGCGGCGCGGTCGCCGGGAGGCGCAGCACCGAAGTCTGCGCGCCTTCACGCAGGAGGAATAGCTCGAGCACCTGACCAGTCACCGGCTGGAACAGCGCGCCATCCCTGATTAGGTCCGCGATCGTCGTCGCATCGGTTTCGATCGCTGCGCGCAACACCGGCGTCGTGGCCAGTGAATCGGCCCGTGTCCGTGCCGCGCGGGCCTGCGAGGCAAGCAGTGCCGAGATGTCCTCGGCGTCAGCCTGGAGGGCGGCACGCGCGGCATCGCTCGTCGAGCTCCCCAGTCGCGAGCCGCCGAACTGGAGTGCGCCTCCCGCGAGCACGCCGAGAACTGCACCGATTGCCAGCATCGCCGGCACCCGGCTGCGCTGTGGCGCCGTTGGCAGCGACGCCCGCGGCAGTGGCGCCGGCGTCACGAGCAAGGTGGCGGACTGTGTCGGGATCCGGGTCGAAAGCGAATCGCTCGCGCGCACGGAATGGAGCAGGTCTTCGAGCGCGGAGCTGACCTCTTTCATCGACGAGAACCGCGCGTCCCGTTGTTTCGCGAGCATGCGATCGAACAGCACGTGCTCCAGCTCGGGCATCAAGTCAGCCCGCTCGAGTCGCGGCGGTGGCTCGTTACAGATCCGGTAGAGCAGGATTCGTGGATCATCGCCCGCAAACGGACGACGCGAGCCGAGCATCTCGTACAGGAGGACGCCTAGCGCGTACACGTCCGCGCGATGGTCGACCGTGTCGGGGCTCTCCACCTGCTCGGGAGCCATGAACTCCGGGGTTCCCAAGATGAGGCCGCGCTGCGTGGTGTCACGGTCGGGCTCCATGAAGCGCGAGATGCCGAAGTCCAGCACCTTCACGTGGTCAAGCTCGCCGTCTTTATCGGTCAAGAACACGTTGTCGGACTTGAGGTCGAGGTGGACGATGCCGGCGTTGTGTGCGGCGTCCAGCGCGGAGGCGACCTGGATGGCGATTCGTAGCGCACGCCGAATGGAGAGCCCGTGGACTCGATAGATCTCCTCCGTGAGCAGTGATCCCTCGAGGTATTCGTAGACGATGTACGGGACGCGGTCCGGCGTGAACCCCATGTCCGTCGACTCGACGATGTTGGGATGCCCGAGCGTGCCGGCCGCCAGCGCCTCGTTCATGAAGCGTTGCACCATCGCGCTATCGTGCGCGAGCTCTCGATGCAACACCTTGATCGCCACCCGACGCTTGATCAGTACGTGCTCGGCGAGGAACACCGTGCCCATGCCACCCTCCGCGAGCAGCGAGAGGATGCGATAGCGCTCGTCGAGCACCTGACCCTGCGCCACGATCGCGGGGCGGGCGATCGCCGTGGAGCTCGAAGGGGTGCTCATGAGGTCAGGCAACACGTGAGCATTCAGCGTGCCGAGGTCCAGCAGTTTAACTGCACGAATTGCATGGTTCCTATCGTGACGACGGCGCGCATGCGCGTCATCGCCCGCCCGCTGAGGGCGGCGGTTCCGGGGTGCGCGAGACGCCGAACTTGTCGGGGCTTGGTCCTGCCGTGCCCGCTGCGCGGAGATCGATCGCGGCCCGATTCGATCCTTTCTTGATTACAAGCTTGCTGACCGCCGGGTCGCCGCTGCGCTCGCTCCAGGCTCGGACGGTATACCTGCCAGGTGCGAGGCTCTTGAACGCAAATGTCCCGTCCGCATCGACGACAACATAGTGCGGCGCATCGACGACGACCACGTAGGCCGACATGTTCGCGTGGATGTTGCACCCGAGTCGCACGATGCCCGGCTTGTCAAACGTGACCTCGCGTTGCTCGCGATCCTTGTAGAGGCCGAGGTCGAACGCACGCGATTTCGAGAGCGAGAACACGTTGTGATAGACGCGATCGAAGTTCGGAAAGGCGATGGTGGAACCTACCGGCACCGCCATCAAGCGCGGCGCGAACACCTTGTCGCGCTGCTCGATCACGCGCTGCTTGGCCACACGTTTCTTGCCACCGCGCTCGGGCGTCAGCATGACGACCCCGAACCCACCGAGCGGCTTGCCTCCGGCGAGCAGCTTGCCTTCCAGGGATCCGGCGGCGGGCTGCTTCTCGGGCGCATCCTGCTCGGAGCTCCCCACCAGCGACGGCTGCGGTGAGGCATCCT
Organism: Kofleriaceae bacterium; assembly: GCA_037720695.1. GTDB lineage: Bacteria > Myxococcota_A > Polyangia > Haliangiales > Haliangiaceae > JABFXX01. The sequence goes on along the minus strand of JBBJLY010000228.1, from coordinate 4,217 downwards.
TGGGCGCGGTCGTGAGAGCGGTCTCGAGCTTCGGTGGCCCACCACTGCGGAACGTGGCGGCGATGGGTTTCAGGGGCTTGCTGCCAACCGCGAGCTCGGCGCGCGCGAACAGCTGCTCGGCATAGGAGCGCTGGCCGCGCTGGCCGGCGAGGACCGCCGCGGCGAGCAACGCGGCCGCGGGTTTGTGATCGAGCTTCGCCGCGAGCTCCGAGACCTTCGCCAGCCGCGCAGCCTCGATCGGCCGCAGCTTGCCCGGCGCGATCACGATCTGAGGCTTGAGCGGACCGATCGCCCCGAGGACCTCGGACTTCTCGCGTTCGGGGACGTTGAACTTGTCGAGCGCGGCAACGAGGTTCTCGACCAGTGCGTTGAACTCGTCGTCGACCAGCTCCATGCCAGCGTGCGAGCTCTCCATGTCGCGCCCGGAGTACTTGCATGGACCGCCGGCCACCTGGCACACCAGCTCGGTGAGCAGCTTCTTGAGGTTTGCTGCGTCGGTGTTGAAGAACCGCTCCTTGATCCGCGGGTCGGTGGTCGTTCGGTTGACGAACTCGTTGATCACGGCCTCGATCGCGGGGCGGCCGCCGAGGCGCTCGTAGAGCGACTTCGAGACCTCTGGCGACGGCGCCGACGATCCGTTGGGTTGCGTGGATTCGGGCGTCGAGACGGCCTCGGACGGGCCAGGCGAGGATTGAAGGGGTGCCGACTTCGAGCCGCATCCTGCAATCAGGAGGGGAAGCACAGCGAGTCGCGCGAGGTGAAGGTTCATGAAAATTCCTGATCAGTCGCCGAAGTCGTCATCGTCGTCGCCGTCGCTGATGCAATCATCCTCGTCGCCGGTGTCGGCATCGATCGAAAGGCCGCTCGGCACGCTGGTCGGAATCGCGCCACACAGCGCGAATCGAGCCGACACGCCCGTCTGCACGCCGGCACCGATCAGCGCCTTGCTGCTCTGCGCGACCATGAACGCGGTCAGGATATCGATATCCTCGAGCCGGATCGGGGAGCCGTTCGCAAACAACGGATCGATATGCGCGTTCACTTCATCCGCGTTGAACAACAGGCTTGGCTGCAGCCGCGCTTCGATCTGCGTGATGTCGTAGTCCCGGAGATTTTGCTTCGGATCGAGTGCGTAGTGGGCGACGAACGCGCGCAGATCTTCGATATCGTTTCGCAGGTCGGTGCCGAATGCGGGGTCGTTACCAAATCGACCGATCTCGCCGGCGTGGCCGTACGGTGCAGTCAGGGCGACGTTTCTGAGTGGCGTCGTGCGGAACGCGTAGCGGCACGAGGCGTTGGTGCCAGGATTCCCGCAGCGCGCGTTCGGATCGGTATCGGCCGCGGCGCGAGCGCGTCCGAAGTCATCGCGCAAGGACGATCCGTCGCCAACCCCCGGACCGAACTGCGCGAGAGCGGTGTTATGGAACCGATTGTCGCTGAGCAGCGGGCCGTTGTGGCAGTTGGCGCAGGTCGCGAGAAACCGCTCGGCGCCGAGCAGGACATCGCGCTCCTCGATCACCGGCGGCGAGAGCCGGGTCATGTCCTCGATGATCTTGAACGCGTCGTTTCGCCCGGCGACGAAGTCGTCCCACGGGCTGTCTTTGGACGTGAACTTGTCGATGAAGAACGCCGCCATCGCGTTGGAAGCATGCGCGAACGTCATCGTGTCGATGCGGTCGGTGCGCGTCCCTGGCCACGACGGGTATGCATCACCGAACATCTCGCGGTACTTCGGAATCGCCCGGAGCCGGTTCATCGATGCGTTCCAGATCCCAGTGAAGTCGCCGTCCGCGATCGAGGTCAGGTCGTCGAACCGACCGTCGATCACGTGCTCTCGCATCTCGTCCCGGTTCGTGATCGGGAACAGGCCGATCGCCGACACGGCACCAAACTCGAACACCGAGGTCATGGTGGGCGTCAACTGCGCACCCGCCGGCGACCGATACGAGCCATCCGGCAGCTTCTCGAGCCGGCCGTCCCAGAACAACGAATTGATCGCGTGCAGATTGAACAACGGCGGGGCATTGCGAGGAATGTCGATCCCACCCGTGCGGCTGGCGCCAAGCCCGGTCCCACGTACACCGACCGAGAGATGACGATCGTCGTCGCCACCAACCGCAGGCGGATGACACGTCATGCACGAGACGTCCTGGTTGTCGGACAGGATCTTGTCGAACGCCAGCGCCTGACCCAACTTGACCAGCGCGGCACGCCGGGTGGAGGTGCCCGGGACCACCGGGGTCGGGATCGGTGCGATCTGTCGAGCCGCAAACTGGGCGCGAATCCGTCCCGAGATCGCGGTTCGCTCGGATTTGGTGATCGCCGCTTGCTCCGTGTCGACCTGGTCGACCGCGCAAGCCATCAGCAGGAATGTGGACGAGAGGAGGAGCGCTCGCATGTCGCTCGGCACTGAGCACCCCACGTGCCAGCCACCGCGCAAAGGTAGCGGATAAGCATTACTTCGGTTTTAGTAGTGATCGCCGATACCAAGGGATCTGCATACATAGACGCCCATACACGCCGGAGCGCGCGCCCACGCTCGCTGTGCGTCAGCGCCGTGCGCCAGCGCTCGCTCCAAGTACCTGACATTGTAGGCAACACTAGGTTGACCAGTCGCGACCGAGCGGGTGCGCATAGTAGGTGGAGCTCGCGTAGGATACCGCGCCGGTGCCCGACATCCTCGCCATCGTCAGCAAGGCCGTGTTCGAGCGCGACGCGCGGGTCGACGATCAGCTGGTCGCGCCTGGCGACGTCTGGCCGACCGATCGCTACACCAGTTGCCACAAGACGTTCGACCGGCTGGCCGACGGCGGCCGGATCTTTCTGGTCACGGTGCGTCCGCCCCACGAGCAGCTGTGGTTCGTCGGCGTGATCGACGGGCCGGTGTTCGAGGACGAGGCCTGGGTTGCCCGGGAACCGAACGCACTGCCGGTCACCAACATCTCGGCGCTCCGCAAGTCGATCACGTTCGAGTCAGGCAAGGGCATCTCGCAGGACAAGGGCACGCTCGGGATGAGCCTGCAGACCCCGCGCGCACTGACCGCTAGCGACGTCGAGCAGATCCTGGGCGTGGTGTCTGGCGTGGTCTCTGGCGCGGTCGACCTCACGATGCCCGCGGTGAAGCTCGCGAAGTCGGGTCCGGCGCGCGTGATCGGCGGCAAGTACGAGATCTTGAAGGAGCTCGGCAAGGGCGGCATGGGTGTGGTCTACCTCGCTCGTCACACCGGCACGGGGCGGCGGGTCGCGCTCAAGGAGATCATGCGCGACTCGCTCGGCGACAAGACGATGATCGAGCGGTTCTATCGCGAGGCCCGCGCGACCAGCTCGATCGAGACCCGGCACATCACGCCGGTGCTCGACACCGGCAGCGACCCCGAGACCCAGAACCCGTACCTCGTGATGGAGCTGCTGACGGGCGAGGATCTGCAGACGTTCATCGACCGGCGCGGCGTGCTCGAGGAGGAGCTCGCGGTGAAGATCGTCGGCCAGGCTTGCATCGGGCTCGCGCGCGCCCATGCCGCCGGGGTGATCCATCGCGACATCAAGCCGGCGAACCTGTTCCTCCACCGGCTCGACGGCGAGGTCGTCGTGAAGCTGCTCGACTTCGGCGTCGCGCGCGTCTCGGTCGAAAATAACCGCGCGCTCACCGCAACCGGCGTGATGCTCGGGACGCCGCTCTACATGTCGCCCGAGCAGGTCGTTGGCGCGAAGAACCTCGACCATCGCACTGACGTCTGGTCGCTCGGTATCGTGCTCTACGAGGCGCTGACCGGCGTCACGCCGTACGACGAGATCGAGACGATCGGCGGCCTGCTGGTCGCGATTTGCTCCAGGCCCCCGCGCGTTCCAAAGCACGTGCCCGGACCGATCGCGACGGTGCTGTCGCGCTCGCTCGCCCTCGACCCCGCCGATCGCTACGCGACCGCCGACGACATGCTCGCCGACCTGCGCGCGATCGTGCCCGCCGGACTCGCGCTCGCCGAAGGTGCGGTCGGCCCGCTACCGCCGCCGGTTCCCGAAGCGCGTTAGCTGCTACACGACAGCATCGAGCAGCCCGGACGATCGCGCGCCCATTCCGGCCGCTTCGCCGCGAATCGCTCACGTCCCGGCTGGACATCGTACGGCCGACGCAGCACGTCCATGATCTCGGGCAGCGCCGCGCGATCGCCGCGCTCGGTGGCGTCGATCACCTCCTGCAGCAGGTAGTTGCGCGGCAC
>JBBJLY010000227.1:0-14245 GCA_037720695.1 Kofleriaceae bacterium | reverse complement strand
CTCCAGAAGGCGCCGCTCGATGTGATGGCGCGCGGCGAGGTCGTCGTCACCGTGCCGGCCCGATCAGGAAGTCGTAGAGCGATTGGCCGGGCGCGGGATGAAAGTTCGGATCGGGGCACGGGTAGTCGTTGAGGTAGGTCGCGGTCTGGACCAGGATCGCCTTGCCTCGCGGGATCGTGCAGCTACGTTCGCCGACGAACACGGTACCGCCTGGCATGATCGAGGGCAGGAACCAGACCGGCCCGCCCTGGTCGACGCCGCAATCGGCGCCGGTCTGATCGAGCAGCGGATTGGTCTCCGCCGGCTGGCGAAAGATCCACTTCCACATCCGCTCGCTCCAGCGCTCCATCGAGACGCCGGCGGGCCGTGCGTTCTCGTGGAACAGCAGCGAGCGGCCGTGGGTTGCCTGATCCTCGGTCTCGAGGGCAGGTGAGTCGTCGACGCCGCACGCGGCGGTCATCACGAGCAGGAGGGTGGTCGCGCAAGTTGAAGCGGTTCTGGTTTGCATCCGTTGAACTTCGGCGCGAGGCCAAGTCACCGGAAGATCCTCTTCTGCGATGTGGGCTGGACCAGTAGAGTCGAGCGCGTGCCCAAGTGGGAACTGGTGGTCGCGCTCGATGCGAGCGACAGGTTGCCGGTGTTCCTCCAGCTCTCGCGGGCGATCGCCGCGGACATTCGCAGCGGCCGCCTGAAGCCGGGGGATGCGCTGCCAGGTACGCGGGCGCTCGCCGAGCGCCTCGGCGTGCACCGCAACACGGTGATCGCTGGATACCAGGAGCTCACGGCGGAGGGCCTGGTCGCGGCGCGCTGGGGCGGCGGGACGTTCGTCGCCGAGTCCCCACCGGCGTTGCTCGCCGCGGTGCCGAACGCCGCGCCGCGACCGACCTACGAGGTCGCACCGCCGATCCCGATGCCCCCGGCGACCCAGGTCCCGCAGGGCATGCTGATGATGCTGCGCGGCGTGCCCGACGTCCGGTTGCTGCCGATCCATTTGCTCGCGCGGGCCTATCGCCGCGCGGTCTCGGGTCGTGGCCGCGCGCTGCTCAGCTACGCGGACCCGCGAGGCCACGCACGGATCCGAGGCGAGCTCGCGAGCATGCTCTCGCACACGCGCGGCCTGTCCGCGACCGCCGACGACGTGATGGTGACCCGCGGCAGCCAGCAGGCGATCGACCTGGTGGCGCGTACCCTGGTGTCACCCGGCGACCTCGTCGGTGTGGAGGCGCTCGGCGATCCCTCGGCGCGCAACGCGCTGCGGCTCGCCGGGGCCGAGCTCGTGCCGTTACCGATCGATCACGAAGGCCTCGATGTCGACGCGCGCTGGCCTCACTGCTCGCGAACCGCCGCCTGCGCGCGCTGTGCGTGACACCCCATCATCAGTTTCCCACCAACGTCGTGATGTCGGCGGCCCGGCGGGCTCGCCTGACGCGCCTTGCCTGCGAGCACCGCATCGCGATCATCGAGGACGACTACGACCACGAATTTCACTACGAGGGCAAACCCGTGCTGCCGCTGGCCGCGGGTCCCGACCGCGCGAACGTGATCTACGTCGGGTCGCTGTCCAAGGTGTTTGCCCCGGGCCTGCGGATCGGCTTCATCGTCGCGCCACCCGAGGTGCAGCAACGCCTGCTGAGCGTGCGCATCGCCTGCGACCTTCAGGGCGACGCCGTGCTCGAGTGCGCGGTCGCCGACCTGCTCGAGGACGGCGAGCTGTTGCGTCACGTGCGGCGGATGCGCAAGATCTACGAGCGTCGCCGCGACGCGCTGGCCGAAGCGCTGCCCCGGCATCTCGGCACTGCGGTCGAGTTCCGGATCCCCGATGGTGGCATGGCCGTGTGGGCCCGCGTCGATGCCAGCATCGACATTCCAGCCTGGGAGCGCGCGGGCGAGCGAAACGGCGTGCTGTTCTGCGGTGCGCGCGTCTATGACTTCGATGGCCGCGAAGTCCCGGCGCTCCGGCTCGGCTTCACGTACCACGACGAGACCGAGCTCGCCGATGCGACGCGGCGCATGGCACGTGCGCTGAAACAGATCCGGTAGGTACGGCGTCATTCCGCGAGCGCGGCCCTCAAGAACTCCCACCGTGAGATCGCCGGCTGGGTCGCGATGCCGTAGGCCGGGATGTACGCGGTGACGGGAATTCCCACCGCGCCGGCATGGTCGTGGACCGCCTTCGCGTGCAGTGGATGGTGGAGCAGCTCGCCCTCGCTCCGGGGTTCGCCGCTCGCATGATCTGACTCGACAAAGATCGGCGGATCGTCGCTCGACATCATCCCGATCATGTCGACGTCGGCGCGGTAGAGGACGGTGTCGGGAAGCGCGAGGTCGGCGAGCGAGGTCACGCCGTAGAAGCTCGCCATGCGCTGCTCGAGCTCGTACTCGGCGATGAACGGTTCGATCGCGAGGCCGAACGGGTCGAGGATGATCTCCTGCCAGCGCAGCACATCGTAGGTCGACTGCGTGTTGCTAGCGGCGGCCGCGACGACACGCGTCGACATCCGCGCGATCGGGTCGGCGCTGATCGGATCCGCAAGGTCGTCGTGCGTCGCGAGCCACAGGCTCGTTCCGGCACCGGCCGAGCCGCCCTGGACCGCGATCCGCGCGGGATCGAGATGCAGCGCCTCTGCGTGGTAGCGCACGAACTGAAGCGCACGCGCGGCATCGGCGAGTGGCTTGCGGACGCCATCTGGATCGACCTCGGCGAGCAGGCGATAATCGATCGTGGCGAAGCTGTAGCCCTCGGAGAGCGTCTTCGCGATCTCCGCCGACTGGCCGCTGTACGCGGTGTTTCGCGAGCCGCCGATGAAGCCGCCACCATGGATGTAGATCACGAGCGGCGCATTCGGGATCGCGCGCTGCACGAAGATGTCCAGCAGCGTCTCGGCATGCGCGTCGTACGCGACGCCTGCATAGAACTCGACCGCAGCAGAGCCGACGTCGATCGGCGGGATCGAGGGCGGTGGCAGATCCAGCACCCGGGTTGGCTCGCCATCTGGAGCCGGTGGAGGAGATGCGTCGCTCGAGCATGCGGCGGCGACGAGCAAGATCATGGTGCGCATGCGGCGACGGGCTGCGAACGCCGTGCCGCGCGATGCGTGCTCGGGGAGCCTGGCGATGCGATCTGGGGTGACCGGTGGAGCCGACACCTGCCCGCTCCACCAGTCAGCAGCGGGTCAGCTGCGATGCGCTACGGCGGGCGATCACCATGCGTCGGTGACTGCACGACTCAATTGCGCGCAATCGACCGCCGCGAGCCGAAATCACGCACGACGTCGCGGCAGCCCGAGCTCGAACCGCGCGCCACCCAGCGGCGAGGGGAGGGCGATCACGGTGCCACCGTGGGACGTCGCGATGCGCCGCGCGATCGTGAGGCCAAGCCCGATCCCCGCCCGTCGCGTGCCTCGATCGGCACTGACGTTGGTCCCGCGCTGGAACGGTATGAACAACGATTCCGGATCGGCGCTCAACCCGGGCCCGTCGTCATCCACCACCACGACGAGCGTGCGCTCGCGGACCTCGACGCCGACGCGAACCCGGCCGTTGGGCGCCGCCGCGATCGCATTCTCGACCAGGTTCCGGATCGCGGTCTCGACCATCACCGAGTTGCCCGTGATCCGATCGTCGAGTGGATCGTCGGGGCCACTCAGCGAGACGTGGGCAGCCTCCGCAATCGACGAGACCTGCGCGACCACGGCGTCGATGCACTCGACGAGATCGACGGCGATCCGCGAGGCAGGCGCGTCGGCGCCGGCGCGCGCGAGCGTCAGCAGGCCCTCGACGAGCTGCGAGACACGGAGCAGCTCGTCGAGCGTGTTGCGCGCCGTGGCTTCCCATTCCCCGACCGGCCGCGGGTGGCGAAGCGCGACCTCGAGCTCCGTGGCCATCACCGCGATCGGGGTGCGCAGCTCGTGCGAGGCGTCGGCGGCGAACCGGGCGAGCGCGCCGAAGCCATCGTCGAGTCGGATGAACAGCTCGTTGAGCGCGACCACCAGATCGCGGAGCTCGTCATCGCGCTCCGGGATTGGAAGCGAACGCCGGAGATCGTGCGCGGTGGTCTCGCGCGCGGCGCGGATCGCATCCTCGACCGGGCGGGCACTGCGGCGGCTCACGATCACCGCCGTCACGACCGCGCCGATCAAAGCGAGCGGACCCGCGATCAGCATCGCGCCGAGGATCAGCTCGATCGTCTCGCCGCGATACGACTCTTCGCCCTGGCGGATATCGAGCTCGGCGTCGTCGTCGATGTAGACGAACGCGAACGAACCGGCCGCGAACAGCGCGAGCGCGAGCACGGCACTCGCGATCGAGCCGAGCAAGAATCGGCGGCGGATCGAGCCGCGCGACACTACCTGGTCTCCCGCGCCCGATAGCCGTAGCCCCGCACGGTCTCGATCTCGAGCCGAGACCCGGCGAGCTTGCGGCGGACGTGGCCGACATGAACCTCGACGATATTCGTGCCTGGGTCGAAGTCGTAGCCGAACGCATCTCGAAGGATGTCGCGACGAGGCACGACCTCGCCGAGCCGGTTGACGAGCAGCTCGAGGAGCGCGCGCTGGCGCGGTGAAAGCTGCAGCGCGTGTGAACCGATCGTGACCATCGGCTCCCCAACCACCAGCTCGACATCGCCGACCCGGATCGCGCGACGAGGGGTCGGCTCGATCCGCCGTAAGGTCGCGCGCAGGCGCGCCAGCAGCTCGGCAAATGCGAACGGCTTGACGAGGTAGTCGTCAGCCCCCCCGCCCAGGGTTTCGCGTGCGCCGCGTTTGGTGTACGAGCCGTCGCCTGGCATCGGCCGGTGAGTCTGGCTGGCAGCGGAACCGCCGTATCGAGCGTCGCGGCGATCTCACCGCCCACGCTTTTTCGCGCGCGAGGCGGGACGCGATCCCCGAACTGTTGCGCGAGCAAGCCGACTAGCAACTCGCGGCCGTTGCATGGCTGATCGCGGCACGCGATGAGATCCGCGATCGCGGCGTCAGCATCCGGGTGTCGTGGGTCGCGGTCGCGCGCGAGCAGGCGCATCGCGCTTCAATCGAGCTCGACCGGGAGCTCTGGTCGCAGCGAGTGCGCCGCGAGAAATAGCGCAACCAACGACGACGCGGCCGAGGCCCCGCGCTGGCAAGTCCTGCGGAGGGCATTTCCTGTAGCGCAGATAGGGGTTGAGATCGTCCAATCCCACTGGATTGCGTTTCTGTGTTCGCCGCGCCCGGCAACGTCAGGCTCCTCTGGCCCACGTAAGAGGTACACGGCGAGTAGATCCGGGCCGGCGGAGGAACTGGCGCGAGCGCTGATCTCGCGCGGGCGCCCTTGCATCGCGTTTGGCAATCGCTAGGTTCGTCGCCATGACGACCGAGCGACACGAGTTTCAAGCTGAAGTCCGACAGCTCCTGGATCTGATGGTCCACTCGCTGTACTCCGACAAGGACATCTTTCTCCGCGAGCTGGTGTCGAACAGCTCCGACGCGCTCGACAAGCTGCGGTTCGAGCAGCTCACCCGGCCCGAGCTGGGCGGCGGGGGCACGCTCGAGATCCAGCTCGCGGTGGACGCCACCGCGCGCACGCTCGCGATCAGCGACAACGGGATCGGGATGACGCGCGACGAGGTCGTGAAGAACATCGGCACGATCGCCAAGTCGGGCACGCGCGAATTTCTCGACACGGTGAAGACTGGGGAGGCGGTGGCGCCGGAGCTGATCGGTCAGTTCGGCGTCGGCTTCTACTCGGCGTTCATGGTCGCCAGCACGATCGAGCTGGTGACGCGCAAGGCGGGCGAGACCCAGGCGACGCGCTGGGTGTCGACCGGCGACGGCTCGTACACGCTCGAAGATGCCGAGCGCGAGACCAGCGGCACCACGATCACGCTGCATCTCAAGCCCGAGGATGCGGAGCGCTCGCTGCGCGACTACACCAGCGAGCCGCTGCTCCGCGAGATCGTGAAGCGCTACTCGGACTTCGTCGCGTATCCGATCCGGCTCGGTGAGGACACGCTGAACTCGATGAAGGCGATCTGGGATCGCCCCAAGGGCGAGATCTCCGACGACGAATACCGCGAGTTCTACCGCCACATCACGCACGACTGGAACGATCCGCTGAAGACCTTGCCGGTCAAGATCGAAGGCACGATCGAGGCCTACGCGCTGCTCTACATCCCCTCGAAGGCGCCGTTCGACCTGTACAGCCCAGAGATGAAGCGTGGGCTGCAGCTCTACGTCCGCCGCGTGTTCGTGATGGACGAGTGTCGCGAGCTGCTGCCCCAGCACCTGCGGTTCGTGCGCGGTGTGGTCGATGCCCACGACCTGCCACTGAACGTGTCGCGCGAGATCCTGCAGAAGGATCGCCAGCTCCAGGTGATCCGCAAGCAGCTGGTACGCAAGGTGATGGGCGCGCTCGACGAGCTTCGCCGCGACAAGCCAGAGTCTTACGCCGAGCTGTGGGCCGCGTTCGGTCCGGTGCTCAAGGAGGGCCTGCTGTCGGGCGAGGATCAGGAGCGCTTGCTCGACCTCGTGATGGCGCAGTCGACCGATCGCAGCGCACCGCTCGCCACGCTCGACGCGTACGCCGGTCGGATGAAGGAGGGTCAGGACGCGATCTACTTCCTGACCGGTCCCGCCGAGACGATCGCGAAGTCGCCGCTGCTCGAGGGCTTCGTCGACAAGGGCTACGAGGTGCTGCTGTTCTCCGATCCGATCGACGAGCTGTGGCTCGAGCGGGCACCGAGCTACAAGGACAAGCCCATGCGCTCGATTGGCCGCGGCGAGGTCACGCTCGGCTCCGAGGACGAGCGCAAGCAAGCGGGTGAAGCGCTCGAGGACAAGCGCCGCGAGCTCGGCGACCTGCTCGCCGCGTTGCGGGTCCAGCTCCAGGAGCAGGTCAAGGAGGTCCGGCTGTCGACCCGACTGACCTCGTCCCCTGCGTGTCTGGTCGCCGACGAGCACGACCTCGGGCCCCGCATGCAGCGGATGCTGGAGCAGCTCGGGCAGGCGCCGCCAAAGGCCAAGCCGGTGCTCGAGCTCAACCCGAATCACCCGGTGGTCGAGAAGCTCCACAAGATCTTTGGGGAGAGTCAGGCCGATCCGCGGCTCGCGCTGTATGCCGAGCTGCTGTTCGGTCAGGCCCATCTCGCGGAATCGGGGCACGTGCCCGATCCTGCAGCGTTCGGTCGCGCGATCACCGACCTGATGACCCGCGCATAAAATGCTGCTCGCCGGGCGTGAGCGCGCGTTGGGCGCTGTCGCGCGGTGAGCCGGCACGTAATGGCGCAGCACCGCAGGATCTCACGGTACGAGCCTTGCTCGCCCGAGGGCATCCATGGCGAAGCAAGACGGTACCAAGCGCCCCGCAGCGGGACGCGCGCAGAATCGCGAGGTGATCGGGAACGGCGGCGAGCTGCACCAGCAGGCCGGTTCCGACAACATCCTCACCACCAACCAGGGCGTCCCGGTCAGCGATGACCAGAACTCCCTGCGTGTCGGCCCCCGTGGCCCGACGCTGCTCGAGGACTTTCACTTCCTCGAGAAGATCACTCACTTCGATCACGAGCGGATCCCGGAGCGCATCGTTCACGCGCGCGGCTCCGCAGCACACGGCGTGTTCACGCCCTACAAGGGCGCGAGCAAGTACACGCGCGCGGCGTTCCTGCAAAATCCTGCGGTCGAGACCCCGGTGTTCGTGCGGTTCTCGACCGTCGCCGGCGGTGCGGGCTCGGTCGACCTGCCGCGCGACGTTCGCGGCTTCGCGGTCAAGTTCTACACGTCCGAAGGCATCTTCGATCTCGTCGGCAACAACATCCCGGTGTTCTTCATCCAGGACGCGCTCAAGTTTCCCGACCTCATTCACTCGGTGAAGATGGAGCCCGATCGCGGGTTCCCGCAGAATGCGTCCGCCCACGACACGTTCTGGGACTTCGTCACGCTGATGCCCGAGAGCATGCACATGCTGATGTGGGCGATGTCTGATCGCGCGATCCCGCGCTCGTACCGGATGATGGAGGGGTTCGGCGTCCACGCGTTCCGACTCGTCGATGCCAACGGCCGTGCGACGTTCGTGAAGTTTCACTGGCGGCCAGACCTCGGCACCCAGTCGGTCGTGTGGGACGAGGCGGTCAAGATCAACGGCGCGGATCAGGACTTCCACCGCCGCGATCTGTTCACCGCGATCCAGGCCGGCGCGTTCCCCGCGTGGGAGCTGTCGATCCAGGCGATCTCCGAGGAGCAGGCGGCCCAGCTCCCGTTCGACATCCTCGACCCGACCAAGCTCGTGCCCGAGGAGGACTACCCGTTGATCCCGCTCGGCAAGATGGTGCTGAACCGCTGGCCCGACAACTTCTTCGCCGAGACCGAGCAGTCGGCGTTTCACCCCGGTCACCTCGTCCCCGGCGTCGAGTTCTCCGACGATCCGCTGCTCCAGGGCCGGATCTTCTCGTACACCGACACCCAGCTGAAGCGGATCGGTGGTCCCAACTTCCACGAGATCCCGATCAACAGCCCGAAGTGCCCGATGCACAACTTTCAGCGCGACGGTATGGCGCGCATGAAGATCGATCCGGGCCGCGTCAGCTACGAGCCGAACAGCCTCGCGCCTGCAACGCCACGCGAGACGCCCAATGGCTTCGCGACCTACCCGAGCCAGATCGCCGGCCCCAAGATCCGGCAGCGCTCCGAGACGTTCGCCGATCACTACAGCCAGGCGCGCCTGTTCTGGCGCTCGATGACCGAGCCCGAGCAGCGCCACATCGTTGGTGCGTTCACGTTCGAGCTGTCGAAGGTCGAGGCGGTCCCGATCCGCACCCGGATGCTCGGCCACCTCAACATCATCGAGCCCGAGCTCGGCACTCGCGTGGCCGACGGCCTCGGTATGGCCGGCAAGGCCGACGTCATCACCCCGGCGCGCGAGCCCAAGGAGCTCCGTCCGTCGCCCGCGCTCAGCATCCTGGGCAAGGCGCCCGCGACGCTGACCGGTCGCAAGGTTGGCGCCCTGATCGCGAACGGCTTCGATCTCGCGCTCGTCGACAAGCTCCGCGCTGCGGTCACCAAGGAGGGCGCGATGTTCGAGCTGGTCGCACCGAAGGTCGGCCTGACCGTCGCGGCCGATGGCACGGAGGTCGCCGCCGATCACATGATCTCCGGCGGGCCGTCGGTGATCTTCGATGCGGTCCTCGTCGTGCCAGGCGCCGAAGCCATCCCCGACCTGCTCGGCGAGTCCGCGGCGCTCGACTGGGTCAGCGATGCGTTCGTCCACTGCAAGGTGATCGGCACCGTCGCCACCGCGCAGCCGCTGCTCGAGGCCGCGCGCGTCAAGCCCGATGCGGGCGTCATCGATCTCGGCGGCAAGGGCATCGCGACGTTCATCGACACCGCGAAGCGCGGCCGGATCTGGAACCGCGAGCCTTCGGTCCGCGGACCCAAGCCGCCGGCCGTGCCTCCCGGCAATCCCGCACCAGCGCCGACGAAGAAGCCCACGCGCCGGTAGCCTGACGCGGAGCAGCGCGGCTGGGGCGATCTAGTCGCCTCCCAGTTTGACTTCCTGCATCCCGGCGCCGGAGCCGCTCCCCTTGCGTGGCTTCTTGCTGCGCGGTGGCGCCTTGCGCTCCTCCGAGGTCGTCGGTGCGGGTGCCTCTCGCGTCTCGCCCACCGGCTCCGGAGAGACGATCACCGGCGCGCTCGGCGGCGCCTCTCGCACGACTGGTGGTGCGCTGGCTGGAGGCATCGGGCGCTCGGGTTGGGCGGCAGCTGGCGGCGTGGTCGTGCGATCGGATCGGCGGCCGCCGGCCGAGATCGCGACCGCGGTTCCGAGTCCGAGCACGAGCACGACCGCGGCGATCGGCCACAGCCACCGCATGCCACGCCCCCGCGCGAGCTGCGTCAGCACGGCATCGCCCGGCGACGGTAGCGGGATCTGGCTCGGCATCGGGACCGGTGTATCGAGCGTGGCGGCGACACTCGATCTGATCGACCGCGCGCGCTGCGGGGCGCGATCGCCGCACCGTTGCACCAGTAACGCTGCGACCAGCTCGCGCCCGTCGCGCGGGTAGTCGCGCCATGCCAGCAGATCCGCGATCGCCGCGTCGGCGTTCGGATAGCGCTGGTCGCGCTCCCGCGCCAGCAACCGCATCGTGATCCGCTCGAGCTCGATCGGAAGATCGGGACGCAGCTGGCGCGGCGACGGGATCGGCGCAAACATCAGGCGCGCGAGCGTCTCCTGCGTCGTCGTGCCCGCGAACAGCGGTCGCCCGCACAGCAGCTCCCACAGCATCACGCCAACGGCGAACAGATCGCTCCTGCCGTCGAGCGGCTGGCCATTGGCCTGCTCCGGGCTCATGTAGGCGGGTTTACCCTTGATGAACTCGGTCGCGGTCGCGTCGCTCGCGGCGCGCGACTTCGCGATCCCGAAGTCGGAGACCTTCGCGGCCCCTTCCCACGACAGCAGGACGTTATGAGGCGAGACGTCGCGATGCACGAGGCCGCGCAATCCATCGCCGCCGGCCGGTAGGTCGTGCGCGTAGCCGAGTCCCCGCAACACCTCGGTCACGATGAACGCGATCGCTGCCACCGGCAGCATCCCGGACCCCATGAGGCCATCGAGGTCGACGCCATCGACGAGCTCCATGACGAGGAACAGCCCGCCGTCCTGGTCGCGATCGAAGTCGAGGATCGCGACCACGTTCGGGTGTTGCATCCGAGACGACAGCCGCGCCTCCGACACGAACATCGCCGCGAACTGCGCGTTCATCGAATAGTGGGGCAGGATCCGCTTGATCGCGACCGGTCGCGAGAACCCCTCGGCGCCGACGGTTCGCGCGAGGAACACCTCGGCCATCCCGCCACCGCCGAGCGGACGCTCGAGCGCATACTTGCCGTTCAGCAAGCTCATCGTGCCCCCACGATAGCTTGTTCGCCGCGACCCGCGAGCCTCATCATCCGGAGTCTCCGTTCACCACAACGGGTACCAGGTGTAGGCGAGCGACAGCGATGCTTCGAACATCTGCAGGCCAGGTGCATCGAGGCCGAAGCATTGGGTCGCCGCAGCAGCGAGCCCGACGCTCCACCGGCTGGAGATCCGGTGCTCGAGGCCGACGCGAAGGTGCGCGACGAGGTCGAGCGACAGCCCTCCCGCGGAGTCGTCGGGGACGAGGTCGGTCCCACCGCCGGCCGCGACCCGCAAGGTCGCCGCCGATCGGCTGCGCATGCCGGCCCGATGGCGGCATGGATCGTCGGCACCCAGCCGACCCCGAGGCGCAGGGTCGCGCCGCTCCGCCTGGGCCGTGCGGGTGGTGCGCCGGAGCTCGCCCGTCGTCGGGTTGCTGGAGACGTCGACCGTGGCGTCAGGATACCGCGCCTCGGCCAGCGTGGCCGCCCCGAGCTCGGCTCCGACGTCGAGCCAGTTCCGCATCCCCCATGACACGCCACCGGCGAGGCCGCCGCCGATCGAGCTCGCGGGCTCCGCGCCGGTCTCGGAGAGGCGCGCGAACGTCGCGACCGGTCGGAGAGAGATCGTGGCCTCGTGACGATCTGCGTGTGCCAGCGCCGGAAGTCCGAGCGCCGCGATCGCGATCAGCCGGTTCATCGCAGGACGATTCCGCGCTCGAGCCGGACCTTGCCGCGACCTTCGGGGCCCGCCAGCTCGAGAGCGAGCGACTTGCCAAGCACCGAGTCGACGGAGCGCACCACCACGACACCGCGTGCAGTCGCACCCGCGGGGACGATCCCGATCATCCCGAGGTCACGGTCGACCGCCGTCGAGGCGAGGCGCGCGGGGCCAGCGACGTCGCGGCCGCCGCTCGTGACCCGCACGGACGCGAGCCGATACGCGGCGCTCGAGCGATTCTCGATCTCGAACAGGAGATAGCCATCCTCGCCCAGCAGCTGGCCGCGCCGGACATGCACGATCACGTGATCATCGTTGCGCTCGTGGACCGCGATCTGGATCAGCTCGTTGCGCTTCAACAGACGGTCGGCGAGGAGGCCGTCCGCGCGGTCGCGGATCTGGGCATCAACATTGCGCCTCGCCTTTGCGAGCTCGGCCTCGATCGGGGCCATGCGCTTGGCAACCTCTGCCTTGACGAGGGCCTCGAATGCCTCCGACGTCGACGCCGCCTTGAACCGCACGAGCGTCAGCGCGGGCGCCGTCTTGGGCACGACCCTGAGCGTGACATTGACCTTGATGCCGCCCGAGCTGGTCGCGAGTGCGAGCGTCGCGGTCGTGACCTTGTCGTTGATCGCCCGAACGGCAACGCCGTCGTCGCCCCACGACTTGATCTCGAAGTCCGGGGAGCTCGCGAGTGCCTTGCTCGCCATCTTCTCGGGGAACGACAGGATGCACACCGCGCCGACGTGGACCCGGACCTCGTAGGCGCCACCCTGCGGAGGCACCAGGTACTCGGCTTCGGCCTTGCTCGGGCTCGGCTGAGCCGACGTCTCTCCGGCGGCGAGGACACAAACGAGGCCGAGGAAGATCTGGAGCAATTGCATCACGACTCCGGTGGGAGATTTTGCACGCATCAAAGGGCTGGCGTCTGGATCCCTTACCGCCGCCCGCGGATGCTGCACGCGGAGAAAACTCTCATGATCTACGGCGCGACGCGATGGTGAAACCGTCATGTCCGCCGAGCTACGGCCGGTATGGACGGCGGTTGCTTGGAATGCGCGCCCGGCGATTTCCAAAAAAACATTTCAGATCTGGCGCAACCGTCATGTCTGGCGGCCGTTAGCGGGCCAGGCGGAATGGCAAGCGATCCCGTAGCTATCTGGCCGTGTGTGCTGCCTCGTCACATCCCACGCTCAGCTCGACCCAAGAATCGACGGGTCAACGGTGATGGTGACGCAACCCGGCGGACGAGCGGCCGTAAGCCGCGGCCGTGGCCGAGCACGAACAACCAAAGCGGCTCCGCCGGCTCGACGTGGTGCGGAATCGCGAGCCCAGCGTCGCTTCCCAGGAGCTCGCGCCTGGGAAGCGAACGCAGACCGAGGGCCTGGCCGATGCTCAGGTCGATGCGGCGAGTGCAGCGGTGTTCTTCGACCGTGGGGTGGAGGAGGCGCGCAGCCGATTGAACGAGTTCCGTATCGCGATCGAGACGATCGATGCGGCTCGCGCGATCTCCGCCGCGACCGCGCTGCAGTCTGCGCTCGACGCAGCGCGCGGTCACATGGCGAATATCCCGGCGGCGAAGCTGGCGGAACGCCGGGAAGCGCTCGCCCAGCTCCTCGATACGGCCGCACCGCTGCTCCAGCGGGCCCCGAAGCCGAGTCGCGACGCGACGCGCGAGGGGATCGCCGGTTCGTGGGACGGATGGGATCACGAGCTGGCGCTGTGGCGGATGGCTCGCGTCGCGGGCAAGGACGCCGCGATATCAAATCCCAACGGCGCGAGACGCGCACAGCACCGACCTCAGTCCTCCGGTGTAGCGGTGCAACGCAAGGTCGACGGTGGTGCAGCGCGGCCCGCGAACGCCCGGAACATCGCGATGACGGGCGTCGCGGCGGCGAGCGCGACGTTGCCGTTCGGCGAACGGATCCAGCGAGCATTTGGTCGCCACGACGTGTCCAACGTGCGCGTCCAGATCGGCGGTGCGGCGGAGTCCGCCACGTTCGCGCTCGGCGCACGAGCCTACGCATCGGGAGACAAGATCGCGTTTGGTGCCGCGCCGGATCTGCACACGGCTGCGCATGAAGCGGCGCACGTGATCCAGCAGCGCGCTGGCGTGGAGCTCGACGACGATCTCGGGCGCGCCGATGACGAGTACGAGCGTGCTGCCGACGAGGTGGCAGACGCTGTGGTGGCAGGGCGTTCGGCCGAAACCCTGCTCGATCGACATGCTCGCGGGACTGCGGCAGCGCGCGGAATGGTCGTGCAGCGGAAGCAGCTGTCGAAGGCAAAATTCGCGAAGACGGTTGTTGCCTACCAGTACCTCCGCGAACACACGGACAGGTTCGTGGACGCGATCGCGAAGCGTCTCGCCGGGGCCGAACTTTGTCGGTTCGACTAACCCGTCCACGGGCACCTCGGCCGAGCCTTCCAGCATCATCCAGATCACCGGCTCGTCGTACGGCACCGGCTCCTCGACCCCCTCGCTGAACCGCACCTTTTCTATCTTGAAATACTCGCTGGTTACGAGCCGCGTAACGGTCGTGAATAACCCGGCTACGTGGCTGCGCTCCTGCTGAGGCTCGGGGCCGCCGCTGAAGTCAATGCAGTTGAGGGCTTTCTCGACGTGCAAAGTGCGCGGTTTGCCGGTGCCCGGATCGATGCGATC
>JBBJLY010000048.1:0-40099 GCA_037720695.1 Kofleriaceae bacterium | reverse complement strand
CAGGCGACGCTCGAGGACGCGGTCTCGACGTTCGGCGGGACCTCGGCCGCGCGCTGGGGCCTCGCGACGGCCAACACGCCGAGCCCGGGCCGCCACCGTGATCAGGATCGGACATGGCTCGCCGCCGCGAACGAAGGTGGCGCGCTGCTCGATCGCTTCGGGATCGAGCTCTCGATCTTGCCGGGCACGATGGTCGTGCCGGGTGGCGGATTCCACGAGCTCGCCCGCCGCGGACGCTGGGCGCTGGTCGCGCTGCCGGTCGCGCCGCCGGCGTCGACGATGCACGGCTGGCTGTGGGCCGGATCGACCGAGAGCTCGCTCGCGTTGACGTATCCACTCGCGGGCGGCACCGGGGTGTTGCGCGGCGTCGTCGTCCTCGGTGGGGTGCGGCCCGATTCGCGCTCGAAGGGCGACCCGCCGCTGCCGTGCGAGGTCCAGCGCTGGGCGCCAGGTGCGATCGATCTGATGTGCACCGCACGCGATCGGGGATACGCCGTGGTGTCGTCGACCGCGTTCGCGGGCTGGCGCGCGACCGTCGACGATCGCGAGACCACGTGGCTCGCTGCCGACGTGTTGCGCCGCGCGGTGCCGATCACCGCGGGCGAGCACGTGATCCGCTGGCGCTACGAAACGCCGGGCCTGACGC
The DNA here is from genome assembly GCA_037720695.1 of Kofleriaceae bacterium. Lineage (GTDB taxonomy): Bacteria > Myxococcota_A > Polyangia > Haliangiales > Haliangiaceae > JABFXX01. The sequence goes on along the minus strand of JBBJLY010000048.1, from coordinate 39,453 downwards.
TCGGGCTCGTGCTGGCGGGGCTCGCGCTGGCCGGCCTGGTGGTACTCGCGCTCGCGACGCGGCGTCAGAGCTTGGCGTAGGCGGGCTTGTCGAACCCGATGATGATCGTGTCGCCGTCGATGTAGATCGGCCGGCGCAGCACGTTGACCTCCGCGGCGACCGCCTTCGCGAACTCGCTGACGCTCGGCGGCTTGTCGACCCAGCCGTTCGCCTTGACGGTGGCGTGCCGCGTGTTCATCACCGCGGCGACCGAGCCAGCCAGCGCGACGATCGCCTTGACCTGCGCCTCCGAAGGCGCCGCCTTGGCCAGGTTCACTTCATCGAATGGCACCTCCAGCTGTCTGCGCAAGGAACTCCTCGCGTCACGGCAGCTGGTTCAGGTGCTCTTCCAGTACAGGGTCGGCATCCCAGCAACTTACTCGCCGGCGCACACCGCGTCGAGCGTCTCGCGGGACGACTTCAGATCGCCCTTCGCGATGCCCCACACGGTCTCGACGATCCGCGTGTTGAACGGGGTCGCGATCCCGTGACGGGCCCCGCGCGTCGCGATCTCGCCATTCAGGAAGTCGATCGCCGGGGTCCGGCCCCGCTCGATCGACGCCAGCATCGATGACCTCATTCGCCGATAGCGCAGGCCGACCGCGAGCAGCAGTGCATGCTTTGCGGTCAGGCTGGCCGACGCGCGTGCGGCCCGATCCGCCTCGGTCAGCGCGACCCAGTTGAGATCGAGCGTGCCGGCGACCTTCTCGAACGCGACGTCCTCGGCGCGGCCGACCTCGACCACCTCGGTCATCAGCTCGAGCCCGAGCCGGCGATACCGGCGCTGGCGCACCAGCGGACCCAGCCGCTCGCCGGCGATCGTGCCGAGCGCGGAGACCGCACAGTTGAGGGCGAGCTTGCTCCATCGCGCGCCCTTGAGGTTCTCGGTCAGCGACACCGGGCCCACGGCCTCGAGCAGCTCGGCGACCCGGCGGGTGTCGTCGTCCAGCGTACCGGCCAGGGTGCCGAGCGAGAACCCGCCGGCGGCGGTGCGCTCGTACTTGCCGGGCTCCGGCATCGAAGCGCCCCACGCGACGATGCCGCCGATCACGCGCTCGGCGCCGACGATCGCCGCGATCCGGTCCTCGCACAGCCCGTTCTGCAGCACGACCACGCGGGCATCTGCGGCGAGGTGCGGCTCCGCGGTCCGGGCTGCCTCCTCGACGTTGGGTGGCTGGGTGGCCAGGATGCACAGGTCGTAGCGGCCCTCGGGCGCCGGCGAGACCCAGCCGCGCACGATCCGCTCCTCGCCCTCGTCGACCACGCGGTAACCCGCCTTGTCGACGGCGGCCCGGATGGCTGCGTTGGTGGAGACCGCGGTGACCGCGGAGCCGATCTCGGTGAGCGTGGCGGCGACGAAGCCGCCGATCCCTCCAGCGCCCATCACGAGGATTCTCGGTTGCGGGTTCATGGCGGTTCAATATCGCAAAACCCGCCGACCGGCCGGGTTTTGGGGATTTCCGCGGAAAGAGATAGAATTTCACGAGGCATGCAGATCACCTTCTGGGGGGTCCGGGGCAGTTACCCGGTGCCTGGCGCGGCCACCGTGCGCTACGGCGGTCAGACGTCGTGCGTCGAGACCCGATCTGCCAGCGGCGAGACGCTGATTGTCGACGCCGGGACGGGCATGCGCGCGCTCGGCAACAAGCTGCTCCGCGACGCCAGCGCGCCGCAGCATCACCACGTGCTGCTCTCGCACGTGCACTGGGATCACATCCAGGGCCTGCCGTTCTTCTCGCCGGCGTACATCCCGGGCACCAAGATATCGATCTATGCCCTGCTCACCGCCGCCGACGAGCTCGACGAGGTGATCGGCGGCATCACCCGCCACGAGTTCTTCCCGGTCCCGCTCGACGCGGTGCCCGCGCAGTTCGAGTTTCACCAGGTCGAGCCGGGCGTCGAGTTCGACATCGGCGCCTTCCACGTCCAGCCGTTCGCGCTCAACCACCCGTTCGGCTCGGTCGGCTACCGGTTCGATTGCGATGGCGTGTCGTGGGCCTACGTCTCGGATACCGCGCCGTTCGATCAGGTGCTGCACAAGCAGCACTTCCTGCCCGGACCCGAAACGCTCTCCGACGACGATCGCGTCTCACTCGGGGCGATGCGCGAGGCGCTGGTCCGCCGGATCGAAGGCGTCGACACCGTGATCTACGACACCCACTTCCTGCCCGCCGAGTACGCAAAGTTCCCGCACTACGGTCACTCGACCCCGGACCAGGCGCTCGAGATCTGCGCCGAGGCGAAGGTGCGGCGGCTCGTGCTGTATCACCACGCTCCGTCCCACTCCGACGACCAGATGGACCGGATCGCCGCCCAGTATCTGGCGAAGGGCGCCGGGATCGGGATCGAGGTGCTGACGTCGTTCGAGGGCATGACGCTTCCGGTCGGCCCCGAGGCCGATGCGCGGCCGGTCCCCAGGACTGAGAGACCCACTTGAAGCTGCGGTTCTGGGGCGTTCGCGGCTCGTTCGCGATGCCGGGACGAGAGTTCCTGCGTTACGGCGGCAACACCACCTCGGTCGAGCTGGTGACCGACGCCGGCGAGCGGCTGCTGATCGATCTCGGCACGGGCGCGACCGAGCTGGCGAAGTCGCTGATGACGAGCGAGTTCGGAAAGGGGCAGGGCAAACTCCCGATCCTGCTCACGCACACGCACCTCGATCACATCCAGGGCCTGCCGTTCTTCACGCCGTTCTTCATCAAGGGCAACGAGATCCGGATCTACGGTGCGTCTCCGATCTCGGGAATCTCGCTCGAGGCGGCGCTGCAGAACCAGCTCGCCGGCCACTACAGCCCGCTGAACGGGCTCGAGAATCTCGCAGCCGGGGTCTCGATCGAGACCATCAAGGCGGGCGACAAGTTCACCGTGCCGGGCTTCGAGATCGAGACCGCGGCCATGCCGCACGGCTCGATGTGGACCACCGCCTACCGGATCGCCGCCGACGGCAAGACCATCACGTACCTGTCGGATGTCGAGTACCCGTTCCCCGACGAGCCGCTGGATGCCGCGATCGAGCTCGCACGCGATGCCGATCTGCTGATCCACGATGCGATGCACGCGGATCAGGACTACGAATCACGACGCGGCTGGGGGCACTCTCCCGCGCGCGCAGGCGTGATCGTCGCCGAGCGCGCAAAGGCGAAGAAGCTGGCGCTGTTCCATCACAGTCCAGATGCGACGGATGAGATGATCGATGAGGTCGTCGTGCAGACGGCCGCGCGTACCGCGGTGCCCGTACTCGCCGCGGCGGAGGGGAGCTATCTAGAGATATGAGCCACACACCACGGATCGAGGAGTTGCAGGAGCTCGGTGAGAGCACGACCAACGTGGCCAACGCGTGGGCGGGTGCCGAGGAGTACCTGTCGCGTGGGCTCGTCGAGTGGACGCGCCGGCAGATCGTCGACAACCGCGCTCACGCGGTGCGCGCCGCGCTCGCGGCATGTGAGCTGGTAGCGGGATCGTTCCCGACGACGCCGATCGAGGGGCTACCGCCGAAGCAGTACCTCGAGGACATGACCGCGGCGATCAAGCGCTGGCTCGCCGAGCCGACGCGGCCCAACACCGAGGCGGTGCGGTCGTCGCTCGACGTCACCCGCGAGGCGCACGCATGGCAGCGCGATCAAGATGTCGCGCCGTACTGGATCCTCGAGGCGATCGATCACACGTGCCTCGCGGTGTGGTCCGGCGAGCGGGCCTCGTACATCGTGCCGATGGACTTCGCGACATGCGGTGCGCGCGCCGTGGCGTGCGTGCTCCACGCGCTGATCGACATGGGCGAGCCGCAGGCCCAGGCAGCGGATCGCGTGGTCGCGGTCGTCAACGCCACGCGCTAAGGAAACAGCGCGCGCTCGATGAACGTGGTCAGCGCGGCCCGCGCGCTCGGCGCTGATCGGCGCCGGACCGAAGTGTCCCGCGAGCCCGTACGCGCACTGCATCGCGCTGCCGTAGAGCACGTACGCGATCGCCTCGGGATCGGGAGCCAGCTCGCGCGAGACGATCGTGGCGATCAACGCGGTCAGCCGCTGGATCGACATCGCCTCGAACGCCTGCCGGAGCTCGGCGACGTCGGGATCGCGGAGCGCCATCTCGTTCACGCTGCGCATCAGCTGCGGTCGCGACAGCACGTGGTCGAACAGGATCGCGACCGTCTCGCTGATCGTCTCGTGGCGCGCGCGCCCGATGAAGCGCTCCGGCCCGAGGCTCTCGATCGTCTCGCGATAGCCCGTCACCATCGTCCGCCGCGCGACCTCGAGGTAGAGCTCGCGCTTGTCATCGAAGTACCGGTAGAACGTGCCCACCGCCACCCCGGCGCGCTGGGCGATCTCCGGCGTACCGACCGCATCGTAGGGCTGGGTCGCGAACAGCTCGGTCGCGGCCTGGATCAGCGCGAGGTAGCTCCGGCGCGAGCGCTCCTGGCGGAAGTCGGGCTCGCGCGTCGCGCCCAGCAGGACCTCCGGGTCCTGCGACAGCGACGGTGTGGTCCGGGCGCGCGACGCCATGGCAGTGACATTGCGCTTGACGCAGCGAGCGCGTCGAGTACAAAATGAAACAAGTTTCAGTTTTTTGGAGGTGCGTATGGAGTCCGCTGTGACCGCCGAGGCCCTGACCGGGCCATCCATCGAGACGCTCGAGGCGCTGCTCGACGTCACGTACACATGGGGCTACCAGGACACGCGCCAGAAGCTGCGTGACCTCTACGACAAGGCGGTCCGCGGCCAATGGATCTCCGATGACGTGCTGCCGTGGAGCACGGATGTCGACCTCGGCCGGCCGATGGGCCCCGAGCAGCTGATGCCGCTGTTCGGTAGCGACCTCTACAACAAGATGACGAAGAAGGAGCGGCACGACCTCAACATCGAGACATTCGCGTGGACGCTCTCGCAGTTCCTGCACGGCGAGCAGGGCGCGTTGCTCGCCACCGCGCAGCTCGTGGGCTCCGTGCGCGACCTCGACAGCAAGCTCTATGCGGCGAGCCAGGTCGTCGACGAGGCGCGCCACGTCGATGTCTACAACCGCTACGTCCATCAGAAGATCGGGATCGCGTACCCGGTCAACCCGCACCTGAAGACGCTGCTCGACATGATCCTGACCGACAGCCGCTGGGACATGAAGTTCCTCGGCATGCAGATCATGGTCGAGGGCCTCGCGCTCGCCGCGTTCGGGATGATCCGTAACAACACCGACGAGCCGCTGCTGAAGTCGCTGACCGCCTACGTCATGGGCGACGAGGCACGCCACGTCGCATTCGGTGTGCTGTCGTTGCGCGACTACTATCGCGACCAGCCCGACAGCGTGAAGCGCGAACGCGAGGACTTCGTCTACGAGGCGGCCCGCCTGATGCGCGACCGGTTCCTGTTCCAGGAGGTCTGGGACAAGACCGGCCTGCCGACCAAGCAGTGCATGGACATCGCGCTCCACAACCAGGGCCAGGTGCTGTTCCGGCAGATGCTGTTCGCGAAGATCGTCCCTGCGATCAAGAAGATGGACCTGCTGTCGGATCGCCAGCGCGAGCGGTTCAAGGAGCTCGGCATCCTGCAGTTCGAGGACTGGGCCGATCCGTTCGCCGATCTGGCGCAGACCGCCTCGGGTGGCGTGTCGGCGCGACTCGCGTAGCCGACGCGGGCGGTGCGCGCTATCGTGCCCGCATGGTGCGTACCCTGGTGGTGGCTGTCTTGCTTGCGTCCGGCTGCGGTAAGGACGCGCAACCGAAACCGAAGCCCGTCGCGACGACGTCGACCGGCACGGTGAAGGACGGCGTTCGCTCGATCAAGATCGAAGCCGGTAAGGACGGCTACGTGCCGGAACGGATCCCCGGCAAGCCGGGCGAGAAGCTCGTGCTCGTGTTCACCCGCACGATCGAAGGCGAGTGCCTGCGCGAGCTGAAGACGCCCGATGGCAAGATCGTCGAGCTGCCGATGAACAAGCCGCTCGAGGTCGCGATCACGGTCCCCGCCACGGGCGAGGTCAAGTTCGCCTGCGGGATGGAGATGTTCTTCGGCGTGATCGTCGCCGAGCCGAGCTGACTACTTGAGGCGGAAGCTGACGACGAAGCACACCGCGGCCGCGACGTTGTTCTGCGTGAACGGTGCGTAGCGCCAGGTCCGGATGGTCGACATCATGTCGAGCGCGGTCTGACGCTCGAGCTGCTTGGTCAGCACGTCGACGCTCGTGATCCGGCCGCCCGTGTCGATGCACAGCTTCGCGTTGACCATCGCCGGCACGTCGGCGTTGCGAGACTTCTTGAACGACGGCGTCTCACCGGACAGTCGCTTGACGACGTGCGGTGCGACGTTGATCGGCCCGCGCGGCGCGGCCACGGGCGGTGGCACGACCGGTGGTGTCGGCTTGACCTCGGCGGGGACGACCGGCGTGGTGGGCTTGGGATCGAACGGCCCCGGGAACACCGGCTTGGGCACGTCCGACTTGGGATCACCGGCCTTGGGATCGACCTTCGATTCGGTCGGCTGGTCGTCGGATTTCTTCGGTGTCAGATCGACCGTGCGGTCGTTCGAGGCGACCGCAACGGGCTTCTTCGGCAGGTCGCCGGCGACGCGTTGCGCCCGCTCGCGCTGCTTGGCAGCCGTCATCGAGGGGCTGAACTCGTGATCGACGCCAGGCTGGGCGTCGACCTCCTGACGCCACACCTCGACCCCGTTCTGACGCATCGCGATCGTGTGCTTGCCAGCGGAGACGCCGATCTCGAGCGGCGTGCGCTTGTCCTGGAGCTTGCCGTCGAGCAGCACCTCGAGGCCCGTTGGCGTCGATGACAGGATCAGCTTTGCTTGCGAGGCGTCGCGCCCGATCTTCTCGAGCTCGAGGTCGAGCGTCATGGTCTCCGAGGGAGACAGCTCCACCGTCTTCAGGCGAGCCTTGTAGCCATCGCGCTGGATCCGGATCTGGTACATCGCCGGCGCGAGCTCGATCGACCACGGCGAGCCGACGTGCGAACCCTTACCCTCGATCGCGATCTCGGCATCGTTGGGCTCGATCGCGAACTTGAGGGTCCCGATCGGTTTGCCGACGGCCTTGGTCACCGCAGGCTCGCGGGTCGCCGCCGGGGTCGAGGCGGTGTTCGACGCCAGCACGAGCCCACCGACAACCGCTGCGATCGCCAGTCCCGCGACCAGGTAGACCCAGCTGCGGCGCACCGACTGCCGCGCGACGATCGAGGAACCGATGGTGACCGACGACGCGCGCATGGATGCGCCGGTGGTGTCCGCGGGGTCGTTGGTCAGGGCGCGCGCCGGCTCGACGCCTGGCCTGGTGCCCGGCACGCGCGCCTGTTGCAGGTTCGGTGGGGTATGGCGCGGAACGGGTGCGGACCCGTCGGGATCTGGGGTCGGCAGGAGCCCCGCGAGCTCGGTCAGCGAGCGCGCGGGTCGCGCCTTGATCACGGGGCTGCTGGTGTCGTTGGGGGCCACCACGCGATCGAGCGAGCCGGTGCCTTGCGCGGTGCTGCGGCGCTCGCGACTGCCATGGCCCGGCATGACCGGCTGGCTGGTCCGGGCGCGCACCGGCGGCGGCGGCGGGAGCGGAGCCGGCAGCGCCATCGTCACGGCCATGTCGGGTGCGGCCATCGTCGGCGCGGTGTCGCGCGGCGGGCGGCTCGGGTGACCGTGGCTCGGCTGCGGCGCCGGGATGTCGTCCATCAGCCCGTCGTCGACGATCACGCGATGGCGATCCGAGATGTCGGGCACGTCTTCGAGCAGCACCGGATGCCCGCTGTCGTGCTCGCGCTCGCCGCCACCCCACGCGATCTCCACCACCTCTTCGTCGTCGACGCTGTGGGCGCGCGGCTTGTCCTGCGCGCGCACCGGCAGCGGGCGATCCGAGCCAGCGGCCGACTTCATGTCGAACGCGCTGCTGCCGCTCTTCTCGAACGTGTTGGTCGTCGCGAACCCGCTCGGCGGCTCGAGCGAGAATGCCCAGTCGAGCCACTGCGCGACGTCGCGGTGGCCGGTCTGCAGATTGTACTGGCGGCGCAGCTCGAGCAGCTCGTCGCGCAGCTCGCCGGCGCCGGTGTATCGATCATCGGGATCGCGGGCGAGCGCCTTCAGCACGATCTCGTCGAGCTCCGAGGGGCACGCCTGATTGAAAGTCGACGGCGTCACGATGTCGCCACGCTGCACCTTCATCAGCGTCTGGTACTCGTTCTTGCTGGCGAACAGCGGCCGCGCCGTCAGCAGCTCGTGCGCGATCACGCCCACCGCGAACAGATCACTGCGCGCATCGAGGTCCTTGCCCGACGAGATCGCCTCGGGCGCCATGTACGCGAGCTTGCCCTTGACGCGCCCGGTCTGCGTGCGCAGCTGCGACGACTGCGCCTTCGCGATCCCGAAGTCGATCACCTTCAGGTGACCGCCGAGCGTCACCAGCAGATTTGACGGCGAGACATCGCGGTGCACGAGGCCAAGCGGTGTGCCTTGCTCGTCAGCGCGATTGTGCGCGTAATCGAGCGCTTCACACAGCTGGAGCAGGAGCCCGACGGTGACGTGGATCGGCGGCGGGCCCGTGACCTTGCGCGCGTGGCGCAGGATGCGGCGGATGTCTCGGCCATCGATGTACTCCATCGAGATGAAGTACTGACTGCCGACGCGGCCGAGCTCGAAGATCTGGACCACGTTGACGTGGTTCAGCAGCGACGCCAGCTTGGCCTCACGAACAAACGACTTGATGAAGCTCGCGTCTTCCGCGAGGTGCGGGAGTAGACGCTTGAGCGCCACGATCCGTTCGAAGCCCTCGATCCCTCGTTCGAGTGCGCGATGGACCGTGGCCATTCCGCCCACGCCGAGTCGTTCGTACACGAGGTACGGCCCGAACGGCTCTTCCGCGGCGAGGTCGGCGCCCATTTTGGGGAACCACAAGGTTCGCACGGCTGTCCGACAACCGCATCTCGAAATCGTCTCCGAGTGACCGCCGAGTGACCGCCGAGCTACCTCCGCGTCACGAAGGTCTACTCGATCTCGGCCGGCGTTTTGACGTCGAGCGTCAGGGCGTGAATCGGTCCTTTCATCTCCACAGCGAGGGCACCGAACACCAGTCGATGGCGTTGCATCAGTGACTTGCCTTCGAACAGGGCGGAGACCACACGCGCCTCCCAGTGGTCCTCGGTCCCGGTCAGATCTTTCAGCGTGACGACCGCGTCCGGTAGCGATTCCCGGATCTTGGCCACGATCGCGTCGGCCTTCATGCGACCCCGAGCTCGTTGCCGACGGTCGTGAAGGCAGTGATCGCGTGGTCGATGTCCGCGTCGGAATGGGCCGCCGAGAGCTGGACCCGGATCCGCGCCTGGCCCTTCGGGACCACCGGGAAGGAGAATCCGATCACGTAGATCCCGTGCCCGAGGAGCCGCTGCGCCATGTCGCCAGCGAGCTTGGCATCGCCCAGCATCACCGGGACGATCGGGTGTGTGCCTGCCCGGATCTTGAGCCCGGCGCGCGTCATCCCGTTGCGGAACCGCGTGGTGTTGGCCTCCAGGGTGTCCCGCAGCGCGGTGCTCTCGGAGACGATGGAGATCGCCTCGAGCGAGCCGGCGACGATCGGCGGCGCAAGCGTGTTGGAAAATAGGTAAGGGCGCGAACGGTTTCTGAGCAGGTCAATGATCTCGCGCCGGCCCGACGTGAAGCCGCCCGACGCGCCCCCGAGCGCCTTGCCGAGCGTCGACGTGAAGATGTCGACCCGATCCATGCACGCGCGCAGCTCGGCCGAGCCGCGCCCGGTCTTGCCGACGAAGCCGGTCGCGTGGCTGTCATCGACCATCACGAGCGCCCCGTACTTGTCGGCGAGATCGCAGATCTGATCGATCCGCGCGATGTCGCCATCCATCGAGAACACGCCGTCGGTCGCGATCATGCGGAGCCGCTTGCCCTGCGTGGCGACCAGCTTGTGCTCGAGGTCGTCGAGATCGTCGTGCTCGTAGCGGAGCCGCTCTGCCTTGCACAGACGGATGCCATCGATGATCGATGCGTGGTTGAGCGCATCGGAGATGACCGCGTCGTCAGCGCCGAGCAGGGTCTCGAACAGCCCACCGTTGGCGTCGAAGCACGACGAGTACAGGATCGTTTCGTCCGTGCCGAGGAACTTCGAGACCGCAGCTTCGAGCTCCTTGTGACCATCCTGCGTGCCGCAGATGAACCGCACGCTCGACAGGCCATAGCCGCGCTCGTCGAGGGCGCGCTTGGCGGCGGCCATCACGCGCGGGTGACTCGACAGCCCGAGGTAGTTGTTCGCGCAGAAGTTGATCACCTCCTTGCCGTTGGTCGAGATATGCGCGGCCTGCGGCGACGTGATCGTGCGCTCGTGCTTCCACAGCCCGGCGCTCTCGATCTCGGCGAGCTGCGCGGCGAATACCTGCTTTGCGGTCTCGTACATGGTTGCTCCTTCAGTGACTGGACAGGATCGCGCCGAGCTCGAGCATGCGGCGGATGCGTGGCACCAGATCGTCGGTCATGCCGTCGAGGTCGTAGCTCGGCTTCCAGCCCCAGTCACGCCGGGCAGCCGTGTCGTCGAGCGACTTCGGCCACGAGTCGAGGATCGCCTGGCGGCGCGGATCCGGGGAGTAGCTGAACTTGGCCTCGGGGATCGCGCGCTGGACCGAGGTCGCGATGTCGTCGGCGCGCGGCGAGAACGCGGCGATGTTGTAGATCGAGCGCGTCAGGCGCTCGCGATCGGCCATCGCGATCTCGAGCAGGGCGCGAACGCCATCCGGCATGTACATCAGCGGGATCCGGGTGTCGGCGCGCGCGAACGCGTCGTAGCCGCCCTTGCGAACCGCGTCGACATACATGAACAGCGCGTAGTCCGAGGAGCCGCCGCCCGGCATCGCCGCCGAGATCAGGCCGGGGAACCGCACGCCGCGGCAATCGACGCCGAACTTCTTCGTGTAGTACGCGCACAACAGCTCGCCGGCGACCTTGGTCACGCCGTACATCGTGGTCGGGTGCAGCGCGACATCGTCTGGCGTGGGATCGGGCAGCGGTCCGCTGGGCGGCGGCCCGAACACCGCGATGCTCGAGGTGAACACCAGCCGACCAACCGCGGCCGTGCGACACGCCTCGAGCACGTTCCACGTCCCGGTCTGGTTGACGTCGTAGGCGAGCTTGGGATCCTTCTCGCCGCGGGCGGACAGGATCGCGGCGAGGTGGAACACGAGGTCCGGCTTGACCTTCGTGATCACCGCCTCCGTCGCGGCGGCATCGGTGACGTCGAGGCGCTGCCACGAGTCGCCGCCCGCGTGCGCGTGGCTCGGGGGTCGCGGCGCGAGATCGGTGGACGTGACTTCGTGACCCTGGGCCGCGAGGGTGCCGATCAGATCGTGTCCGATCTGACCACCGGCGCCGGTGAGGAGAATTTTCACGCGCGGACTATGCCATCAGCGCGACGCATCCGTGGCCAGCACCAGGCACGGGTTGGAGTAGTGCATCGCGTTTCCGACCGGCGTCGGGTTCTGGGGCTCCCCGTTCTCGTTGACGCCACCTCCCCAAGCGTAGGTCGAGTCCGAGAACGCGAGGAACACGCACATCTCCTGGTCGCCGATGCCCCAGCGCACGGTCTCGGCGCGCGGGTTGTAGAACTCGCACCAGAACCGCAGCTTCGTGTAGCCGGTCATGTCGAACGCGGGATCGATCAACTTGCCGAGTGTGTCGCCGACCTGGGCCTCGGTCGAGAACACCGTGGTCGCCGTGCCGTCGGCGCGAACCGCTTCCACGTTCAGGCCCGTGCCGAGCTCGTGGTAGTGCGCGAGCGCGTAGTGGATCTTGAAGTCGGGATCGCGTCCGAAGAACTTGTTGTGCTCGGGCGCGAGATCGCACTCGACGGTGAACCTCGACTGCTTGTTGGGCGGTAGCCCGAGCGCGTGGTTCTGGAACGAGATACCAGACAGCGTCGTGGTGGGCGTGGGGATCGTCGCCAGCTTGATGTTGGGCCGCAGCGTCAGCGTGTCCTCGACAGGGTTCAGCAGATGGACCTGCGCGACGATCTTGGTCCGGATCGGCAGCTTGACGGCGATGCCCTCCGGGAACTGCTGGATCTCGTGCGCGGCCTGGGTCGACTGCGCGAACAGCACGCCGCCGAACACCGCCGCGACCGCCTCGTTGTAGCCGCGGTCGTCACACACGAACGTGCCGTCCTCGCCGGCAAAGATGTGCTCCGGGACGAACAGCCAGTTCGAGTGGTGGAACCCGGGGCCGGTCGTCAGCTCGACGCTGTTGACGTAGATCGGTTCGGTGTTGTGCAGCGAGATCTGCACGCACTTGTCGCTGATCTCCTCGTTGGGTTGGATCTCGAACGGCCCGAAGTCGAACGAGCGGACCGGGCCGGCGCCGTCACCGTCCGGATCACAACCAAGGATGCCCAGGCACGCGAGCACGAGGCTTCTCATCGCGGACAATATAAGGTCGAACCGTCCAGCCAATCACTGGGAAATGGCGCTCACAACGGGGAGCCAGGTAGGCTGTCTGGTCCCATGATCCCCACGCTCGACGGTGACCGGATCCGGATCCGTCCGCATCGCACCTCCGATCGCGACGCGCTGTTCGGCCTCTACAGCGACCCGGCGCTGATGCGGTACTGGGGGTTTCCGCCGTGGACCGAGGTCGCGCAAGCCGACGCGTACCTCGCGCCGCTGCTCGACGGGCCAGCGCACTATCCGTGGGCGATCGCGCGGCGCGACGACGACGTGCTCGTCGGCACCGCGACCCTGTTCGCGATCCGGCTCGATCAGCTGCGAGCCGAGCTCGGCTACTTGCTCGCGGCGGCCGAGCAGGGAAAAGGACTCGCGGCCGAGGCGACGCGGCTCGTGCTCCGGTTCGCGTTCGAGCAGCTCGGGCTCGAGCGGATCGAGGCCGACGTCGACCCGCGCAACCTGCCGTCCTGCCGGCTGCTGGAGCGGCTCGGGTTTCAGCGCGAGGGCCTGCTGCGCGCGCGCTGGCGGGTGGCCGCCGAGGTCAGCGACACGGCGATGTTTGGCCTGCTGCGCGGTGAGCTCACGGCAGGGTGATGTCGCGCGCCGCGAACCGCGGGCGAAACTCGCGCTCGATCGTACGCGCGAGGATCTCGGCGTAGTCGCGCGGCGGCGCCAGGCCCCACGCACGATCGGCGTCGGTCATCGCGCCATCGTCGTCCGACACCGCGAGGTTCTGCGTGCCGTAGCTACGCTCGAGCTCGCCGAGCATCGCCGGCAAGATCTCTGCGACCTGGTGCGGCGCGGCGGGATCGATCGCGCACAGCCAGTCAAGCAGGTCCCAGCCGAGCTCGCGGTGGCGGACCTCGTCGTGCAGGATTCGATCGAGGGCCGTCCTCGCGACCGGCTCGGTGCAGCGCTCGCGCAATCTACGAAACAGCGGCACCGCGATCGTCTCGCCGAGGCAGAACACGCGCACCGCGACGTGCAGGACGTCATCCTCGAGCCGCGTCGCGTGACGGCCGAGCCCGAGCGCCTCGCGCACGAGCGCAGGTGGTTCGGTGCCACCCGCCGCGGTGTAGACATCGTGGCTCAGCCGCGAGTGAACGAGCTCGTCGCCGACGATCGCGAGGCCGGCATCGATCAGATCCGGCGGGGCCCCGAGCTGGATCAGCCACAGCACGAGGTGCTGGGTGATCGCCGCCGACGTGTACTCCGCCGCGATCCGTGCGCGCCACTCCTCGCGGACGCGAGGGGTCATCGCGTCGCGGGCGCGCGCGTCGGGCAGTCGACGGGGCGCGTCTTGGGTGCGGCGCACCGCGCGTTCGGTGGGCACTTCGGGGGCGGCGGCTCGGCGATGCATCCGGTCGCGCCCGCGCGCAGGATCACCATCAGCATCGGCTCGGTCATCGGATCCGGGCACGTGATCTTGAACGGGGGAGGCGGGTTGCACGTTGGCATCGGCTGGCCCTGCTTCGGGGTCGGGCAGCTCGCGCTCGGCGCGGCGAGGCACTCGGTCCCCGAACGGGTGACCCGCCACCGCTGCTCGAACTTCGCAGGCTCGGTGGTCGGGATCGGCCGCGGCGGTGGCGGGTTGGTGGTCACGACCGGGGGCCTGGTCGGTGGTGGCGGATTGGTGGTCGTCACGACAGGCGGGTCGACCGGCGCCGGCTGTTCGGTCTCCGGGACCGGCCGCGGGGGGGCGGGCTGCTCGGAGCCGACGACCGGCGGTGGGGCGGGCTGGGTCGGCTGGGTCTCGACATAGCAGCCGGCCGCGGCCAGCGTGATGACGACCGGCGTTGCAAATACACGGCGAGGCGAGCGCGACATGCGAGGACGGTATCACCGTGCCGATCCCGCCGTCTGGCAGCACGCGATCCATCCCATGCTAGTGTGAGCACGTGAGCGACGAGGCCAGGTTGGCTGCGCTCCTGGAGCGGTGTGGCGACGGCGACGCCGTGCTGGCCGCGCGGGACGAAGGAGACGCCCTGGCGATCGACGTCGGGGGCGATGTCGCGCTGCGCTGGCGGATCGCGGTGGTCACGGCGATCATGGCGGCACCACCGGACGGCGATGCGGTGCGCGAGCTCTACGGCGAGCTGGTCGACCGCTATCGCGACGATCCGGTTCGGCTGGCGGTGTTGCGGCCGATCGGGGACGAGATCCGCAGGCGCGAGGCCGATGGCACGCTGCCGAGCGCGATGGTCGCCCGCAGCGAGCGACGCCGGCGCCCGTAGCGAACCGGCGCGCGAGCGTGCTATCCACGCGGCGCCGTGAGCCTGGTCGTACTCGACGAGGTGACCCTGTTCTTCGCAGATCGCATGATCTTCGATGCGGTCTCACTGCGTCTCGGGCACGGCGACCGGGTCGGCCTGATCGGCCCCAATGGCTCGGGCAAGACGACGCTGCTCAAGATCATCGCCGGCGATCAGGAGCTCGACGACGGCAAGGTCACCCGCGCGAATGGCATTCGGATCGGCTGGCTGCCGCAGGAGCTGTCGGTCACGGGCGGTCGCTCGCTGATCGACATGATCCTGTCGAGCGTGCCGGGTCGGGCCGAGCTCGACTCGCGGCTCGCGGCCGCCGAGGCGGCGCTCGAGGCCGCGGCGCACGACGCCTCCGATGAGGAGGCGATGCTCGATCTCGTGGCCGATGTCGGCGAGCTCCACGAGCGCATCGATCACTTCGAGCGGTTCTTCGGCGAGCACGAGGCGCTCGCGATCCTTGCCGGCCTCGGGTTCGCGCCTGGCGACGAGCTTCGCGACATCGGCGAGCTCTCCGGCGGCTGGAAGATGCGCGGCGTGCTCGCGGGCCTGCTGTTCCAGCGCCCCGACGTGCTGCTGCTCGACGAGCCGACCAACCACCTCGACATGCCGTCGGTCGCCTGGTTCTCCGACTTCCTCAAGAAGTGGAACCGCTGCTTCATCCTGATCAGCCACGATCGCGACTTCCTGAACGAGCAGATCACGCGCGTCGCGAGCCTCGAGCTCGAGGGTCTGCGCAGCTATCCAGGCAACTACGAGAAGTACCTCGAGCAGCGCGCAGAGGAGGAGACCATCCTCGCCGGGCGCGCGAAGAACCTGGCGCGCGAGCGCGAGCGGTTGACCACGTTCATCAACCGGTTCCGCGCGCAGGCCAACAAGGCCAAGGCTGTCCAGTCCCGCGTCAAGTTCCTCGAGAAGATGGAGTCGGTCGACACCTACGAGAAGCGCAACGTGATGCGGTTCTCGTTCCCGCCGACATCGCGCACCGCGACCGACGTGATGCGGATCGAGGGCCTGAAAAAAGCGTACGGCGATCACGTGGTGTTCCCGGGCATCGACCTCACGGTGCGGCGCGGCGAGAAGATCGGCATCATCGGCGTCAACGGCGCCGGCAAAACCACGCTGCTTCGCATGATCGCCGACGAGCTGCCGCACGACGGCGGCACGATCAAGATGGGCAACGGCGTCGAGGTTGGCTACTACGCGCAGCATCACGCCGACACGCTCGACCTGTCGGCCACGGTCTACGAGGTCGTGCAGCGAGCCTCGCCTGACACGCCGCCGGCGCGCGTGCGCTCCATCCTCGGCGCGTTCATGTTCGGTGGCGACGACACCGACAAGCCGATCAGGGTGCTGTCCGGTGGTGAGAAGGCGCGCGTCGCGCTCGCGAAGCTGCTGGTCAAGCCGGGCAACTTGCTGCTGATGGACGAGCCGACCAACCACCTCGATCTCGCGTCGTCCGAGTCGCTCGCCGCGTCGCTCAAGACGTTCGACGGCACGCTCGTGTTCGTCAGCCACAACCGCTCGCTCGTGCGCACGCTCGCGACCAAGATCTGGAACGTCGAGGCGGCGCGCGTCGAGATCTATCCCGGCACGCTCGACGAGTACCTGTACTCGATGGCGCAGCGCCGGATCGCGGTCGCCACCGAAGGCGACGCGACGCAGCGCCGCGATCCGCGTGGGGCCGCGCCGGTCTCCTCCGCAAAGTCACGCGACGACGACAAGGTCCGCAAGCGCCGCGAGGCCGAGCTCCGGCAGAAGCGCAGCGTGAAGCTCGGCCCACTCGAGAAGCTGGTCGCCCAGCTCGAGGAGCGCATCGGTGTGCTCGAGGCCGAGCAGAAGACGCGCTCGGCTGACCTCGCCGACCCGTCGGTCTACGACGAGGCTGCGCGCCGCAACAAGTTGCTCTCCGACTACCAGGCCGCACAGGACAAGCTCGACGAGCTGACGGTGCGGTGGGAGAAGTCGATGGCAGAGCTCGAGACCGCAAAGGCCGCGCTCGAAGCCTCCGGCAATTAGCGCTAAGCTGGTGCCGTGGATCTCAGCGGGCACACCATTGACGGGAAGTACCAGCTCGTCAGCGTCGCGGGTGAGGGTGGGATGGCCACGGTCTACAAGGCCGTCGTGCGCGGCGCGGCAGGCTTCACCCGCACCGTCGCGGTCAAGCACATCAAGCCCGAGTACCGCGCGCTCAAGAACTACATCGACATGTTCATCGAGGAGGCGCGCGTCGGCTCCGAGCTCGCCCACCCGAACATCGTCCAGGTCCACGACTTCTGCAGCGAGGCCGGCAGCTACTACCTGGTGATGGAGTGGGTCGAGGGCATCGACCTCGGCGCGTTGATCAAGGTCTATCGCGACACCGGGCGCCTGGTCCCGTGGTGGCTCGTGGCGGCGATCGGCATCGGTACGCTGCGTGGCCTCGGCGCCGCGCACGACCGGATCGGTCCCGACGGCACCCCATCGCCGGTCATCCATCGCGACGTGTCGCCTCACAACGTGTTGCTCGGCGTCAACGGCGTCGTCAAGCTGTCCGACTTCGGGCTCGCGCGCGCGCGGGATCGCGCATCCAGCCTCACCGCACCCGGTACCGTGAAGGGCAAGCTCAGCTACCTCGCGCCGGAGGTCACGTTCGGCAAGCCCAACACCGTGCAGTCGGATCTGTTCGGCGTCGGCAGCGTGCTGTGGGAGACGCTGACCGGCGAGCGCCTGTTCGATGGCAAGACCGACGTCGAGATCTTCAAGAAGATCCGCGCCTGCCAGGTGCCACCGATCGCCGAGCGCCGGCCCGACATTCCGGCGGCGATGGCGGCCGTGATCGACACCGCGCTGACCGCCGATCCTGCCAACCGCTACGAGAACGCCGACGAGTTCGCCCACGCGCTCGGGCAGGTGATGAAGCAAGCGGTCGGCGTCAACGCTGCCAGCGCGCTCGGCGCCGCGGTCGTCGAATCGCGCGCCCACCTCGCCGGGGCCTCGACCGACGACATGCCGACGCGCGAGCACGTGGCCAGGCCCGTGCCATCCACCACCCCGATGCAGCCGCGCGCGCCGATCCTGCCCGAGAAGAAGTGACCGCGCGATGATCCGCGAGCTCGCTCACCTCGCATTGCACACCCCGCGCACGCTCGCGCTGTTGCGCAGGCTCCCGCAGCACGAGCTCTACGCGACGTTGATCGCGCGTGCGGATGCCGACGGCCTCGCGGCGCG
This sequence comes from Kofleriaceae bacterium, assembly GCA_037720695.1. Classification (GTDB taxonomy): domain Bacteria; phylum Myxococcota_A; class Polyangia; order Haliangiales; family Haliangiaceae; genus JABFXX01. Next base: position 21,540 of record JBBJLY010000048.1, on the reverse strand, counting down.
CCGCCGTGACTTGGTCGCCGGCCTGACCGGCCACATCGTCGAGATCGGTGCCGGCACCGGCGCGATGTTCCCGCATTATCCGGCGGACGTCCGCGTCACCGCGGTCGAGCCCGACCAGCAGTTCGCGGGCCTGGCGCACGCGGCCGCAGCCGAAGCGGTCGCCACGATCGACGTCGTGCCCGGCACGGCCGAGGCGATCCCGCTGGCCGACGGATCCGCCGATGCCGCCGTGGTCGCCCTGGTCCTGTGCTCTGTCGCCTCCGTCGACGCCGCCTGCCGCGAGCTCGCCCGCGTCGTCTGCCCCGGCGGCCAGGTCCGCTTCCTCGAGCACGTCCGCAGCCCGGGCCGGATCGCCGGGCCGCTGATGAAGCTCGTCGATCCTGCCTGGGTCCGCCTCAACCGCCAGGGCTGCCACCTCGCGCGCGATCCGCTCCCCGCGATCGAGGCCGCCGGCCTCGCGATCGACCGGGTCGAGCCGTTCCAGCTCTGGAGCGCAGGGCTCCCTGCCTTCCCGATGCGCCTCATCTTTGCGACTCGCAGCTGACCGCGTCCCACGGCATGCTGACCTCATGACGATCATCCTGGGACCGGATGGAGCCGGCGAGCCATCAGACACCCGCCAGCTGATCGAGCGCGAGCGCGTGACCGAGCAGACGACCAAGGTCACCACCAAGCGGTTCGCGATCGCGCTGTTCGTGATCGCAGCCGCGATCCTCGGGTTCGCGCTGATCCTGAATTACACGTAGCGGCGCGGCTCAGCTCGGTTCGACGGCCTTGACCTGGAACACCATGCGGTCGTCGAGGCGCACCGCCGTCAACGACTTGCCCCACACGCAGCCGGTGTCGAGCGCGAGGTGGCGCGCGCCGAGATCGAGACCGAGCGCGGCCCAGTGGCCGAACACGACGGTGTGGGTGGCCCACGCCGGCTTGGGCAACGCGAACCACGGGATGCAGTCGGGAGGTGCCTTCGACGGGTGGCCGTCGAACTCGGGCTCCATGCGGCCATCGGGACGGCACGTGCGCACGCGCGTGAAGTAGGCGAGCAAGGCGCGCCAGCGATCGCCGCCGCCGAGCGAGGGCTTCCAGCGCGGCGCGGCGCTGCCGGCGACCTGCGCGAGGAAGGCGCGCCAGCTCGGGCCGCGCAGCTCCTGCTCGAGCTCGCCGGCGTAGGTCCGGACGTCGGGGACGGACCACGTGGGATGGAGGCCTGCGTGGACGAGCAGGTGCGTGTCGGTGGCGTGGACGACCGGGCGGCGGCGCAGCCAGTCGATCAGGCGATCGCAGTCCTTGGCCGCGAGCAGCTCGTCGAGCGTGTCGCGCTTCTTTCCGGGGGCGGCACCGGCGGCGCGCGCGAGCAGGTGGATGTCGTGGTTGCCGAGGACGCAGGTGACGTGCGTGTCGCGGTCCCGCATCCAGCGCAGGACGTCGAGCGAGCGCGGACCGCGGTTGACGAGATCGCCGACGAACCACAGCTCGTCACGACCGGGCGCGTAGTCGATCAACGCGAGTAGACGAGAGAGGCTGGCCATGCAGCCCTGGACGTCTCCGATGGCGTAGCGAGCCACGTCTCTTCGTACCACGCGCAGCTAGATCGCGACGTGGGCTGTGACGAAGCCCGCGCGCGCGGAGCCGACCCGGAGCTCGATCGTCCCGGTTCCACGCACGAGGTAGGTCGCGAACCCGGCGTGGGTGTTGCCACGCGTGCCGGGATAGGCCGGGAGGTTCTGACCGGTGTGGAGGCCGTGACCCCAGCCATCGAGGTGACCGAGGACCTGGTGCGCGGTGCCCGGATCGACGAGCTCGCAGCCGGTGGTCTGGGCCACGGCATAGACTGGCTCGTTGAAGTCGAGGGCCTTCGCAGAGGGGATCCCGTAGGTGCCGAGGTAGCCATCGTTCTCGACCTGGACCTCGACGCGGGTCAGCGTGCCGGGCAGGGCGTGGCGCGAAATTTTTGCGATCCGCAGGCGCGGTGCGAGCGCGGCGACGTGGAGGAAGACCTGGGATTGGGTGGCGCACAGGTTCGAGAGCTCGTGGAGTGGCGGGTTCCAGATGCCGACGCGTGGATCGATACCGCCGATCTCGACGCGGCCGAGCTGCGGGTGGTCGTAGGCGCGCCACGGCGGGAACGAGCGGCCGTTGTTCTCGTCGCGATCCCACCACGCGAGCTTGACGAGATCCTTGCGCGAGACGCGCTCGTAGTACTGGACGAACTTCGGCGGGCGCTCCATGCCGAGTCGCTTGAACAGATCCCAGAGCTCGATCACGTACGCGAGCGCGCCGCGCTGGTTGTAGGCGTAGTCGGCGAGATCGCCGCGCAGCGGCTTGTCGGGCTCGTAGAGGAACTCGTCGTGACCCGACACTGTCGGGTAGCCGGTGTGCTCGAGCATCCACGCCTCGACCTGGCGGAAGATCGCGAGGTCCTCGGGATTCATCTTCGAGTCGGGGGCGTGGCCGAGCGGGCGGATCAGCACGCCGCCGAACGTGTGGAGCGAGAGCCAGGCGAAGATCTCGGGGTGGGCGGTCGCGAACTCGAGGACCCCGCGCGACTCGGGCTCGCTCGACGGGAACGGGCCTGCGCCTGCTTGCTCGTGCCCGGGTGCCCACGACCACGGGAAGTTGCGATTGAGATCGATCGGGTTGTCGCCGAGGAAGAACGGCGAGGGCACCCGCTTGCCGTCGAAGTGCTCGATGAACCCTTCGGGATAGAGCTTGTAGAACGGGCCCTCGTCCTCGATCGTGCGCTCGACCAGCAGGCCCGGCATCTCGGGTGCGTCGACCAGCTCGCCACCCGGATCGACGACGCGCATCGAGAGTGCGAAGCCATCGCCATCGATGTCGCCAGGGATCCAGCGCGGGCGGCCGCGCTCGACGCGGTGGTCGCGCGGCACCGACCGCAGCGAGCGGCCGGTCCGCAGCACGTGCTCCGCGCCGTCGGGCGACATCCGCGGCACGATGTAGAACACGACGTCTGCCAGTCGCTCGACGATCGCCGCCGGGAGATCGATCGAGTCGGGCTCGACCAGGATCCGGAGCGCGTCTTCGGCGACGGCGAGCGCGACGCTGGAGCCGGCCAGCTCCGCGGCGTGGATGTTGCCGTCGACCCAGACCGCGGGGCGGGTCCGATCGAGATCGCGCCCGACCGTGATCAGCCACACATCGCGACCCTCAGGCGTGAGGGCGAGCGAGGTCATCCGGCAAAGGTTCGGAAATGCTTCGGTCCACGCCCGGAGCTGGGCGGTCACGCGGTCGTGGTCGAGATACGCGTTGCGGAATCCGAGCGAGAGGTCCAGCAAGCCACGAGGCATCGCGTGGCACGTTACACGATCGACATCGTCATCCTGGCGATCGCGGACATACTCGGTGGATGTCGCTCGATCCCCTGCCTCAGGCACGCGTCGTCAAGAAGGCCGGCCAGCTGATGGCGCCGCCTCGCGCGCCGCGGACCCAGCCGCCGAGCGCCGCGATCCGGCACGCGCGCGATGCGCTCAACATCGCGCTCGGGCTGTGGCCGCTCACCGGCGTCGTGCTGCTGATGTTCTTCTTGCTGATCGTCGGCGCCAACGCCGGCGCGCCGTGATCAGGTCTTTTGAGACCTCCGCTGCCCCTCGGCCGGACGGCCACGGGGCTATCCGGTCAATCGAGCGGCATCGCGCGTAGCGTCTTCGGTAGATCGAGCAAGCTCTCGGTCGGCGAGCCCACCAGCATCGCAGGGCTCATGTTGGTGAGGCCCCACGGCTCGATCGTCCCGGCGGTTACGGCGAATGCGCCGCCGTCGATCCGGCCGACCACGCCGAACCCGGATTGCATCGGCACCCGCGCGGTCTCGATCACGAGGTCCGGAAGGTGCGAGACGTCGATCTCGACCAGTCCCCGCTCGCAGGTCAGCACCAGCCGGTACTGCAGCACGCGGCGTTCGATCAGGAGGATGTTGCCCATCTCGGACTTGAACACCTCCTGCCAGCCGAGGCTCGGACTGCCGTGCTGCATCAGCGCGGCGAACTCGAGGTGGAACAGGCGCGTGTCGTCGATCTTGCGCGCGATGATGCCCTGCGTGGTGACCACGCAGTCGAGGAACCCCAGCGTGTGCAGCTCGGTCACCGCCGATAGGTGATCGACCGTCCACCACGAGCCGGGCACGTGGGGCGTGCAGCCGAGGAACACGTTCTTCGCGGCGCAGGTCTTGAGCCACTCCGAGATCGCGCACGCGACCTCGGGCGCACTGCCGGTGTCGCCGAGCCGGCGATCGCCGTTCCACAGCACGCCGAGGTAGTTGCCGGGGAGCCGATGGACCGCATCGAAGTGGAAGTAGCGGCCCTCCCACGGCGGCACGAGCGAGAGCTTGTCACCGACGCGGATCTCGGCGACGGCGTCGAGATCTTCGGGCACCGCGATCCAGGTCTCGCCCCGCGTGTCGAGCGCGACGAACAGCAGGCCGCGCGGAGTCAGGCCCTGCTTGCGCAGCTCCTTGAGGCCGAGCACGACGCCGGCAGGGTCGCGGTAGTGATAGACGCGGGTCGGAAACATGGCGCCGGACCTTACAGGAAGATCAGGTTTGCGACGCCGAAGTAAATCAGGATCCCACTGACGTCGACGACGGTCGCGACGAACGGCGCTGACGAAGCTGCGGGGTCGGCGCCGAACTTGCGCAGGATGAATGGCAGCATCGCGCCGGCGATCGTACCGGCCAGCACGCAGCCGACCACGGACAGCCCGCACAGCACACTGATCACCACGAAGTGCTCGCCGTAGCTGCCGGCGGCGCCCCAGATCAACACGCGCAGCAGCGCGACCACACCGAGCGCACCGCCGAGCAGGAGCCCGAGGCCGAGCTCGCGACGGAGCACGAGCCACCAGTCCGCGGCGCGCACCTCGCCGAGCGCCATCGCGCGGATCATCAGGGTCGAGGCCTGCGAGCCGGAGTTGCCGCCGGTCGAGATGATCATCGGGATGAACAGTGCGAGCAGCGGCTCGGCCTGGAGCTGGCCGTCGAACGCCCCCATCGCGCTGGCGGTGAGCGTCGATCCGAGGAGCAGGATCACGAGCCAGACGCCGCGCTTCATCAGCATCTCGCGACGTGACGACTGGAGGTATGGCACCTCGAGGGCGGCCATACCACCGAACTTTTGCGCATCCTCCGTCGCCGCTTCCTGCACGACGTCGACGATGTCGTCGACCGTGACGATGCCCTTCATCCGGCCGTCCTTGTCGACGACGGGGACGACGGTCAGATCGTGCTCGGCGAAGATCCGCGAGACGCCTTCTTGATCCATCTCGTCCGAGACCCGGATGACGTCGGTCTCCATGATCTCCGCGACGATGTTCTTCGGATCTGCGGCGAACAGATCGCGGAACGACACCACCCCGAGCAGCCGGAGCTCGGGGTCGAGCACGTAGGCGTAGTAGATGGTCTCGATCTTGTCGCGCGCTTGCCGGCGCAAGTAGCTGATCGCCTCGTCCGCGGTCATCTGCGGGCGCAGCCGGGCATAGCGGGTCGACATCAGGCCACCGGCCTCGTCCTCCGCGTACGCGAGCAGGGCCATCACCTCCTTGCGCGTCGGCACGTCGAGCAGCGCGAGCAGGACCTCGCGACTGCTCGGGCCGGCGTGCTGGATCACGTCGGCGACGTCATCGGGCTCGAGCAGCCGCATCCATTGACGGCGCTGGCCGGCGCGAAAGTACAGCAGCAGCTTGGCCTGATCGGTGGCGGGCAGCGAGATGAAGAAGTCCTCGGCATCCTCGCGTGGCAGCACCCGCAGACCGTCGCCGCGCTCCTCGAGATCGAGCAGCGGCCAGGCGTCGCGGAGCTCGTCGGCCGACAGCGCCTCGTCATCTTCGGTGATGACCGGCATCTGCCGCGTGACCGGCAGGTCGATCAGCTCGTGGACCTCGGAGTCCTCGCCACGCGTCTCGGCGATCGCGCGGATCTCGGCGGCGACCTTCTGCGCCTCTTCCGGAGGCAGCATGCTGATCTCACCCGTGGCGTCGGCGAACCGCTCGACGATCGGCTCCGGCACCCCCGTGTCAGGCGTGCTGTCGTCGGAGGGCGGGAACATCCCGCTCACCCTGCAAGATCACGAGCGGTTCGTAAAGTGCTCAGCGCAGATGTTCCGCGAGCGTCGAGAGCGCCGCAGCCGCCGGTCCGCGGACGACGCCCCCGGATCGGGATGCGACGTCGCCGAACGGATTGTCCTCGGTGTTGACGTCGACGATCGTGGCACCAGCGCGCGCTGCCAGCGTCGCGACCTGCCACGGCAGGTTGGTCTGCCCGGAGGTGCCCGCGACGATCACGAGCGCCGCGTCGATCGCCAGCCGGCGCACGGTCTCGAGGTGGAAACGCGGCTCGTCGTAGCACTCGTCGAACCACAGTACGTGCGGGCGCGACATCCCCCCGCAGCGCGGGCACACGAGCAGCGCCTGGCATGCGGGCGGCACGGGGTCGTCCTTGCCGAGCGCTGGCACGGCGTCGGGAATCGGCCAGCGATCCGGCACGCAGTCGCGCGCGCAGCGCATCAGCGAGATGTCGCCGTGGATCGGATACGTCCGATCGTCGGGACTGCCAGCGCGGCGATGCAGGCCGTCCACGTTTTGCGTGACAAGCGCGAACCGCCCGGGCAGCGCCTCGGCCAGCCGGACGAGCGCGTGGTGCCCGGCGTTCGGCTCGGCGCGCAGACCCACGCCACGGCGGTACAGGTACCAGGCCCACACCGACCACGGCATGTCCTGAAACGCCGCGTGCGTCGCCAGCTCGTGCGGGTGGTACTCGCGCGCGCCGATCGTCCAGTAGCCGTCCTTGCCGCGGAACGTCGGGATGCCACTCTCGGCGGACACGCCGGCGCCGGTGAGCGCGACGATGTGGCCGGGCCTGGCGAGCGCGGCGCGACAAGCAGCGAGCACGGCTTCCATGGGGCTCGATGCTACACTCTGCCGTATGGCTCGCATGCTTCTGCTGCTCGCGCTCGCAGCGTGCTCGAAGCCGGGCAACGAGAGCGAGGCCAAGCAGTGGGCGGATCATCCGCCGGGCAAGGACGTCCCGATCCCCGAGAAGCTCGAGATCACGGTGACGGTCGATGGCGCGAAGCAGACGTCGATCACCGCGGGCCAGTTACAGGCCGCGAAGCCCGACTTCGCCGACGAGGAGCGCAAGGCGTGGAAGATCCCGACGCTGGTCGCCGCTGCCGGCCCACCTGGTGTGGTCGAGGCGTTCACGCCGTCGGGGATCAGCGTGCGGTTCCCGCACCCGACACCCGACGGGCTCGAGCCGGTGTTGTTCCTGACCCGGCGTGGCGAGGTGATCGTGGCGGCGCTGAATCCCAAGGACCCGTTCCCCGGCCATCACGGGCAGGGCGGGCGACTGCACCGACCGGGCGACTCGTCGCCGCGCGTCGCGCCCGTGGCGCAACTCGCGATCACGCGCTCCAGGCCGTGACGCCACCCGGCGCCTCGAGCAACAGGCGCGCGCCTTCCGGGGCTCGCCCGAACCCGAGCTTCGTGGTGCCGAGGCGCGCGGCAAGCGCGTGCGCGATCCAGCCGAACGAGTAGCGCGCGTTGATCTCGCACACCGGGTGAAATCGCCGCGCCTCACCGTCGCGATACGCAAATGCGTCGATCGCGAACGGTCCGCGATAGCCAACGCCACGCAGCGCCTCGCGCGTCGCCTCGACATGGGTGGCCAGCGCTGCGTGCTCGGCGGGCAGCAACGCGGGTGGCGCGAGGTCGATGCCGAGGAACCCGCCCCGCGCGTCGCTGATCAGGCGGTGTGGCGCGTGCGCTTCGCCGTCCACCGTCGCGCACACGCCGACGTCGATCAGGCGATCGCACCATGGCTCGAGCATCAGCTCGCCACACCGGGCGAGCAGCCGGCCGATCCGGGTCCGATGCTCCGCCGTCGGCGCACCGGTGCCGCGACATCGATCACGTCCCGCGGCGGTCCACGGCAGCTTCACGATCCATGATGCGAGATCGATCTCGTCGACGTCACGGATCGCGCGCGCGCCGGGCAGGGCGGCGACCCGCAACGCGAGCCGGCGATCGTTGGCGGCGCGCGCCGTGGGATCGGCCCACGCGAGGTCGGCCCGGGCCGGGGTCCCGGTGCGCAGCACGATCGGCCACGGCATCCGCACGTGCGCTGGATCGACCGCGATTGGCGTGTAGAGCTCGACCGGCTGGGGCGCGAGCGCCGACACCAGGGTGCCGTACAGGCTGACCCGGGCCAGCACCGTCGCGGGCAGCGTGATGCCGGCCCAGCGGGCCTCGCAGTCGAGGTTGGCATGCAGGATCAAAGCGCGGGTCATCGTGGCGCTTTTGGGATGGGCATGGAATCGTTTCGACAATGCGCTTCGTGCTCGGCTTCGTTCTCGCGGCCCTGGCTGCCTGTTCGTCGCCGGCGAACACGGATCGCAAGCCCAGCGTGGAGACCGCGCCGGTCGATCCGTGGGCCGGCCCGGCACCCGAGGACCGCGGACTGCCGACGCCGGCGGAGGTCCACGCGCGGATCGCGCGCGATTGCCCGCGGGTCGCCGCGCCCTACCTGTTCCGCGTCGAGAAATCCGGCAAGGTCGCGCACGTCCTCGGCACCCGCCATATCAGCGTCGCGCTCGACAAGTTTCCGCCGCTCGTCCACCAGACGCTCGGCGCGGCGTCGCGCCTCGTGTTCGAGACCGATCCCGACGAGCCGGATGAGGTGTCCGTGCCGGCGACCGGGTCGCTGCGCGCGGCACTCGGGCCGGCGGTGTGGAAGCGGCTGGAGAACCTGATCGGGACCGAGCGCGCGACGGCGATCGAGGACGAGGCGCCGGCCACCGCGTTCGTCACCATGCTGATCATGAACGAGGACCTGGGGGCCCGACTCGACGACGAGATCATCCAGTTTGCCCGCCGCAACAAGATCCCGGCCGACGGCCTGGAGACCCACGCGTTCCAGGCCGGCGTGCTCGCGGAGCTGCTCGACCTCCGGATGCTGAAGGCGACCATCATGACGACCGATCGCGCGAAGATGGAGCGCGAAGCTTCGCTCGAGCTCCGCACCTACTGCGCCGGAACCGACGACACGCCGGGGTTCGACCACGAGGCCAAGCAGACGCTGCGCAAGGCGGGGTACAGCGAGAGCGAGCTGACGGCGATCGACGAGCTCGTGGTGTTCGAGCGCAACCGCGACTGGATCCCGAAGCTCGAGACGCTGTTCGCGACGCCCGGTGTCGTGATCGTCGTCGGTGCGGGCCACCTGATCGGCTCGCAGGGCGTGCCGGCGCTGCTGGCGGCCCGTGGCTACCAGGTCACGCGCGTCACGCCGCCGAACTAAAGTCAGCGCGGCTCGCCCGAGGGACGCTTCGGGGAGGCGGCTTCGAGCTGATCGATGAACGCGTCGTCGAGCCCGGCGCGCCGTCGGGACTCGCGATCGAAGCGAGCGCCGCGTGCGCGTGCTGGCCCGAGCGGCGGCCGCGTGTGATCGAGGTAGGTCTGCCAGGGGTCGCGACCTTCGGCGAGCCGGCGCAACCAGATCCACGCGAAGTGGACGTGCCCGATCTCGTCGGTGTGGACGCGCTCGAGCGCCTCGGCGGTCGCGAGGTCCCCGGCGGCCCGCGCGGCGACCGCGTAGTCGCCTGCGAAGTCGAGGTTCGCGTTCTCGAACGTGAGGCCCATCGCGCACACGAACTCGAGCGGGCTGGTCAGGTGATCGAGCTTGTTCCAGAAGTGGCCGGTGACCGGGTAGCTGCCGAGCTCGACCCCATGCGCGCGCAGCCGCTCGCGGTAGAGCACGAGGTGGCGTTGCTCGTCGGCGAGGATCGCGACCAGGCCGCGGCGGAACGGCTCCGGTGCCTGCGGATAAGCGAGCAGCGCCCACGCGAACAGCTCGATCGCCTGGAGCTCGTGGTTCGCGAGCGCGTGGAGGATCCTGGCGCGCTGACTCGGGTCGCGCATCCCGGCGAGCGGTGGGACGTGGGTGGCGCGACCGGGGACGATCGCGAGGTCTGATGGACGTCCCGGGGCCGCGAGCAGGAGCGGCGGCTCCGGGTCTGCGAGCTCGAGATCTATTGGTGGGACGAGCTTGGCCTCGAGCGTCGGGCTCGTGATCAGCGTGACCGCGTAGTCGCGCGCGCGCATCACAACAGGGCGGAGGCCGTGATGAACGCGATGTAGGCGAGGACGAGCATCGCGCCCTCGACGCGCGTGATCTTGCGCGAGCCGCGGAGCGTGAGGATGCCGAGCAGCGTGATCGCGACCAGGCCGATCAACTCGACGACGTGCATCCGCTCGCCGAACCGGATCGGGGTCATGTACGCCGTGACGCCGAGCACGAGGAACACGTTCAGGAGGTTCGACCCGATCACCGATCCGATGGCGAGGGCCGAGTGACCACGCGACGCCGCGACCAGCGAGCTGATCAGCTCCGGGAGCGCGCATCCGATCGAGATCACCGTGAGTCCGAGCATGCGTTCCGACATCCCCATCTGGCCGGCGATGCCACGACCACCGCGGACGAACAGATCGGAGCCGACGAGCAGCAGTACGAGGCCGAACGCCGACATCACCGCGGCGAGCCCACGGCCGGTGCGGGGACGGGCGCGCCCGCCGAGCACCGCGCCACTGGTGTCCGCGCGGGTCCTCGCGCTGGACGGATCCTCGACGAGATCTGGGTCGAGCCGCGCCGACACCGTGAGTGTCAGCACCGTGAACACGATCGCGCAGCCGATCAGGACCGCACCCTCGATCCGGGACAGCACGCCGTTCCACAGCAGGAGCGGGACCGCGATCGCCGAGCCGAGCAGGATCGGGACCTCGCGGCGGATGAAGCGACCGTCGACCGTCGGCGGCGAGATCAGGGCGGTGAGGCCGAGGATCAGGCTGATGTTCGCGGCGCACGAGCCGATCACGGTGCCGAGCGCGATCGGCTGGTGACCGCTGAGCGCGGTCTTGGTCGCGACGGCGAGCTCGGGAGCCGAGGCACCGTAGGCGACGACGGTGAGCCCGACGACGATCGGCTTGACGCCGAATGCGCGGGCGATCGCGGCGGAGCCCCGGATCAGCCATTCGGCGCCCCAGTACAGCACCGCGATCCCCACCACGAGGAAGCCGATGTTCAGCACGATCTGCAAGCCCGCGGATTGTACCTGCGGGAGCAAGGCTACGGGGCGGCTACGAGGACACTACGATCCGCCGCCGAACTTGTAGGAGCGATGGGTGCGCGCCAGGAACCGGGCGTGGTGCATCAGCTCGTCGAGCCGCGGGTTGTCGTTGGAGTCGTAGACCCCGCGGATCTGCAGATCTCCGTCAACCAGCAGGAAGTAGCCACTGTGCGAGATCGCGGGGGCGCCCGCCGGGCTGGTGCCCTCGTTCTGCATCGAGTTCATGAACGGGCCCTCGACCAGCTTGCGCACCTTGTCGTCGGGGCCGGTGAGGAACCGCCAGCGTCTCGGGTCGGCGCGGAACTTTTCGCCGTACGCGGCGAGCCGGGCCGGTGTGTCGTACTTCGGATCGACCGAGATCGAGAGGAACTTGATCGGCGCCGCCTTCTTGTCGCCGAGCTTCTCGACGACCTTCTGCATCTTCATCGTCACGACCGGGCAGATCGAGTCGCAGCGGGTGAAGATGAAGTTCACGATCGTCGGGTGCCCGCGCAGCGCTTCCTCGGTGAACGGCTCGCCGCGATCATCGAGCAGCGAGAACGCAGGGACGGTCCCGAGCTCCATCAGTTGCGGATCGGGAGCCCGGCACATCAGCGTCGGCACGAACACCGCCGGGACCACCGCCGCGACCAGCAGGACCAGCAGGCCGATCAGGACCCGGCGACCGGACAGGCCTCGCGTTGCAGCTGCGTCAGGCACGTGCGGACCGTGGCAGATCCGGGAGCGGTTTGCACGTCCCGGGCGGCGCTGCGGCATCGTGGCGCGGGGCTATGGTTGCCGGCGATGAAGTCGATCCAGACCACCCGGCACACACGCAAGCAGTTTGCGGTCCTCGCGCGGACGCGGTCCTCGCAGGCCGCGACGATGACCCTGGCACCAGGTGCCGAGAGCAACGAGGGCAGCGCGAACGAGCACGCATGGGCGGAGCAGTGGTTGTTTGTCGTCTCCGGGACCGGCACCGCGCGGATCGCTCGCCGCACCGTCAAGCTGCGGCCCGGGACGCTGGTCCTGATCGCGAAGCGCGAGCCCCACGTGATCCGGGCGGGAGCGCGGTCGCGGCTGGTGACCATGAACGTCTATGTACCGCCGGCGTATGGCGACGATGGCGAGCCGTTGCGCTAGCGCGTCCCGACCAACCGTTGCAAAGTGGTCTGAAACTCCTCGACGGAGACCGAGATGTGCTCGACCACGCGCCCGTAGAGGAGCGCGGTCGGCACCGATCCAGCGCGTTCGCGTTCTGCCTCACGTAATTGCCAGAGGATGATGCGCTCGAGCCGGGTCAGGCCGTCGCGCGCATCGGCCAAGAATCTGGGAAGCTCATCGGACACGTGGAGAACCTAGCGCGCGGATCGGCGGGGGAGCACTCAGGCACATTGACTGGCACACCGTCGCGGGCGAAAGATCAGGGTCGGTGAGTCGTTGCCCGCAATGCAAGACCGACTACCCCGAGCACGTCCTGGTCTGTGCCGTGGATGGCGAGGTGCTGACGGGCGAGCTCCGTCAGGTCAGATCTCCCGCGGGGTTTGACGACACGGTGTCGATGAAGGCGGTGGTCGCCGTCAGTGACACGGTCTCGCTAGCGCAGTCGGCGGCCGCGGTGCAGCCGAGCGCGAAGCCCGCGAACAAGGACCTGCTGCCGGCCGGGTTCCGGGTCGGCGAATACGAGGTCACCAGCCACATCGGCAGCGGTGGCATGGCCACGGTCTACGCCGGTGTGCAGCCCGTGATCGGCAAGAAGGTGGCGATCAAGGTGCTGTCGCGGATGCTGTCCGCTGACACCACGATGGTCGATCGCTTCGTGCAGGAAGCGCGCGCGGTCAACCAGATCCGGCATCACAACATCGTCGACATCTTCGCGCTCGGGGAGCTGCCTGACGGTCGCGCGTACTGTGTGATGGAGCTGCTGGTCGGCGAGACGCTGAAGGACCGGATGCGTCACGGCTCGCCGACGTACGAGGAGACGTTCGCGATCCTGTCGCAGGTGTGCGAGGGCCTCGATGCGGCGCATCGCGCCAACGTCGTCCATCGCGATCTCAAGCCCGACAACATCTTCCTCGTGGAGTCGCAGCGCGGACCGGTCGTCAAGATCCTCGATTTCGGGATCGCGAAGCTGCTCGACTCGGAAGCCGATCCGTCGCAGCGGACGCGTGCCGGCATCCTGATGGGGACGCCGGAGTACATGTCTCCCGAGCAGTGCAGCGGGCGCGACGTCGATGCGCGTGCGGATCTCTACCTGCTCGGCGTGATGATGTTCGAGGTGTTCACCGGGCACCTGCCGTTCACCGCGGCGACGCCGATCATGACGATCAACGCGCACGTCTCGGAGCGGCCCACCGATCCGCGGCAGTACGTCGACCTACCCGCCCAGCTGTGCGACCTGATCCTCGGCTGTCTGGCCAAGGAGCCGGCGGAGCGCCCGCAGACGGCGCTCGAGGTCCGCGATCGGCTGGCCGAGGTGGTCGAGGCGCTCGGAGTCGACGTCGCGGCGGTGCTCGCGCTGCCGCGCACGACCGGCGGCATGCAGGTCCCGCGCACGCGGTCCGGCGTGACCAATCCGCGCAACGAGCTGCGATCGCGCTCGCGGGTGCCCAAGCTGATCGGTGCGGTGCTCGTCCTGGCGCTCGCCGGCGTCGGGTTGTTCGTCGTGATCAAGTCGTTCGGCAAGCAGGGCGCCACGTCTGCGATCGATGCAGGAGCGGCTGCCGTCGGCATCGATGCGCCGCCGCCGCCGGTCGAGGTGCCGATGCTCGCGCTCCAGGTGATCAGCGATCCACCTGGCGCCACGGTGACGATCGATGGCCGGCCGCAGGCGCTGCGTTCGCCGTACGTCTACAAGATCCCATGGGCGAGCGAGGTCGCGATCCGCGTCGAGCTCGCGGGCTTCCTCCCGCTCGACCGCAAGGTCGCGCTCGCGAAGGGCGAGCTCGAGAAGGCGATCGATGCCAAGCTGACGCCGGTTGACGCCGGAGCTGGCTCCGCCACCGTCGCCGTGCGGCCCGACAAGGCGCCGAAGGGTATGCCCTCGGTGATCTCGGATCTGCACGTCACGCCCGATGTCGCGTACATCGGCGAGAAGACCACGATCACTGGCGTCATCAAGTTCGAGGATCGCGATGGCGACGTCTCGATGATCCGCGTCGAGACCCGCGGCGGTCGCGCGCAGAGCACGCCGCTGCGCGTGGCCGGTGCGAAGTCCGGCACCGCCGCGTTCACGCTCGTGATGACGCCGAGCAATGCCGGCACGCAGACGGTCGAGGTCTGGGTCCAGGACGCGGGTGACAACACGTCGAACAAGTTGACAGCGCCGGTGGAGGCGGCCGCGCGCCCCAAGCCGGAGCCCAGCGACAAGCCGGAGCCCGACAAGCCGGAGCCCGACAGGCCGGATCCAGACAAGCCGGATCCCGACAAGCCGGAGCCTGGCGACAAGCCGGAGCCCGACAAGCCAGGCGACAAAGCCGAAGGCGACAAGCCAAAGGCGACCGACAAGCCGGCCGAGTCCACGGTGCCCAGGCCCGCCGACAAGCCGATCGTCAAGCCCAAGGCGGGCAAGCCCGCACCGAAGTCGACCAAGCTGCAGAAGCCGGCCGACAAGCCGCGCGCGGGCTCGGCGGAGCCGCCGGCCGAGAACTGATCGACCGAGATCCCCGAGGCACCGCGACATCGATGCCATGCCTGCCTCGCCGAAGCTCCGCGTGGCTCGACGTGGCTTCAACTGCTTGGGCCGTCCTCTGTCCGGCAGCCGGACAGAGGTGCGCAAGTTGCGCACTTATTCAGTCGTACTAGTCGTACTGAATTCCGGCGCCACTATTTGATGAGCTTCTCGGGATCGAGCTCGGTGACCGGTTTGCCACTGATCAGGCGGTTCAGGCCCCAGAGCGCGGCGCCAACGCCGACCAGGATTCCGGCGACGGCGTAGACGCGCCACGGCCGGCCGGCGAGTGGGGTCGCGAGCAGGAACGTCGAGGCGGCACCGAGCACGGCGACCCACGTCGGGGTGCGGAAGTGGCGATGCGCGACCGTCTTCTTGCGCAGCACGAGGACGGAGACGTTGACGACCGTGAACACGACGAGGAGCAGCAGCACCGTGGTCTGCGCGAGATCGGCGACCGTGCCACTCGCGATCAGCGCCATCGAGATCAGCACCGTGAACACGATCGAGACGTACGGCGTGCGGCGCGTCTTGTGAACGCGCGCGAACACCGCCGGAACGATGCGCTCGTTCGCCATCCCGTACATCAGGCGCGAGGCCATCATCATGTTGATGAGCGCTGTGTTTGCGATCGCGAGCAGCGCGATGATCGCGAACAGCTGTGGCGGGAAGTGGATGCCGGCCGCCTCGACGACCTCGAGGAGTGGTGCGGAGGAGCTCGCGAACAGCGCCGGCTCGACGAGCGCGACCGCGACGAACGATACGGCGACGTAGATCCCGCCGGTGATCGCGAGTCCGGTGAACAGCGCCATCGGGAACGTGCGGCTCGGCTCCTCGCATTCCTCGGCGAGGTTCACCGAGTCCTCGAAGCCGATCAGCGCGTAGAACCCGAGCGCGGTCGCGCCGATGATGCCGAGCAGGGCGCCGTTGGGGGCGTCGAGCTCGAGCGCGCGGGACGGCTCGCCGTTACCTTGCGCGAGGCCGATCACGCCGACGACCAGCACGATGACGAGCCCGGCAACCTCGACGATGGTGAGGATGAAGTTGACGAGGATCGATTCCGAGATCCCGATGAAGTTGACGAGCGTGATCATCGCGAGGAACCCGAACGCGGCGAGCATCTCCGGCGCTGCGATGAACTCCTGCAGGTACTTGCCGCCGAATGCGATCGCCGCGGCCGAGGCCGAGGCGACGCCGGACATCATCACGGCGAACGCGACGAGGAACGTGATGAATGGCTTGCCGAACGCGCGGTGCGTGTAGAGCGCTGCGCCGGCCGCGCGCGGATACTTGCCGACCAGCTCGGCGTAGGACGCGGCGGTCAGCGTGGCGACCGAAAGCCGACGAGCAGGGGCAGCCAGACCGCGCCGCCGACGTGACCCGAGAGCTTGCCGACCAGCGCGTAGATGCCGGCGCCGAGGATGTCGCCGACGATGAACACGATCAGCATCCGGCCGCCGATCGCACGCCGGAGCTCGCCGTCGGGCGAGGTGACGGTCTTCGTATCGTCGCTCGCGTCGGGCATCACCTCGTGTACCGCGAGCCGATGGGCGGTGGCTAGCTGCGGGCGGTGCGGAGCTGCGGCCGGTAGATGCCGCCGCGATCCTCCTTCACCGGCCACAACCCGAACGCTTGCGAACTGCGCCGAGGTCGGTCTTCGTGTCGGCGAGCCCGCGCACGAGGCCACCGGCCAGCGCGGCGATGCCGGCCATTCCCGGCAGGTCGAGCTTGGCGACCGTGTCGCACTTCTCGTGGTAGCAGCGCGCGTCCGGGGTCCAGAAGAACACGTACGGAATGTCGCGCTCGCAGAACGGCACTTGATCGCCGCGCACGCTGTGGCCTCCAAGCTTCGTCGTCACGCTCGGGTGGTCGTCCTCGAGCGCGCGCAGGATCGTGTGCGCGGGCAGGCCGCGAAACGCGCCGAACAGGTGGACGCCCTTGTGCGACGCGTGCGAGCCGATCATGTCGAGGTTCACGAACTGCACGACCTTGTCGATCGGCAGCGCCGCCGGGGTGTTCGCGGCGTAGTGCTGCGAGCCGAGCAAGCCCGACTCCTCGCCGCCGAACAGCACGAACGCGATGGTGCGCTGGGGCGCGGCGCCCTGACGGATCGCCTGCGCGATCGCGAGCACGCCCGCGACGCCCGACGCGTTGTCGTTGGCGCCGAGCATGCCGTCCCCGAGGTGATCGTGGTGCGCGCCGACGACGATGATCTCCGACCCCACGGTTGCGCTCGCGCCCTTGAGGTAGCCGATGACGTTCGCGGTGTGGTTGCCGTCGAACGAGAACGGCTGCAGGTAGCTACCGTCGGCGACCCCCGACACCAGCCCGAGGCAGGCAAACCGCGCGATCAGGTGGGTCCGCACCGCGAGATCGGCGGGGCTGCCGGGAGCCCGGCCGTCGAGCTCCGGTGACGCCAGGAACGTGACCTCGGCACGCAGTGCCTGCTCGGAGAACGGCTCGCCATCGTCGACACAGCTCGGGACCGCGTCGGCGCCGGCGTCGGCCACCACCGGCGTCGCATCCCGGGCCACCGGACGACCATGCCCGTTCGGCGCGCACCCGAGGACGGTCAACCAGATGATCGCGGCGTGGGTCATGACGGAAAGACGCACCAGACGCACGATGGTTTCATCGCAGCTGGCGCGCGAGCAAGGGTCGCGTAAGCTCGCGCCGGTATGCGCGCTGTCGTCGTCATGTTCGCGCTCGTCGCCTGTGGCGGGTCGTCGAAGCCGGTTGCCAAGCCCAACACCGCTCCCCTCAAGCTCCCGCGCTCGGTCTCGCGGGTCGGCGAGGTGTTGCTGATCCACAAGTCCGAGGAGCTCGACGCAAAGCAGGGCGAGACCAAGCTGGCGCAGCGCAAGCAGCTCCGCCTGCGCACCAAGGTGCTCGGGGTCGCGGATGGCGAACCGACCAAGATCAGCGTCACCTACGACGAGCACGCCTACTCGCTGGTGATCGATGGCGTCGAGCGCTCCGCGCGGCCGGCGCTCACTGGCAAGACGTTCGTGCTCGAGCATGCCGACGGCGCGACCGTGGTGACCAAGGAGGTCGGCGAGCTGACCGACGCCGAGCGCGACGCCGTGCTGGAGGACCACAAGTCGTTCGGCAAGCCGAGCCCGTTTCTCGAGGCGATCGCGAAGCGAGAGTGGAAGGTCGGCGCGGCCGTCGAGCTCGATGCCAAGGCATTCATCGAGGTCGACAACGAGGGTGGCACCGGCAAGATGTTGTTCACGCTCGTCAGCTACGACGACCAGATCGCGAAGTTCGAGCTCCAGAGCAGCGTCAAGAAGGACGAGCTGACGATCGACTCGAAGGGCGGGATGGACACCGATCTGCGCGATCCCGCATATGGCGTCGCGCAGATGACCTCGAAGATCACCGGCCCGACGATGGGCACCCAGCGCCTCAAGATCGTGACGTCTCGCGCGCGCTAGGAGTCTGTAGGTCGTTAGGCCCGTTGCTGAGGTGCGGCGTTTTCCCGGCGTGCAGTCCCACGTGGGACTGGCGCTTCAGGTCGCTGCCGCGAGCCGGAGCCGCTGTGCTTTGGTCGCTCGCCAGAGCTTGAGCAGGTTGTGAGTGGCGCAGATGAGCAGCCACTCGCATCGATTCTTCCAGATTCCCCGGAAGGACATCTGGCGGATTCCTTGGCAGGCTTTGATCTGACCGAAGACGGGCTCGACGGTGGCTTTTCGTCGAGCGTAGGCAGCGTGTCCGCGAGGTGTTTCCAGGACCGCCCTCATCGCCTGTCGGGCGGGAGTTTTCCATTGGACGTGGACAGACTCCTCGTCGGGCCGGCCGTTGCGAAGATGGCCGCCGACGGCGATGAAGGGTTCGGTTCCCATCGCTTCGGCTGCAGCGACGTTGCTCGCAGAAAAATATCCGGAGTCGGCTGTCGTGCGTTCTGGCACCGCGCCACAGTTCTCGACGACGCGTCGAAGCATCGGCTCGAAATACTCTTGGTCCGGGCCCTGATTGCTGAGCGCGGCGGCAACGATGATCTGATGGTGTTCGTCGACGGCAATCTGACCGTTGTAGGCCTGCACGAAGCCGCCGTCGCGCACCATGATTCTGCTGTCCGGATCCGTGAAGTTGCGCTGCGCCTTGGGTTTGGGCGTGCCATCGGGTGTCTTCGCCGGCGTGTTACGCGGCAAATCGTCGTCGGCGGTGGGTGGTGGCAGGTCGTCATCGTCGTCGCGGTCGAGCTCTGCGGCTTGTTGATCGTGCTGCGCCGCAACGGTCATGAAGGTGCTCTGCTTCCGGGGCGAAGTGGTCGGATCTTCTGCCTTGGTGCGGAGCTCGTCGGCGAGCCGCTGCAGCTCCGCGGCACGTTTCTTCGCGGTCTCTTTCTTGAGCGCTTCGCGGACTTCGCGGATCTTCGCTCGTCGATCTTCACGACGACGAAGCTCTGCGGGTAGGTCGTGCTGCTGCTCGCCGACTCCGTACAGCTTGTCTTCCGCGGCATCCTCCGCTTCGGCTTGGTCGAAGTAGGATTGGATCTCCGCCGTCAGCCGAACATCCTCCTTCTCCATCCGGTCAAAGCTCATCGCTTTGTGCTTGCTCGCGTTCGCCTTCATTTTGGTTCCGTCGATGGCCACGTGGCCGAGCTTCACAAGACCGGCTGACATGCACTCCGCGAGCAGCTGCTGGAACAGGTTTCCAAGGGCTTCGCGGTGGGTCGCCCGAAACTCGTTGATCGACGTGAAGTGCGGATGCTCGCCGCCGGAAATCACTCGAAAGGCGACGTCTTGGTGGGTCGCTTTCTCGAGCTTTCTCGACGACGTCAGCCCGACGGCGTAGCCGTAGAGCAGCACCGCCGTCATCATCCGTGGCGAAAACGGACGCTCACCACGAGCATCCCGCCGCTGGATGACCTGCTCGATCTCGCTCAGGTCCAAGTCCTCGACCAGCTCGAGGACGAAGTACGCTAGGTGATCCTCAGGCAACCACTCGCTCGGCGACGGCGGCAACAGGTACGACTGACCGGGAGCGTACGGGCGGTAGGTCTTCACTAACCCATTCGATCAAAACCGGATCGATCTGTCGATCCGTAATCAACCATCTATGACCTACAGACTCCTAGACGCCGCGCTGGCGGCTCGCGAGGAAGTGCTTGCGCAGCTCGGGGTCGCGGAGCTTCAGCGCTTTGGCCTCGACTTCGGCGCTCGCGCGCTGAGAGGCGAGCCTGGCCTCGGCGGTGCGACCGGCGGCGGTCAGCACCTCGGCGCGCCAGCGGTGCAGCTTCTCGGCGCCCTCGGGCCGCGCGCCCTCGAGTAGCTTGACGGCCTCGTCGAGCGCGGCGACCGCGTCGTCGTGGCGACCGAGGCGAGACAGCGCGAGGCCCTGGAACGCGAGGCCGTAGATGATGCCGACGAGCATCGGCATCTTGCGCGCCCACTCGGTGGCCGAGCGCGCCATCTCGTACGCGGCCTCGGGAGGATCGCCGACCGTGAGGTGCGCGAGCGCGATGTATTCGAGCGCGCGCACTTCCTGGTAGCGCTCGCGGTTCTCGGTCGCGAGCGTCAGGCCGCGCTCGAACAACGCGAGCGCCGCCTTGATCTCGCCGCGCTGCATCTTGGTCTGGCCCCACGACACGGCGGCACCAGCAGCGGCCGACAGGTCGCCCGTCTGCTCCGCGACCTTCAGCGCCTTGCTGAGGTAGCTCTCCGCGCGCTCGGTGTCGCCGAGATCCGAGTAGCACTGGCCGATGTTGCCGAGCTTGAGCGCGATGCCGCTGCGATCGCCGAGTGCCTGATCGATCTTGAGCGCGCTCTTGTAGTGAGCGAGCGCCTCCTCGTACTCGCCGAGGGCGGCGAACACGATGCCCATGTTGTTGAGCGCGCGGGCCTCGTGCCGGGCCATGCCGATCGCGCGATAGATCACGAGTGCCTCGGCGTAGCTCTCGATCGCCTCCTCGAGCCGGCCGATGTTGTGCAGTGTGGTGCCGCGCTGGTTCAGGATCGTCGCGCGCGCCATCAGGACGGGCGTCGGGGTGCGCGCGCCCTCGGACACCGCCTGGGCACGGGCCTCGCGGTCGGTGAGCTCGAGCGCCTGCTCGACCAGGCGGAGCGACTCCTCCGCGTTACCGACGAGGCGCGCGATCGCCGCCCGCAGGCGCAGCGCCTCGGCCTCGAGCAGCTTGTCCTTCGCGTCGCGCGCGTACTGCAGCGCGGGTGCGGCGGCGCGCAGCGCGGCGGGAGCCTTGCCGACGTCGATGTAGAACTGGGCGAGCGCGCAGTGCGCGATCGCGAGCTTACCTGGCTCGCCAACCGCGTCGGCTTCCTTGCGCAACGCATGGAGCTCGCGCAGCTGTTGCGGGCGCTTCGCGAGCCGGCGCAGGATCTCCTCACGCAGCCGGTGGGCGCCAAATCGGCGATCGTGATCGGCGCCCGGCAGCAGCTTGAGCGCACGCGACAGCTGGCGAAATGCGTCCGCATTGCCGCCGAGGTCCACCGCGTGGCCGGCGGCGCGCAGGTAGCGATCGGCCGCCGCGATGTCGTCGCCCGCGAGCTCGAGGTGGCGCGCGATCAACGCGTCGTCCTGGCCGACGCGATAGCCCGCCGCGCCGGCGATCCGCGCTGCGACCGCCCGGTGCATCTGGACCCGCGCCTCGGCCGGGATCATCCCGTACGCGACCGTCATCGTCATGTCGTTCTTGAACCGGTACTCGCCGTCGAGCGGCGACAGCATGCCGCGGCGCACGAGCTCGTCGAGCTCGAGCCGGACCGGCCGGCCGAGCAGTTGCGAGAGCGAGGCCGCCGAGATGTG